>JANMZX010000066.1:0-37051 GCA_031383745.1 Rhodoferax sp. | reverse complement strand
CCCACACGCGTCACGAAGGTGGCCCGCATCATGGGCTCGTCGCCGATGATCGCACCGAGGCGGCCACCGGGCTTGAGATGCGTCAGCAGCGACTGCGGAATCTCGGCCAGCGATCCGCTGAGCAGGATCACGTCGAATGGCCCCTCCACCGGCACGCCGCGCGAACCGTCCAGGTGCCGCACCTCGGCATTGTGCACGCCCGCAGCCTGCAGGTTGGCCCGCGCCAGGCGGGCCAGTTCGGCGTTGATCTCCAGCGAGATGACGCGCTGGGCGCGGTGCGCCAGCAAGGCCGCCATGTAGCCGGAGCCAGCGCCGATCTCCAGCACCTTTTCATGCTTTTGCACGCCCAGGTCCTGCAGCAGGCGGGCTTCCACACGGGGTGCCAGCATCACCTGGCCACCGGGCAGCGGTATTTCCATGTCGACGAAGGCCAGGGCCTTGTGGGCGACGGGCACGAAGTCTTCGCGTTTGACCACCGACAGCAGGTGCAGCACATGGGCGTCGAGCACGTCCCACGGGCGTATCTGCTGCTCGATCATGTTGAAGCGGGCTTGTTCAAGGTTCATGGTGCAGTCTGGGGGAGTGATTCAGGTCCGGGAGCCGATTTTATGCGGAGCCACGGGCGGTACCCCGACCCCGAACAGGCGCCTGAACCAATTGGCCAGATCGTCCATGTAGCAATACACCACCGGCACCACCACCAGGGTCAGCAGGGACGAGGTGATCACACCGCCGATCACGGCCTGCCCCATCGGCGCGCGCACCTCCGAGCCTTCAGTCAGCGCGAAGGCCAGCGGCACCATGCCGAACACCATGGCCAGCGTGGTCATCAGGATCGGGCGCAGCCGCACCCTGGCTGCGAGCAGCAACGCATCGTTGCGGCTCAGGCCCGGCAGGATGGTGCCGTCGCCGGCGACCGAGCCCTCGCGCGAGCGGATGGCAAAGTCGACCAGCAGGATCGCGTTCTTGGTGACCAGGCCCATCAGCATGATGACGCCGATGACCGAGAACATCGACAGGGTGGAGCGGAACGCCATCAATGCCAGCACCACGCCGATCAGGGTCAGCGGCAAGGCGGTCATCAGCGCCAGCGGCTGCAGGAAACTCTTGAACTGGCTGGCCAGGATCATGTAGATGAACACGATCGCCAGCACCAGCGCCGACACCGCATAACCGAACGCCTCGGCCATGTCCTTGGTCGAGCCGCTGAACTTGTAGCTGTAGCCCGGCGGCAGGTTGATCGCGTCCATGGCGGTCTTGATGTCGGCCGACACCTCGCCGGCGGACCTGCCGTAGACGTTGGCGTTGATGCTCACCTCGCGCGTCAGGTCGCGCCGGTTGATCTGGTTCGGCCCGGTGCCTTCGCGCACGACCGCCACCTGGTTCAGGCGCACCACCCGGGCGCTGCCATCGGCGTTGCTGCCGAGCGTCAGCGGCAGGCGCTGCAGGTCTTCCGGCGAATTGCGGGATTCCGGCGCCATGCGCACGTTGACGTCGTAGGTCTGGTCGTCCGGCGCGCGCCAGTTGCCCACCGTCTGGCCGGCCACCATGGTGCGCAGCGCGGCGCCGATCTGGGTGATGCTGAGCCCGAGGTCGGAGGCGATGTCACGGCGCACTTCGATGTCGATCGTGGGCTTGTCCGGCTTGACGCTGGAGTCCAGGTCGACCAGCCCGGGAATCACCCGGATCTTCTCCAGCGCCACGCGCGTCTGGCGTTCCAGTTCGGCCTGGTTGGGACCCTGGATCGAGAACGTCACCTGCTTGTTGCCGCCGACGGAATCGAGCAGGCCGACATGGGTCACGGTGATGCCGGGCACGCGTTGCAGGCGCTCGCGCAGGCTGGCAGACAGCACATCCACGCTGCGCGTGCGGTCCTTGCGGTCGATCAGCCTGACATACACGCTGGCGTAGATCTTGCCCTGCGCATTGCCGGTGTTGATGGTGGTCAGGGTGTAGCGGGTTTCCGGGAACTCGCGCACGATCGCCTCGACCTGGCGGGCCTTGGCTTCGGTGACTTCCAGCGACGACCCTACCGGCGTGTAGAAGTTGAGCGTGGTTTCCGAGAAGTCGGATTTCGGCACGAACTCGGTGCCCAGCAGCGGCACCATGGCCACGCTGCCGACGAAAATAACCACCGCCAGGAACACGGTCGAGAGCTTGTGCGCGAGCGACCAGCGCAGCACGCCCTGGTACACCTCGATCAGCCAGTTCGTGCCGTCGTCGAAGGCGCCGGTGATGCGGCCGATGGTCTTGTCGTAGAGGGTGACGCGCGCGCGCGGGTGCCCATGGTCGTCGATGCTCGGGTCGTGCCAGATCGACGACAGCATCGGATCGAGCGTGAAGCTCACGAACATCGAGATCAGCACGGCCGCCACGATGGTCAACCCGAACTCGTGGAAGAACTTGCCGATGATGCCGCCCATGAAGCCGATCGGCATGAACACCGCGACGATCGACAGCGTGGTGGCCAGCACCGCCAGGCCGATCTCCTGGGTGCCGTCCAGCGCCGCCTGGAACGGCGTCTTGCCCATCTGCACATGGCGCACGATGTTCTCGCGCACCACGATCGCGTCGTCGATCAGCAGGCCCACGCACAGGCTCAGCGCCATCAGCGTGATCATGTTGATGGTGAAGCCCAGCATGTTCATGAACAGGAAGGTCCCGATGATGGCGATCGGCAGGGTCAGCCCGGTGATGACCGTGGAGCGCCAGGAGTTGAGGAACAGGAACACGATCAGCACGGTGAGAACCGCCCCCTCTATCAGGGTGCGTCGCACGTTGTCGACCGATACCCGGATCTGCCGCGAGCCGTCGACGATCTGCTCCAGCTTGAGCCCGGGCGGCAACTGCTTTTGCATCTCGGCCAGCGCCTTGTACAGGCCGTCGACCACGGCGATGGTGTTTTCGTCCTGCGATTTCTGCACCGTCAGCAACAGCGTGCGCCGGCCGTTGTAGAGCGCCAGCGTGTCGACCTCCTGGGCGCCGTCGACCACCTGCGCGATCTGCTCCAGGCGCACCGGCATGCCGTTCTTGCGCGCCACGATGATCTTGCCGAATTCTTCCGGGCGCTCCAGCCGCGCCTCGATCTGCACCACACGCTCGCGCTCGAGCGAGCGGATGGCGCCCAGTGGCAGGTCCTGGTTCTCGTTGCGCACGGCGGCCACGACCTGGTCCGGCGTGAGGCCGAACGCCTCCATCGCCACCGGCTTGAGGTAGAGGTTGACCTCGCGCTTGGTGCCGCCCACCAGCGTGACGGAGCCCACGCCGCGCACGTTCTCGAGCCGCTTCTTGAAGGTCTGGTCGGCCCAGTTGGTCAGCTCCACGGCCGACATGGCCTTGCCAGTGGGGCCCGGTTCGGGCAGCACCGCCACCGACCACACGGCCCGCGCCGACGGGTCGAAACGCAGCACCCGGGGTTCCTTGACCTCAGTGCGCAGCAGCGGCTTGATGGAGGCCACCTTTTCGCGCACGTCGTCGGCGGCCTTGCGGCCGTCGATGTGCAGGCCGAACTCGATCACGACGACCGACTGGCCTTCGTAGGTGCGCGAGGTCAGTGCATTGATGCCGGCGATCGAGTTCACGCCTTCTTCCATCTTGCGTGTCACCTCGCTCTCGACCACCTCGGGCGATGCGCCAGGGTACTCGGTGATCACCACCACGACCGGGAAGTCGATGTTGGGAAACTGGTCGATCTGCAGGCGCTGGTAGGAAAACAGGCCCAGCACCACCAGGGCGAGCATGACCATGGTGGCGAACACCGGGTTGTGGAGGCTGACGCGGGTGAACCACATGGGTTACTTCGCTCCAGCGCCGAGCTTGACCAGGGTGCCTTCGCGCAGGCTGCCGACCGTGCCGTTGATCAGGGTGGCGTCTTCCGCCACACCCTTGATGCCGGCCATGCGCTGGCCGTTGAAGTCACCGCGGGCGACGAGTTCCACCGGCTGGTGCACCACCTTGTTGTTGCTGACCAGCTGCACATAGGGTTGCGGCTTGTCGGTGCGCACGGCACTCAGGGGCACCGATGGCCCCTGCGCCACGCCGATCGTGAGCGCGCCCTGGGCAAACAGGCCCTGGCGTAGTCCCGGCGCAGGGTCCAGCGCCAGGTAGGCGATCACCGAGCGGCTGCCCGCCACCACCGTCGGGTTGACGCGCACCACACGTGCCTTCACCGTGTTGGCCGTGCCCTCGATCTGCAGCAGGGCCGCCTGGCCGAGCTGCACCTGCAGCGAGTCGGCAGGACTGATGCTGGCCTCTAACTCCAGGCGGCTCAGGTCGACGATCTCGACCACCCGGCCGTCCAGCGCCATGCGCTCGCCGGTCTGGGCCAGCCGTTGCGAGACCTGGCCGGAGATCGGCGAGCGCAAGACGGTGTCGTCCAGGGATTTGCCCATCATGTCGACGCCGGCCACGGCCGCACGGTAATTGGCTTCTGCCGCCGCCAGGCTGGACGCCGAGGTGTCCAGCGAGGACTTGGAGATGAAGCCCTGGTCCACCAGAGAGCGGTTGTTGTCGTAGGTGCGTTTGGCGATCTCGACCTGGGCCTTGGCCGATTCGGCCTGCTGCTGCGCCTGGCGCAGCCGGGCCTGGGCGTCGGTGGCGTCGATACGCGCGACCACCTGGCCGGCCCGCACCAGATCGCCCTCGCGCAGCGTCATGGCCTGCAGTTCACCGGCCACGCGGGCCTTGATGACCACCACCGTGGCGGCCTTGAGTGTTCCCGAGATCGGCAGCGCCTGCGCCAGCTCGCGGGTCTTCACCTGCACCAGGTCGCCAGGGGCCAGTTCCACCGCGGAATCGACCCGCTGGCTGGCCTGCTCGGCCGCGGCCTGTTGTTGCGCCTTGCGTTGCGACAGGACGCGCGCAATACCGGCTGCGAGTGCAGCCACGACCAGGACCGCGAGGATCCATTTCAACCAGCGACGCATGATTTACCGATGTCCTTTCTGGGCCGCCGCGGGTGCGGCTGGCAAGCTGAGCCCGTGCAGGATCGTGTCGATCTGGGCCTGGATATAGTCTTGTGGAACGATGCGCGACTGCATCGGCAGGCAGGCGCCCAGCGAGTGTTTCCACATCACCAGGAACATCATGGGGGCGAGCACCACGTAGACCCCGTACTGCATGTCGATCGGCCGGAACTCGCCCCGGTCGATGCCGCGCTGCAGGATGCGGCGAATCAGTTCGCGTCCCGGCTCCACCACCTCCTGCTGGTAGAACGCGGCCAGTTCCGGAAAGTTGCTGGCCTCGCTCATGATCAGCTTGGAGATGCCGGAGGCCTTGGTATCGCCGAAACGCGACCACCAGGCCCGCATGCAGTAATGCAGCAGCTCCGAGGTGGGGCCAGAAAAGTTGTCCAGCTCGGTGGACCATTCCGGGTACAGCCCCGAGATGTTTTCGCGCACCACCGCCTTGAACAGGTCTTCCTTGCTGGCGAAATACAGGAACAGGGTGCCCTTGGACACACCGGCCCGTTTGGCCACTTCCTCGGCGCGGGTGGCTGCAAAGCCCTTTTCGACGAACAGGTCCAGCGCAGCCGCCAGCAGTTCGCTGGGGCGGGCCTGCTTGCGGCGTGCGGTCTTGGCGTGGGCCGCCGCTGGAGGGTCGCCGGCTGGAGTGGGCAGGGGCATGGAATTAATGACTAACGGGTTAGTAATATAGCCGGCGGTTTGCCATCCGTCAATCGCGGGGAATGGGATTTGTGGCGGGCGAAGGCCTGTCGGCACGGACGCGCTGCAGCGCGCGCGGGCTGACCGGTTCTGCTGCCCCGCTCGGGCTCCGTCAGGGGCCGAGCGCGCGGCTGCTGGGCTGGGCGAAATAGAACCACTCGTTTCCGGCCACGGCCGATGCGTTCGGAAACACCACGAAGCCGTCGGCCGGAGCGACCACCGGTGTGCCGTCGTGTCGGGTGCCGATGGTCTGGCCAGTCTCGACCGGGTCGTAACTCGACCAGGCCCGGCACAACGAGTCGCCGGCGTGCAGCCGGTCCACCACCTCGGTCAGGCGCAGAAACTCGATGCCGGTGGTGGGTATCGGCGCTGGCGCGTCGACCAGTTGCAGGTGCGCCAGCGTGCGCTGGATCGCCTGCCAGGCCACCTCGGGCGCCTGCGGGTCATGGTGCTGTCCACATTCGAGCGTGAGTGCGTAGCCGCCCTGGCTGCGCATGTATTCCGTGGTACCGACGCCGTAGCGCGGGTCGGTGCTCAGCAGTTGCGCGCGATCGGTTGCGGCCGTGCGCGCCAGACGGCGTTGCACGCCGGCGGCGTAGGTCGTCAGCCAGCCCTCGACGATGCGCCGCGGCCCCAGGCGCAGCGCGAGCGCCTGCTCGTCGGCCGCATGGGCGAACGGCTCCAGGGTTGCGGTGTTGTCCACCGGGCCCAGCATCACGAACGGCTCACCCGTCGACTGGAAGGAGTGCAGATCCAGCAGCACGTCGTGTTCTGCCAGCAGCGGGCACAACACGTTGGCGATGCGGTCCTCGAAGTCCTGGGGGGTGGCGTTGGGCGCCAGGTTGCGGTTCAGGTTGCGGTCGCCGTTGCGTCGCTGCTGGTTGTAGGCCAGCGGATTGGTGATCGGTACGAGTGTCAGGCTGCCGCGGCGCAGCACCAGGTCACCGGCATCGAAGGCGGCCACGGCGCGTTCGATGGCGCGTGTGCCGCAGGTCTCGTTGCCGTGCACCGCGCCCAGCACGATCAGGCGCGGCCCCGGGGCGAGTGCGCGAAAGCAGTGCGCGCGCAGGCTGGACGTGTTGGCGGTGGACGGCGGGTGTGTGGTCATGGCGGCAGACTATAAAGTAGCGCTTCCGGCGCGCCGGGAGCACCGGGGCGTGCCCGCCGCGCCTGGCCCTCCGGCGCCGTCTGGCGGATGCTGGCATCCATGGACCACCATCGGCCAGAACGACTGGGTATTGCAACTGAATTGCGATATAGTCAAACGCCAGCGCATCGCCTGAATGCCAGATCAGCGTCCCCCCGAGGGCTCCCGCAAATGCCACGAAAGCCGAACCTGCCTCCAATACCTGCCGATCCAGTCGACCTGCTGCTGTCCGCCCACGGCCTGCGTCGCACCGGTGCGGCCCGCCTGGTGCTGGGCTGGCTGCTGGCACATCCCGACACCAGTTATACCCACGCGCAACTGCAGGTGGCCGTTCGGGACCGCCGGGCCGAGCCCCTGGACCGGGTCACCTTGTACCGGTTGATTGACCGCCTGACCCAGGTCGGCCTGTTGCTGTGTCGGGTCGATGCGAACCGGGTGCGGCGTTACCAGGCGATGCCAGCCGGCGTGCATGCCACGCCGCATTTCGAGTGCCGGAGCTGCCACTGCGACAGACCGCTGTCGGTGGCGCTGCAGGCCGATGTGCTGGATCTGGAGCGGGCGGCGCAAACTGCCATCGAGGCGCTTCAGGCGCTCGGGTACGCGGCGCTCAGCATGGACGTCGCCGTGCGCGGGGTCTGCATCGATTGCGCTGCTGGCGCTCCGGAGGCGCGGGCGTGATCCGGGCCTGCAACCTGGCCTACCAGTACGCAGCGGGGCCGGCCTTGCGTTTTCCGGACCTCGACCTGCCGCAGGGGGGCGTACTGCTGCTCCAGGGCCCCTCGGGTTCCGGCAAGTCCACCTGGCTGGCGCTGGCCGCCGGCCTGCTGCGCCCGACGGCTGGCAGCGTCATCGTCGCGGGGCAGGATCTGGGCGCGTTGCACCGGCTGGCCGCCGATGCCTGGCGCGGGCGGACCATCGGATTCCTGCCGCAAAGGCTGCATTTGAGCGAGGCACTGACGGTCTCGGACAACCTGTCGCTGGCGCAATGGGCGGCTGGTGTGCCGGCGAACCCGGCCGCCGTGGCGCAGGCGCTGCAGGCGCTGGACGTGTCGGGGCTGGCGGGGCGCAAGCCGGGCCAGCTCTCGGGTGGCCAGGCCCAGCGTGTGGCGCTGGCGCGCGCTGTGCTGCTGCAGCCCCAGGTGATCCTGGCCGACGAACCCACGGCCAGCCTGGACGATGTTGCGGCCGAGGTGGCCGTGCGCCTGCTGGACGACACCGCCCGGCGCCTGCACGCCAGCCTGGTGATCGCCACCCATGACGCGCGCGTCGCAGCGGCGCTCCCCGGGGCACAACGGTGCCGGTTGGACATGTCGGCCGGTGCGCAAGACGCGGGGAACCAGCCGTGAACAGCGCCGGGCCGTTTCCAAGGGCGAATTCCGCGACGCGCAACACGGAGGATGCCGGATGAACATGGTGGCCATCGCCTGGCGTTATCTGGTGGCCCGGCCACTGGCTGCCGGCCTGAACCTGCTGCTGCTCACGCTGGGCCTGGGTTCCATCACGTTTCTGCTGCTGGTCAGCACCCAGCTCGACCGGGCGTTCGAGCGCGACCTGGCGGGTATCGACGTGGTGGTGGGTGCCAAGGGCAGCCCGATGCAGCTGATCCTGGCCGGCGTGTTCCACATCGACGTGCCCACCGGCAACATACCGCTGGCGGCCGTGCAGGAACTCGAAAAGGACGCGCGCATCGCCCGGCTGATCCCGATCAGCCTGGGTGATACCTTCCGCGGTTTCCGTATCGTCGGCACGACACCTGGCTATTCCGAACACTACCGCGCCACCCTGGCCCACGGCGCCAGCTGGAGCGCGCCGATGCAGGCGGTTCTGGGTGCCCAGGTGGCGGCGAACACCGGGCTTGCCGTCGGCAATCGCTTCAGCGGGTCGCATGGGCTGGGCGGCACAGGCCATGAACACGGGGACAACCCCTACCAGGTCACCGGCGTGCTGGCCCCGTGCGGCTGCGTGCTGGACCGCCTTATTCTCACCGCTACCGAGTCGGTCTGGAGGGTGCATGAAAAGGCCACAGCGCTGGACGAGGAGGACCAGAAGATCATGGAGGCCGAGCGCGAAATCACGCTGGCCCTGATCACCTACAGGAGCCCGCTGGCGGCGGTCAGTTTCCCGCGCTTCGTCAACACCACCACCGAGATGCAGGCCGCCGCGCCGGCAGTGGAGGTGACGCGCCTGTTGCGCATGGTCGGTGTGGGCACGGACGTGTTGCGTGGTTTTGGCGCAGTGCTGCTGTTGACGGCAGGGCTGAGTGTGTTTATCGCCCTGTGGAACGCCGTGCGCGAGCGCCGTGCCGACCTGGCGATGCTGCGCATGCTGGGCGCGCCGCCGGCCAAGGTGGCGGGCCTGGTGTGGTGCGAGGCCTTGTTGCTGGCGGGTCTGGCGATTGTGCTGGGGCTGGCCGTGGGCCACGGCCTGGCGCATCTGGCGGGGTACTGGTTGCAGTCGGAGCGCTCCTTGCCGCTGACTGGCTGGATCTGGCTCGCCGATGAATGGTGGGTGGTGGCGCTGGGCCTTGCGGTGGCAAGCGCCGCAGCCCTGCTGCCAGCTCTGGGAGCCTACCGGCTAGACGTGACGACCCTGCTGCATTCCCGTTCCTGATCAATCTCAAGGAGAAATTCGATGAATCTGCGTTTCGCCCGACCGGCCTGTGCCGCTGCGTTGTGTCTGGCGGCTTCTGCTGCGTGGGCAGCCGGTGCCCACAGCGACAAGGAGACCAAGGAGGATGTCGCGCGCCACCGCGCAATGGCCGCCGCGCACGAGGCCGCCGCCAAATGTCTGGAATCGGGCAAGAAGGAGGAGGTCTGCAACAAGGAACTGCAGGCCGCCTGCAAAGGCCTGGCAATCGGCAAGTACTGCGGCATGAAACACGAACATTGAGTGTCCCGGCGCGATAATGGCCGGGAACCTGCGGGTGCAGCGGGCATCCAACCGGTTGTGCCGCGTCCCTGTTGTCGGAGAACCCCATGAAACTTGCCATCCTGTTCCTGGCCCTTGCCCTCGGCTCGTCTGGAGCGTCGGCGCAACTGGGCGCGCCGGTGCCGGCCGGCACCGGTGCTGGCGTGCATGGCGCCAACAGCCCGTTCCCCCCGCTGCAGGCCCGCGCCGACGTGGTGCCCTGGTCGGTGCTGACCGACGTCAAGACCAAGACCGACAAGAACAAGGTCCTGCCCGTGTTCGCCATGAGCCAGATGGCCCTGAACCAGAAAACCCAGCGCATCCAGGGTTTCATGATGCCGCTGGAGCCGGGCGAGAAACAAAAGCACTTTTTGCTCACCTCGGTGCCGATGACCTGCGGTTTCTGTGTGCCCGGTGGGCCGGAGAGCATGGTCGAAGTGAAGACGAAAACCCCGGTGGCCTATTCCATGGAGCCGGTGGTGGTCGAGGGCAAGTTCCTCGTGCTGCTCGACGATCCGTATGGCTTGTATTACCGCGTGACCGACGCGGTCAGCGTCAAGTAGCCCGGTCGGCGGGAGCGATCCCGTGACCCGGCGCTGCGTCAGTGGGATGCGCCAGCAAAGCGCGGTGCCACAGGGCCTGGCGCAAGCCCGGCATCCAGTTTGACGTCGCCACACCGTCATGCCCGGGCCAGTGGCGGTACACCCAGTCGGCTCGCACAGGCGGCGAGGTTGGCCAGCGTCGCTTCACTGAGTGCAATGCCCTGTTCCCGGGCCTTGCGGATATTGCCGCTGGCCTGGTCGCCAGGCAGGCGCACCATGCCATCGGGCTGAACCGGCTGGCTGGCACGGCAGGCATCGCCGATGAAATCCATCTGGGCCAGGAAGTTGTCGCGGCCAGCGAATGCGTCGGGGTCCATCACCTGCAGGAACACGTTGGCGCCCCAGCGGTTCGGGGCGTCCAGACGTCCGTGGCCCGCAAGGCCCTGGGTCAGGGCCTCCACCATCAATGCCAGGCCAAAACCCTTGTGGCCGTATTCCGCGCCGCCAAGCAGCAGCAGGGAGCCGCGCGGCGTGGTCTGCTCCAGCACCCGCGGGTCCGTGGTGGGCTGGCCCGCGCCGTCCATCAACCAGGGCTGTTCGAAGCGGACGCCGGCCGCGGCCTTGGTCCGGGCCATCGAGACGGTGGTGATGGACGCGCAGATGTCCACCAGCACCGGCGCGCGGGTGCCGGGATAACCGATCGCGAACGGGTTGGGCGTCAGCACCGGCTCCCTGCCACCGAAAGGCGCGACAAATTTCCCGCCGGGATCCGACGTGGCCAGAATGGCCACCAGGCCCCGGTCGGTTGCCTGCTTGACCAGTGCCGCCAGGCAGGCGATATGGTGGCTGCGGCGCATCGCCACTGTCACCACGCCGTGTTCCGCAACCCGGTCGAAGGCCGTGTTCAGTGCGCGGTCGACCAGCCACAACCCGGGCAGATACGCGCCATCCCACACGATGGTGGACCCCGTATCCCGGACCACTTCCGGTTCACCTGTCGTGCCCATCAGGTTCTTCTGCAACTGGTCGATGTACAGCGGACACAGGGCCACGCCATGCGTGTGGCGTTGCATCATGTCGGTCAGGACCAGCAGACGCGCCACCGTGGCAGCCTTGTCGGCGGGCAGGCCGGCGGATGTCAACAAGCGGCTGGCGAAGTCCGTCAGCGCTTCAGGAGTCAAATTGTCCGATATGGGCATGGTGTCAGGTGCTCTGGCGTTGGATGATGTCGAAACCGAGGTCGAGTTGCGGCCGGGCCGGCGCTTCGCCGCGCATCAGGCCCAGCAGCATCCGGGCTGCAGCCTCGCCGATCTGGGCCCGCGGTGTGCGCACCGTGGTGAGGGCAGGCAGCATCTGGTCGCTGCCGGTCAGGTCGTTGAAGCCGGCAATCGCCACCCGGGAAGGGACCGCAATCCCCAGGCGCAAAGCGGCCATGAGGGCGCCCTGCGCCAGGTCGTCGTTGCAGAAGAAGATGGCGTCCACGGCGGGGCGCTGCTGCATGATCTGCTCGAACAGGATGCCGCCCAGCGCCAGCGAGGAGGGCGCCGGATTGAGCCACTCCAGCGTCGGCTCGTGCAGTCCCGCTTCCTGCAGGGCGGTGCGCCAGCCGTACAGCCGCTGCATCACACGCGCGTCGAGTTGCGCCGCGGCGAAGGCGATGCGCCTGCGGCCCTGCGCAAGCAGATGCCGGGTCAACGCCGCACCGGCGTCGGTCTGGCGAAAACCCACGCAATACGGCGCGTCGGGCAGATCGCTCGCGGGCAGATCCATCAGGTGGACACACGGTACCTGGCTGTGCGCGATCAGCCTGCGGGTCACCGGGTTGTGGTCCAGGCCCGTGATGAGCAGGCCGGCCGGTCGGTGCAGCAACTGCTCGCGCAGCAGCTGCTCTTCTTCGCTGGCGTCGTAATGGGTCACACCCATCAGGGTCTGGTAGCCGGCGCTGCGCAGCGTTTTCTGGGCGGCATCCAGAAGGTCCACGAACAAGGTGTTGGACAGGAGCGGGATCAGGATCGCGACGTGGTCGCTGCGCTGCGACGCCAATGCCCGGGCTGCCGGGTCGGGCACGTAACCGAGTTTGTCGGACACGGCCGTGACGCGCTCGATGAGGGCTGGATCGACCGCCCGCTCGCCCCGCAAGGCGCGCGACACCGTGCTCGGGCTCACCCCGGCGGCGCGGGCGACATCACTGAGGGTCACGCGCCCGGTGGCGCGGTGGCTCTTGATGGGTGGGGTCGGCTGGGGCAAGGGTAATTCCTAGGGCATCCGAACACGGATTCGGGTAGGATAGCGCTATCCCAGTGTTTTGGCGAGTGCTCTGATAACACTTATAGTCAATTGATTTCAGACAAGAAATCGTCCGAACGCCCTGGATTTTTTTTGGCATTTTTAGGACAGCGCTGTCCCACTGATTGAATTGACCGGAGTTTCCCAATTGTCCAAACCCGATGTCCTGGCCGTGGCCAAGCTCCACCCCCTGTATCGCCAGGCACTCGACACGGTCTACACGGTGCACGACCGTACGCACGAAACCGACCCCGTCGCGTTCGCCGCCCTGGCGCCGCGCATCGTGGGTGTGGCCAGCACCGGTGAGGCGCTTGTGCCGGGCAGTCTTCTGGCGCAGTTGCCCGGCGCCAAGGTCGTGTCGGTGTTCGGTGTCGGTTACGACGGTGTGGACGTATCCGCCGCCCTCGCGCACGGCATCTCGGTGACCCACACGCCTGAAGTACTGACCGACGACGTCGCCGATCTGGCCATGGGGCTGGTCCTGGCCGTGGCCCGTGGCATACCGCAGGCGGACCAGTACGTGCGTGCCGGCCGCTGGTCCGGTGGCCCCTTTCCCCTGGGGCGCAAGGTGTCGGGCGCGCGCATGGGCATCGTGGGGTTCGGGCGTATCGGCAAGGCAATTGCCAGGCGTGCCAGCGGGTTCGGCATGTCGATCGCCTACACCGCACGCGGCGAAAAGGCGGATTCCGGTTTGCGCTTTTTCCCAAGCGCAGCGGCGCTGGCGGCAGAGGTGGACTTTCTGGTCGTGATAACCCCCGGCGGCGCAGGCACGCGGCACCTGATCAACGCGGAGGTCCTCGAGGCGCTGGGCCCGCGTGGTTTCCTGATCAACGTGGCGCGCGGCAGCGTGGTGGACGAACCGGCCCTGATCTCTGCGCTGCACAAGGGCACGATCGCCGGCGCCGGGCTGGACGTGTATGCCAACGAGCCGCAGGTGCCAGAGCCCTTGTGGAGCATGCCCAACGTGGTGCTGACCCCGCACATGGCCAGCGCCACCCATGAAACCCGCCAGGCCATGGCCGACCTGGCGTTTGCCAACATGCAGGCCGGCACCGCGGGCCAGCCCCTGCGTACGCCGGTGCCCGAGTGTGTGGGCATGTCCCGCGTCCGATGAGCGAAAACCCGCCGATGTCTCCTGCGCCGATGCGCCTGGTCGTCATGGGTGTGTCGGGTTGCGGCAAGTCAACCGTCGCGCAGGCCCTGGCCGAGCGCCTGGGCCTGCACATGCTCGATGGCGACGACCTGCACCTGCCCGGGAGCGTGGCGAAGATGCGTGCCGGCATTGCCCTGGACGACGCAGACCGGTGGCCCTGGCTGGACCGCATCGGCGACCATCTCGCCAACTGTGACGCCGCCCCCAAAGGCTGCGTCGTGGCGTGCTCTGCGCTGCGCCGCTGCTACCGCGACCGGATCCGCGAACGTGCAGGCGGCGTGTGTTTCCTGTTTCTGGATGGCGACTTCGATCTCATCCAGGGCCGCGTGCGCCTGCGTGTGGGCCACTACATGCAACCCGGTCTGCTGGCGAGCCAGTTCCGCACCCTCGAAAAGCCGCTGGCCGATGAGACCGACACCATCACGCTGCCGATCACCGAGCCCGTCGCCGACCTGGTCCGCCAGGCCGAAGCGGCGCTGCACCACCACCTGGCGCAGCACGCTGCGACCTGATTTCCATTCACCGGGATCCACCATGTTCATCCGCTGCGCATTTTTTCAGGGCAAGGTCAAACCAGGCATGGAAGACGCGTTCAACCACTACATCCGAGGCAAGCTCGTTCCCTTGTGGACGCGGTTCCCGGGCGCCCAGGAAGTGCGCGTGCTGCGACAGGTCGAGAGCGATGTCGACAACCCGCATTTCGGCATGGTGCTGTCGGTGCGTTACCCCAGCCGCGAATCGATCGCGGTCGCCCTGGCGTCCGAGGTGCGCATGACCAGCCGCGAAGTGTCCAAGGACCTGATCGCCATGTTCGACGGCTCCGTTTTTCACACCGTCTTCAGTGCGGACGAATACGCACTGCCCACCGATTGATCGTTCCCCCTTTTTCAACCAGGAGACAACCCATGAAACTTTCCCGCATCCTTCTCGCCTGCCTCGTCGCCGCCGTCGGCTCCAGCGCCTACGCTGCCAAGTTCAATCTGAAGATGGGCCATGCGGTAAACACCACCGACGGCCAGCACGCCGCTGCCACGAAGCTGGCCGAGCTGGTCAAGCAGCGCACCAATGGCGACGTGGAAATCACCGTCTTCCCGGCCAACCAGCTGGGCAATGACGCGGCCATGATCAACGGCACCCGCGGCGGCACGATCGACATCGTGTCCAGTGGCGCCTCCAACTTCAACGGCATCGTGCCCAACACCGCCGCCATGGAACTGCCCTTCGTGTTCCGCAGCGCCCAGCACGCCTACGCCGTGCTGGACGGCGACGTGGGCACCGGCGTGCTGAACGAACTGTCCGCCCACGGATTGAAGGGTCTGGCCTACTGGGAAAACGGCTGGCGCGCCTTCACCAACAACAAGCGCCCGGTCAACAAGCCCGACGACCTGAAGGGCCTGAAGATCCGCTCCACTCCCAACCCGTACCACATCCAGGCCTTCAAGCTGCTGGGCATGAACCCGTCGCCGATGCCCATCTCCGAGTTGTACACCGCCCTGGAAACCGGCACCTTCGACGCACAGGAGCACCCGATCAACGTGACCTGGTCGTCCAAGTTCTACGAGGTGCAAAAACACCTGACCGTCAGCAACCACGTGTACTCGCCGCTGGTTGTCGCGATGAACAAGGCCAAGTTCGACAGCCTGCCTGCCAACTACCAGAAGATCGTGGTCGATGCCGCGCGTGAAGCTGCCACCTACCAGCGCAACCTGAACGCGCAGAACGCAGGCAAGGTGATCTCGGAACTGAAGAAGTCCGGCATGCAGGTGATCGAGAACGTGGACATGGCCCCGTTCCAGAAGATCGTGTCGGCGGAGATCGCCAAGTCGTTTGGCGAGAAGAGCGGCCCCGCGTTGCTCAAGGCCATCGAAGACACCAAGTAATCGACGTCGTGTAAACGCCCCTCCAGGCGGGGGGCAACCTTGCCACACCATGAAAAGAATCACGGACCTCTTCTTTCGACTGGCCGAACTGACGCTGGTCATCATGTTGTCGGCCATGGTCATCATGGTGTTTGGCAACGTGGTGCTGCGTTACGGCTTCAACGACTCCATCATCAGCTCGGAGGAGTTGTCGCGCTTCCTGTTCATCTGGATCACGTTTCTGGGAGCCATCGTCGCGATGCGTGACAACGCCCACCTCGGGCTGGATTCCGTCGTGCGCAAACTCGGCCTGGGCGGCAAGAAAATCGCCTTTGCCCTTTCCAATCTGCTGATGCTGGGCTGCTGCGCACTGATGTTCTACGGCACCTACAGGCAGCATGGCATCAATGCCAGCACACGCTCCGCCGTCACGGAGATCCCGATGAGCTGGGTCTACGGGGTTGGCTACCTCGCCAGCGTGGCGATGGGCCTGATGATCCTGAACAAGCTGGTCCGGCTGGCCAGGGGCGAGTTCGACGAGTCCGACCTGATCCAGGTGCAGGACTCCGAAGAAGTGGTGACCGTGCACACCACCGGAGCCGCCAAATGACGGTGCTGGTGTTCATCCTGTCTCTGCTGGGCGCGATGGCGCTAGGCATGCCGTTGGCGTTCTCGCTCATCGTCTCCGGTGTGGCGCTGATGCTGCACCTGGACAACTTCGACACCCAGATCGTGTCGCAGAACCTGATCAGCGGCGCCGACAACTTCCCGCTGATGGCAGTGCCGTTTTTCATGCTCGCCGGCGAACTCATGAACGCGGGTGGAATGAGCCGGCGCATCGTGAATTCCGCCATGGTGTGGGTCGGCCATTTTCGTGGCGGCCTGGGCTACGTGGCGGTATTTGCCGCCATCGTCATGGCCAGCCTGTCGGGCTCCGCCGTGGCCGACACCGCGGCCCTGGCGGCTGTGCTGTTGCCCATGATGCGCAAGGCCGGCTACCGGATGGACCGCTCGGCCGGCCTGATCGCCGCCGGCGGCATCATCGCGCCGGTGATCCCGCCGTCCATCGGTTTCATCCTGTTCGGCGTGATCGGCGGCGTGTCGATCTCCAAGCTGTTCATGGCCGGCATCTTTCCGGGCCTCCTGATGGGCCTGGCCCTGATCGTCACCTGGTGGATCGTGGCGCGCAAGGACCAGGTCGTGGTGGCCGACAGGGTGCCGTTCCGTGAGCGCCTCTCGGTCACCGTCAATGCGTTCTGGTCCTACCTGCTGGCGGTCACCATCATCGGCGGCATGAAGATGGGCATATTCACGCCCACCGAAGCCGCGGTGGTGGCCGTGGTGTATTCGTTGTTCGTGGGCCTGTTCATCTACCGCGAGATCAGGTTCAGGGATCTGTACGGCATCATCCTGGCAGCCGCCAAGACCTCCGCCGTGGTGATGTTCCTGGTGGCGGCTGCCCTGGTCTCGGCCTGGCTGATCACGGTGGCCAACATCCCGGCTCAGATCGTGGAGATCCTGCGGCCCTTCATCGACAACCAGACCCTGCTGATGGTCATGCTGATGCTGCTGGTGATGGTCGTGGGCACGGCGCTGGATTTCGCACCGACGGTCCTGATCCTGACCCCCGTGCTGATGCCGCTGGTGCGCGAGGCAGGCATCGACCCGGTGTACTTCGGCGTGTTGTTCATCATCAACAACGCCATCGGCCTGCTGACGCCGCCGGTGGGCACGGTGCTTAACGTGGTGTGTGGCGTGGGTCGCATCCCGATGCACGACGTGATCCGTGGCGTCATGCCTTTTCTGTTCTCCCAGGTGGTGGTGATGAGCCTGCTGATCGCTTTCCCCAGCCTGGTGATGGTGCCCCTCAAATGGCTGCTGATGAAATGACGAACATCCTGGACTCTTTCGGACTCAGGAGCCGCCGCGCCCTCATCACTGGGTCGTCGGCCGGCATCGGGCTGGCATTGGCCCGGGCCCTGGCGCAGGCGGGCGCCCACGTCATCCTGAACGGACGCAACGCCGCCAAGGTGGCGGCCTGCATGCAGACGCTGCAATCGGAAGGCTTGTCGGCGGGCCAGTCGGTCTTCGACGTGACCGACGCCGACAGTGTGCGCCAGGCCGTGGCGCAGATCGAGTCCGATGGGCCGATCGACATCCTGGTCAACAACGCCGGCATGCAACTGCGCGGGCCGTTGCACGAGTACGCCGACGCCGACTGGCACACCCTGATGCGAACCAATCTGGACAGCGTGTATTACGTCGGCCAGGCCGTGGCCAGGAACATGATCCCCCGCGGCCGCGGCAAGATCATCAACATCTGTTCGGTGCAAAGCGAACTGGGCCGCCCGGGCATCGCGCCCTATACCGCCAGCAAGGGCGCGGTGAAGATGCTCACCAAGGGCATGGCCATCGACTGGGGCCAGTTCGGCATCAACGTCAACGGTATCGGGCCGGGCTACTTCAAGACCGAACTGAACCAGAAGCTGGTGGACGATCCGGCGTTCAGCGCCTGGCTGATAGGGCGCACCCCCAGCCGCTGCTGGGGCGACGTCGAAGACTTGGGTGGTGCCGCGGTTTTTCTGGCCAGCGATGCATCGCGCTTCGTCAATGGTCATATCCTGTACGTCGATGGTGGTGTCACCGCCACGCTGTGACAGGCTTGCGTTCAACTTCCCCCTCTTTCCAGAAAGCCGTTGCCATGAAGTCCGTCATCTGCCATTCCGCCAAAGACCTGCGCATCGACAACACCGAGCTTCCCGCGCCGGGAGACCAGCAACTGCTGGTCGACGTCGCCTATGGCGGCATCTGCGGATCAGACCTGCACTACTACCAGCATGGCGGTTTCGGAACCGTGCGCATCAGGCAACCGATTGCACTGGGGCATGAGGTGTCGGGGGTGGTGGCTGGGCTCGGGGCCGGTGTCACCGGCCTGCGCACGGGCCAGCGGATTGCGATTTCGCCCTCACGCCCTTGCGGCCATTGCCGCTTTTGCCAGGCCGGGCAGCACAACCAGTGCCTGAACATGCGCTTCTACGGCAGCGCCATGCCTTTCCCGCACATCCAGGGCGCCTTCAGCGAGCAGTTGATCATCGACGCCCACCAGGCCCATCCGGTGGCAGACCATCTGAGCCTGTCCGAGGCGGCGCTGGCCGAGCCCTTGTCGGTCGGGCTGCATGCGATCCAGCGTGCGGGCGGGGTGCTGGGCAAGCAGGTGCTGGTGACCGGTTGCGGCCCGATCGGATCGCTCCTGATCGGCGCGCTGCGCCGCGCGGGAGCGGCCTGCATCGTGGCGGCCGACATCGCCGATCGGCCCTTGCAATGCGCCCGCGAGATGGGCGCCGACATCACCGTCAACCTGCGCACCCAGGCCCAGGCGCTGGATGCCTACAAGGTGGACAAGGGCCAGTTCGATGCGGTGTTCGAAGCCTCGGGCAGCGAAGCCGCACTGCGCCTGGGCCTGGACGTGATCGTCCCGCGCGGTGTGCTGGTCACCATCGGAATGGGTGGCGATGTGAATTTGCCGATGACCCAGCTCGTGGCCAAGGAGGTCGACCTGCGCGGCACCTTCCGCTTTCACGCGGAATTCGCCACCGCGGTTCGCTTCCTCAACGATGGGCTGGTCAACGGCAAGCCGGTGATCACCGCCGTGCTGCCTGTCGACCGCGCCATCGAGGCCTTCGACCTGGCCGCCGACAAGAGCCGGTCCCTGAAAGTGCAGATTTCGTTTTCCGAAGCGATCGCCTGACCGCGTGTCGCGCAGTGCGCACCAGTGCGCAAGAAAGGATTTCCCGATGACAAAGATCGCACTGGTGACGGGCGCCAGTTCAGGCATTGGCAAGGCGTGCGCGCTGGCCCTGCTGAACGAGGGGTGGACGGTCATGCTGGTTGGCCGCCGTGCCGACGCACTGGAGGAAACCGTGGCCGCAGCCGGAGTCCATGGCGCCCATGCCGTCGCGCTCCCGACCGACCTGTCCAGGGAGGCGGAAGTCAAGGCCCTGTTCGAGCAGGTGCGTACCCGCTTTGGCAGGCTGGACCTGCTTTTCAACAATGCCGGCATTTCGCTGCCCTACACCCTGCCCGGGGACATGCTGGGTGATGACTGGCGCCGCGCCGTCGACATCAACCTGAACGGCGCGTTCTATGCCCTGTCGCATGCCTTCAAGCTGATGCAGGAGCAAAGCCCGCAGGGAGGCCGCATCATCAACAACGGCTCGATCTCGGCGCATGTGCCGCGCCCCGGGTCGATCGCCTACACCGCCACCAAGCATGCGATTTCGGGCATGACACGGGCGGCCTCGCTGGACGGCCGCGCCTTCGGCATTGCCGTCGGCCAGATCGACATCGGCAATGTGGCGTCGGACATGACCTTGCGCATGGCCAAGGGTGTGCACCAGGCCGATGGCAGCATCCGGCCCGAGCCGCGCATGGACATGTCCGCCGTGGTGGATACCTTCATGACCATGGCGCGGCTGCCCTTGTCGGCCAACATCCTGTTCACTACCGTGATGGCCACCGGCATGCCCTTCGTCGGTCGGGGCTGACCGGCCGCCACCGGGGTTGCCGGCCGCGCAGCGCCCCGGCCTTCCTTGGCCGAAGCATTCGGGCGCCGTGAGCTTGGTGCCGGGTGCGATACTGCCCGCGCTGCGCCCCTGCCCATGAACCTCGTTGTCCTGTCCGCCCTGTTGCCGGTCGTCGCGCTGATCGCGGCCGGCCTGCTGGTCGGGCGCGCAGGTTGGGTCAACCCGTCCTGGGTGCGGCGCTTGTCCACGCTGTCGTTCATGGTGCTCACCCCGGTGGTGTTGTTCCGCGCAATGCGCCAGGTGCATCTGGAGCAACTCGACCTGCGGCCGGCCGCGGCCTACGTCGCGGCGCTGGCCCTGGTGTTTGCGGCCATGTTGTGGTGGCGCGGCCTGAACCGGACGTCGGTCGTGCTGGCGCTGGCCGTCACCTACAGCAACGCCGTGATGATCGGCATACCGCTGGTGCAGTTTGCCTGGGGCGACACGGGCCTGGTCACCCTGCTCACGCTGATCCCCATCCATTCACTGGTCCTGCTGACATCGGCGACGGTGGTGCTGGAGTTCGCGCTGGCGCGCGAGCGCGCAGCGGCTTCGACCGAGGTGACCGGGCACCTGCTGCGGGTGACCGGCCGGGCACTGCGCAAGGCGCTGGTGCATCCGGTGCCCCTGCCCATCATCGCCGGCCTGCTGTTTGCCCAGACCGGGCTGGACATCCCCGCTGTGGTCGACCAGCCGATGCGATGGATTGGCATGGCGTTCGGGCCGCTGGCGCTGCTGCTGGTCGGCATCGCGCTGGCGGAGTCTGCGGTGGGTGCGCAATGGCGTGCTGCGCTGCAGTTGGCGGCGATCAAGAATCTTGCGGTGCCGGCGGTGGCTGCGGGCCTGGCTTGGGCCCTGGGCATGCGCGGTGTGCCGCTGGCGGTGCTGGTGACGACGGCAGCCCTGCCGATCGGCGCCAATGTGTTCATCTTCTCGCAGCGTTATGGCGTGGCACAAGCGCTGGTCACCGCCGGTGTGGCGGTGTCCACCCTGCTGGCGCTGGTGAGTGTGTCGCTGGTGATGCTGCTGGGCGGCGGCGCCTGACCCGCAGGTGCGGTGAATCGGCCGGCTGGCCTGGGGCTCACGGCGCCAGGCGTTCGCGCTTCCAGCCGCCACCCGGCTCCAGCGAATAGCGCAACCGGTCGTGCAGGCGGCTCCTGCGGCCCTGCCAGAACTGCCAGCTATCCGGCCGCAGCCGGTACCCGCCCCAGTGCGGCGGCCGCGGCGGCTGCAGCAGAAACTGCGCGCCGTAACGCGCGGCGTTGGCCACCAGCAAGGCGCGGCTGGAGATCACCTGCGATTGCGGCGAGGCCCAGGCGCCGATGCGCGAATCCAGCGGCCGGGAGTGGAAATAGGCGTCGCTCTCGCTGTCGTCGGCCTTTTCCACCAGGCCCTCGATGCGCACCACCCGCTCCAGCTCCACCCAGTGGAATTGCAGCGCGGCATAGGGATTGCCAGCCAGCTCCTGGCCCTTGCGGCTGTCGTAGTTGGTATACCAGACGATGCCGCGCGCATCGAAGCCCTTGATCAGCACCACCCGGGTGCTGGGGCGCAGGTCGCTGCCCACGGTGGCCAGGGTCATCGCATTGGGCTCGGGCAGCTTGCCCTGGATGGCTTCGTCGAGCCAGTGGGCGAACTGCTGCAGCGGGTCGGCATGCGAGGCGTCCTCGCTGAGTTCGGCGTGTTCGTAGCTCTTGCGGATATCGGCGATGGAGGTCATGCGCCGAGTATAGAAAGTGCAGCCCCGCGCACGGCCTCAAGGGGCATGCGTGAGCAGGCGCAGCAGCGCCGCGTCGTGGATGCCATGCTGCTGCAGGCAGCGCAGCGTCTGGTCGGCATAGTCCAGCGTGGTGCCGTAACGTCCGCGCGATGCGGCAAAGATATGCCGGTAGCGCTCGGGTGGCAGCTCGCCGGTGAAATTCGGGCTGGTGCGCGACAGGGTGAAGGCCAGTGCCTGCACCGGCCCCTGGGTGGTGCGGCAATGCAGCCACCTCGGGTCGTACACACCGGTCACCATTTCGCGGTCCCACAACTTGTGCAGCACGGCTTCGCCATCGCGCCGCGGCACCCGCAATACCGCGCCGTGGCAACTGCCGCCGGACAGCAGCGCGAACACCAGCCCCGGGCAATCGGGTGTGCCGCGGTTGACGCGGCTCCACATCTTGAGCGCCCGGTGCCAGCCGTGTACCTTGGCCAGCCGCTGTTCGGCCACGTCGAAGTCGGGTCGCCAGATCAGCGACGCATAGGCGAACACCCACAGGTCACCATGCCCGCCCCACTGCTGCAGCGCGTGACGCAGCATGGGCGCGGGATCGCGCACGGGCAGCGGGAGGCGGGTGGCTGGGCCGGGATGGAGGGACACGGTAGGGCACCATGGTAGCCGCTGCGGTTTGGTAACCAACGGGTAACTTTTGGCGCCCCAGCGCAGAACTTTCGCGAGTACCATCCGGCATGTAATTAAGTTACCAATTTCCATGAAACTTCACGACACCGTGGGCACGGTCACCGCCCGCATCCTGCAGCGCAGCGCGCGCTCCCGGTTCTCCTACCTGCAGCGGCTCGATGCGATGGCGCAGCGCAAGCCGGGCGCCGAGCGCATGGGCTGCGCCAACGTGGCGCATGCGCTGGCTGCGATGCCCGACGACGACAAGGCCGCAGCCATGCCCCGCAAGGCGCAGTTCAGCATCACGCCGGTGCGCACGCCCAACATCGGTATCGTCAACGCCTTCAACGACATGCTGTCGGCCCATGCGCCGCT
The DNA here is from genome assembly GCA_031383745.1 of Rhodoferax sp. GTDB lineage: Bacteria > Pseudomonadota > Gammaproteobacteria > Burkholderiales > Burkholderiaceae_C > CAISIP01. Next base: position 14,174 of record JANMZX010000066.1, on the reverse strand, counting down.
GCAGCACTACCCGGACCTGATCAAGGCCGAGGCCCGCCGCCTGGGCGCCACGGCGCAGGTGGCAGGGGGCGTGCCGGCGATGTGCGACGGCGTGACCCAGGGCACACCGGCGATGGAACTCAGCCTGTATTCGCGCGATGTGATCGCCATGGCCACGGCCGTGTCGCTGTCGCACGACATGTACGACGGCGCGCTGATGCTCGGCGTATGCGACAAGATCGTTCCCGGCCTGCTGATCGGTGCGCTGCATTTCGGCCACCTGCCCACCGTGTTCGTGCCGGCCGGGCCGATGACCTCCGGGTTGTCGAACAACGACAAGGCCCGGGTGCGCGAACTCGCTGCCCAGGGCAAGGTGGGGCGCGACGAACTGCTGCAGGCCGAGTCGCAGGCCTACCACGGACTGGGCACCTGCACCTTCTACGGCACCGCCAACAGCAACCAGATGCTGCTCGAAGCCATGGGACTGCAGGTGCCCGGCACGGCCTTCGTGAACCCGGGCGCAGCATTGCGCGACGAACTGACCCGGGAGGCCTTGCGCACCGTGCTGGGCCGGGGGACACCCATGCCCGGCCTGCCCGTTGCAGGCGGTGTCGGTTGCGCCCCGATCGGCCGGGTGGTCAACGAGCGCTGCATCGTCAACGCGATGGTTGCGCTGCTGGCCACCGGCGGCTCCACCAACCACCTGATCCACTGGGTGGCCGTGGCCCGGGCGGCCGGCATCGTGATCGACTGGGACGACTTCTCGGCCCTGTCCGACGTGGTGCCGCTGCTGGCGCGGGTGTATCCCAACGGCAGCGCCGACGTGAACCAGTTCCAGGCCGCCGGCGGCCCGGGCTTCGTTATCCGCGAATTGCTCGACGCCGGCCTGATGCACCCGGATGTAGTGACCGTGCGTCCGGGTGGGCTGCGCGAATTCACGCAGATCCCTGGCGCGTCGTCCGCCGGCGATCTGTCGTGGCGCGATGCCGGCGCTTCGGGTGACACGGCCGTCGTGCGGCCGGCAGCCGAAGCCTTCAGCGCCACTGGCGGCCTCAAGCTGCTGCTGGGCAACCTGGGGCGCAGCGTCATCAAGGTATCGGCGGTTCCCGACGATCGCCATGTGGTGCAGGCGCCGGCCCGGATTTTCGATTCGCAGGAAGCGCTGCACGCCGCGTTCGGCGCCGGCGAACTCGATCGTGATGTGGTGTGTGTGGTGCGCTGGCAGGGACCGCGCGCCAATGGCATGCCCGAGCTGCACAAGCTCACACCACCGCTGGCGGTGCTGCAGGGCAAGGGGTTCAAGGTGGCGCTGGTCACCGACGGGCGCATGAGCGGTGCGTCGGGCAAGGTGCCGGCGGCCATCCACGTGTCGCCCGAAGCGGCCGCAGGTGGCCCGCTGGCGCGGCTGCGCGATGGTGATGTGGTGCGGCTGGACGCGGTGGCAGGCACGCTGCAGGCCCTGGTACCCGAGGACGAGTGGAACGCGCGCGAGCTGCTGGCCATGCCCGACGCACTCGTCCACGACAATGGCCTGGGCATGGGGCGCGAGTTGTTCGCCGGCATGCGCCGCAACGCGCTCTGCGCAGAAGAAGGAGCCTGCACATGGCTGTGAACAACACCCTGAGCGCGCTGCAGGTGATGCAGGACGCGCCAGTCATTCCGGTGATCGTGCTGCATGACCTGGCCCATGCCGTGCCGATGGCGCGCGCGCTGGTGGCCGGCGGCGTGCGCATGCTGGAGGTGACCTTGCGCACGCCGGTGGCGCTGGCCTGCATGGAAGCGATTGCGCGCGAAGTGCCGCAGGCGGTGGTCGGCGCGGGTACGGTACGCAGCGCCACCGATGCACAGGCGGCTGCCATGGCCGGCGCGCGGTTTGCGGTGAGCCCGGGTTACACCCACGCGATCGGCCAGGCCTGCCGGGATGCCGGCCTGCCGCTGTTGCCGGGGGTGGCCAGCGGCAGCGAGATCCTGATGTGCCAGGAAGACGGCCTGACCGAACTCAAGTTCTTCCCGGCGCTGCAGGCCGGTGGCATTGCCATGCTCAAGGCCTGGGGCGGGCCTTTTGGCGATGTGCGGTTTTGCCCCACCGGGGGGATCAGCACCTCCAACGCGCCCGAGTTCCTGGCGTTGCCCAACGTCGCCTGTGTAGGCGGCTCGTGGCTGGTGCCCGCCGACGCGCTGGCACAGGGCGACTGGGCGCGTATCACCCGACTGGCCACCGAGACCCGTGCACTGGCGCGTCAGCCGTAGCGCCAGAACGCGTAGACGGTCAGCCCGATGGCCCATGCCAGCACCGCATTGCGCACTGCCGTGGCCGGTATGCGCCGGATGAAGCGCACCGCGCCGTAGCCGCCCAGGCTCGCCCCCGCGAAGATCGGCAACGCATACGGCCAGGCCACCTGTCCCGAGGGCAGGAACACGATGCAGCCGGCGGCGCTCAGCGCCACCACCATCAGGTTCTTCCTGGCGTTGGCGCGGTGGATCGATGCCTCGCCGGCCATGGTCAGCGCAGCCAGCAGCACGATGCCCAGGCCGGCGCCGAAGTAGCCGCCATAGACCATCAGCAGGAACTCGAACAGCAGGATCCAGCGCGCCGACAGCCGCTGCGAGGGCGAGCGCAGCCGGTCCAGGTGCAGCTTGACCCATTCGCCGAGCCCGAAGAACAGCGTGGCGGTGAGCATCAGCCACGGCACCGCACGTTCGAACCGCGCCTCGCCGGTCCACAGCAGCAGCAGGCTGCCGGTGATACCTCCGGCGAACGACACCACCAGGTGCAGGCGCACTTCGTTGCGCATGTCGTGCAACTCGGCGCGGTAGGCGGCCAGGGCCATGAAGTTGCCCGGCATGAGCGCGATCCAGGTCGTGATGTTGGCCACCAGCGGCGCCAACCCGGCGGCGATCAGCATCGGGAAGATCATGAAGCTGGAGCCGCCGGCCACCGCCGTCACGCCTCCGGCCACCAGGCCGCCACCAAACAGGAGCAGCAGTGTCGCGGTATCCATCGGGGCAGTATCGGGGATGCACGTCGCGGCCCGGCGTGGGCCGGTGCGCCGTCTGGCAGCGGCAGGCGTCGCGGCCTGCCGCTGGCAGTCAGGCGGCCGACTCCGGCTCGCGCAGCACGAAGGCGGTCACGGTCAGCCGGTTGGAACGCTCGAAGTCCCGCACCTTCTGGATCAGGCGGGCATCGAAGGCATGGCCCGCCGACAGCATCAGCAGGCCGCTCGGTGCGATCAGGTCGCGCGCCAGCACCATGCCTGGTGCCAGGGCGCTTGCATCCACCGACATCTCCGTGATCAGCGCCTGATCGGGCTTTTCGTTCGCCACCCCCTGCATGACGGCGACGAATGCATCCACGGCCCGCGGGTCGTATCGCTTCTGGCGGCCGTTCTGGATCGTCGTCTTGGCTTCGCCGGCGCTGAGTTTGCGCTCGGTCAGCACGCCAAGTTGCAGGTTGTCGTAGTCGCTGGCCACTGCCAGGATACGTGCGCCCTGGGGAATGGCCTGCTCGAACAGCTGCTTCGGAAAACCCGTGCCGTCGAAGCGCTCCAGTTGCGCGCCGACGCAGGCCGCGGCGGCGCGCAGGTCCTGCAGAGGCATCAGCAGTTGTTCTCCGCGCACGGCGTGCTGGCGGTACTCGCCCAGCAGCTTGCTGTTCATCAGCGCGACCGGCGTCGCCAGCAGCGCATCGGAAAACCCGAGCTTGCCGATCTCGTGCAGCAAGGCGGCCACAAACACCTCCTGGACCTGTTGGGCGTCCAGCCCGATCCGTACCGCCATCCGTTGCGCCAGTTCCGCCACCCGGCGCGAGTGGCCGGCGAGTTGGCCGCCACGCATCTCGATCAACGTGGAAAAGACTTTCAGCGTGGTGGCGTAACCCGCCTTCAGGTGTGTATGGGCCTGCAGCAGCGCGTCGTGGGCCGCGCCGAGCTCCGCCGTACGCTGCACAACGCGCTGCTCCAGGCTGGCATTGAGCGCCCGGAGCTCCTCGTTCTGGCGCTGGGCGAGCAGTTCCAGGCGGTGTTTCTCCGCCTCCAGCGCCTTGCGTTCGAGCGCGTGGCGCACCTGCAGCACCATGTCGTGCTCGTCCCACGGCTTGGTGATGTAGCGGTAGATCTCGCCCCGGTTGATCGCGTCGATGATCGACTGCACGTCGGCATATCCGGTCAGCAGCAGGCGTACCGTGTCGGGCCAGTGCGTGCGTACCTGCTGCAGAAACTGCGCCCCGTCCATCACCGGCATGCGCATGTCCGAGATCACGAGGTCGATGGCCTCGTTCTCCAGAACCTGCAGCGCGGCCGCACCGCCCTCGGCGATGCGCACCTGGTAGCCCTGCGCGCGAAACAGCCGCCGCAGGGCGGACAGGATGTTGGGCTCGTCGTCCACACACAGGATCACCGGCGCGGGCTGCCCGGCCGGTGCTGCCGTGCCGACAATCTGGTTCATGCGCGTGACGGGGGCTGGTCCGTCTCGCTGGCAGGCTGCACGATCGGCAAGGTGACGCGGAAGGTCGTGCCGGTGCCGACCTCGGTCTGCACGTCGATGCGTCCGTGGTGCTTCTGCACGATGCCGTACGAGAGCGACAGCCCCAGTCCGGTTCCCTTGCCGACCGGCTTGGTGGTGTAGAACGGATCGAAGATGCGCGCCAGGCTCTCCTTGGGGATGCCCGAGCCGTTGTCGGCCACTTCGAACCACACGTTGCGGCCCTCGGTGCCGGTGCGGATGGTGATCGTGCCGCGGTCCGGCCCGATCGCGTGCGCCGCGTTCACCACCAGGTTCATGATGACCTGGTTGAGCTCCGGCGCCAGGCACTGGACTTCGGGCATCGCGCCGTACTCCTTGACGACATCGGCCTTGTACTTGATCTCGTTGGTGACCACGTTGAGCGTGGTGTCGATGCCCTGGGCAAGATCTGCGAGCTGCCACTCCGGGTTGGCGTCGACGTGGGAGAAGTCCTTCAGGTCCTGCACGATCTTGCGCACCCGCACGATGCCCTCCCTGGACTCGCGCATCAGCACCGGGATGTCTTCCATCAGGAATTCCAGTTCGATCCTCTCGCGCAGCTGGCGCAACCCGGCGCGGGTGTGCGGCTCGGTGTGCAGCGACTCTGCCGCCGCATAGGCAGCCAGCATCTCGAACAGGCCCGCCAGGTATTTCTCCAGGGTGCCGAAGTTCGAGAAGATGTAGCCGATCGGGTTGTTGATTTCATGCGCCACACCGGCGGCCAGCTGGCCGATCGAGGACAGCTTTTCGGACTGCAGCAGCTGGTCCTGCGCCATCGCCAGTTTCTCGTTCAGAGTGGCCTGCACCTTGAGCAGGGCTTCCTGGGCGAGGACCTGTTCGGTGATGTCCTGCAGGGTTTCGATGGCACCCACCACCTGCCCCTGGGGGTCGCGCAGCGGTGCCGCGGTGAAGAACAGCCAACGGCCGTTCTCTCCCAGGGCCGGAAAGAATGCCCGTGCCTCATACGCGCCGGCAATGGTCGTCGACGCGCGGTAGCGGCCCTGGTAATGGCGTGCCAGATTCGCGTCCAGGTCGCCGTCGACGATCAGGTCGGCCAGCACCGGACGGTCATGGCCGTAGAAGATCTGACCGAGTCGGCGTGTACCGATGACATCCTCGGCACGAACACCAAGTGTGCGGGCGCAGGCCTGGTTGAAATGCGTCACGATGTGGTCGGTGTCGATCACGAAGGTCGGGGCCGGGCTACCCTCGAAAAAGTGACGCGCGGACAGTCCGGCGATCGCATGGCCTGCGGCACCCATTGCCGAGGCGCGGCTCGCGGCCTGTTCCGTGTTGGTGGGGAGTGCCATGCAGGGGTCCTTGCTCAATGGTGTACCTTCGTGCTGCGCAGTGCGGTATTCACCCTCGGGGCGGCCCGGCGTGCTCATGGCATCAGCACGCTGCAGACAGCCTCGAACTGCCGCTCCGCGTCCGCGCAGGTGTTGATGAGTTGTTGCCGGTCCAGGCCAAGACCCAGCACGGTCGCGTCGGCCACCAGCGGCACCAGTTCGTCATCGTCGCCGGAGAATCCGAGGGCGTGCGCGAGGGCGTCTGCCAGATGCACGACCTGCGTCAGTGGCTGAAGGTCCGGAACATCGCCGGCGTGGTGCTGCGCCACCGCGAGGCAGATGGCCTGCGGGAACTTCCAGTGCTGCGCCAGCGCCGCGCCGACGAGCGCATGGTCGAGCCCGAGGCACGCGCGCTCGGCGTCGAGCAGGTAACAGTCCGTGGCGCTGCGCAACGCCAGCACCGCCTGGTAGTGCCCGCTGAAGCGGGTGGCGAGCACCAGACGCCCGATGTCGTGCAGCAGGCCGGCGATATAGGCCTGGTCCTGCTGCGTGGCGCCGTGGCTGGCGAGTGAACGGGCGCACAGGGCCGTGCCGATCGCATGGCGCCAGAAGGCCTTGGGATCGACGGCGCCCGGGTCGGGTTGCGCCAGGGCGCCCATCAGCGCGGTGGTGGTAGCCAGGTTGCGCACACTGCTCAACCCCAGCACGGCGACGGCATCCGGCATGGTGGTGATCTGCCGCGGCATGCCGTAGAAGGAGGAGTTGGCCAGGCGCAGCGCCCGGGCCGTGAGGGCCGGGTCGAGCGCCACCTTGCGCGCCACGAGGTCGATGTCCACATCCGGCTGGTCGATGGCGACCAGCAGGTCGAGCACCACGGCCGACAGCGACGGCAGGGTGTTGACCGCCCCCAGCACCTCGGTGACGGTGAGGGTGTTCATGGTGGCGAGCGGCGCCGGTAGGTGCTGACCGCGTCGCGCAACACCTGCCCGGCGGGCGGAGCCGGGTATCGGCGGAACAGCCGCTCCAGCGCCCGGCGCTGCCGGTCGCCGGGGCTGTCAGCCGCGCCCTCCGGTGCCGCGCTGGGCTGTGGCACGCCCGGTGTGTCCACGGCGGGACCGTCCACTGCCGGGCGAGATGCGTCTGGAGTCGCCCGGGTGGTCATGGCGGGTCTGCCTCGGCGACCGGCAGCAAGGTCAGCAGCTTGCCGCTGGCTGTGGAGTGTTCCCCCATGCGGTGCCAGCGCAGCTGGCAGGGCTGGTCGGCAATGCGCAGCGAAGCCAGTTCGCCCTGGGGCAAGACCTGCAGCACGGCCCCGAGGTCCGGCAACACGCTGGCCAACTCGACGCCGAGCAGATCACCGGTACCACTGAGCAGGGTCTGCGCCTGCGCGTTGATGAAGGCCACGACGCCTTCGTCGTCCAGCCCGACCACCGGCAATGGAACGTACTGCAGCGCGTCGCGCACCACCCGCAGGCTCAGTTCGCCGCGCGTGATTTCGTGCTGCTGGCGCCCCAGTACCTCCTGCAGTTGCCGGTTGCTGGCGGCCAGCTCCTGGTTGGCAGTGCGCACCTTGAGGTTGAGCTGGGCGTTCTCGTCGGCGAGTTCCTTGTGCTCGAAGGCCTCCCGGATGAAGGTGCGCAACTGGCTGTCTTCCCAGGGCTTGGTCAGGAAGCGGTAGACCGCGCCCTCGTTGATGGCGTCCGTGACCGACTTCAGTTCGGTGTAGCCCGAGAGCACGATGCGGATGGTGTCGGGATACAGGATCTTGGCCTGGCGCAGGAAATCCACACCGCTCATGCCGGGCATGCGCTGGTCCGACACGATGATGTCGACGGCGTTGTCTGCCAGCATCTCCAGGCCCTGCTGGCCGCTGTTGGCGCTGAGGATCCGGTAGCCGTCGAGCCGCAACAGGCGCTTGAGCGCCGATACGACGTTGATCTCGTCGTCCACCAGCAGCAGCGTGCGCTGCCGGGTGTGCACGCGTACCAGGTGGCCAGGCAGGTGCCGGCCTTCCACCAGCAGCGCCTCGATATCGGCCTTTGCCAGCGGGTGGCTGAAGAAGTAGCCCTGGATCTCGTCGCACATGTTGCTGCGCATGAATTCGCATTGCGCCTCGGTCTCCACGCCTTCGGCGATCACGCGCAGGCCCAGTCCGTGGGCCATCGAGATCACCACCTTGGCGATCACCGCGTCCTGGGCGATGGTGCCGATGCCGCGCACGAAGGACTGGTCGATCTTGACCTTGTCGAACGGAAAGCGCTTGAGGTAGCTCAGCGACGAGTACCCGGTGCCGAAGTCGTCCAGCGACAGGTGGACGCCGGCCAGCTTGAGCGCGCGCAGCACGGCTTCGCTGTGCGCCACATCCTCCATCAGGGCACCTTCGGTGAGCTCGATGCTGATCAGGTTGGGCGGGATGTCGAACTCGTGCAGCGTCGCACGCACGTGGGCCACCAGCGCCTCGTCGCGGAACTGCACCGGGGACAGGTTCACCGAGATGGTGGGTGCGGGCACGCCGCGGGCGCGCCAGTCACGCAGATCGCTGCACGCCTGGCGCAGCACCCAGGCGCCGATCTCCAGGATCAGCCCGGTGCTCTCGGCCACCGGTATGAAGCGCGACGGCGAGATCTCGCCCAGCACCGGGTGGGTCCAGCGCAACAGCGCCTCCATGCCGCCGACGATCCCGGTCTGCAGGTCGGCGAAGGGTTGGTAGTGCAGCCGGAATTGCCCCTGCGCAACCGCGCCACGCAGGGCGCTGGCCAGCGCCACCTGCGCCACCGTGCTCTGGAACATGGCTGCGTTGTAGAACTGGTGCTTGGCCTGCCCGAGTCCCTTGGCCTGGTGCAGCGCGACCGTGGCCGCGGTGAACAGGTCTTCGAAACCCAACCCGTCCTGCGGGTAGATCGCCACCCCGATCGATGCGGTGATGTCGAATTCGGCGCCGTCGATGGTGTAGGGCAGTTGCAGTGCATGCAGCAGCCGCAGCGCCAGCAGGCTGGCGCCTTCCACGGTGCCACCGGGCAGCACCAGCACGAACTCGTCACCGGCGACACGCGCGACGGTATCGGGCTCGCGCAGGTTGTTGCCGATCCGCTGCGCGAAGGCCACCAGCAACTGGTCGCCCACGGCGTGGCCGCGGGTGTCGTTGATCAGCCGGAACTTGTCGATGCCCAGCACCATCATCGCCAGCGGCTTGCCTTCACGGTGCGCGGTGCTGATGTGCTGCGCGCAGCGGTCGGCCAGCAAGGCCCGGTTCGGCAGCGCGGTCAGCGGGTCGAAATGCGACAACCAGTCGATGCGTTCGCGTGCCGCCACCTGTTCGCTGATATCGCTGAAGGTGCCGACGTAGTTGGTGACGGCGCCCTGGCCGTCGCGTACTGCGCTGATCGTCAGCCACTCCGGGTATTCGGTGCCGTCCTTGCGCCGGTTCCAGATCTCGCCGCACCAGCTGCCGTGCGTGTTGATCGCCCCCCACATGTCGGTGTAGAACGCTTCGCCCTGCCGGCCCGACGACAGTGCGCTGGGATTGCGGCCCAGGATCTCCGCCTCGCTGAAGCCGGTGATCTCGGTGAAGGCCTGGTTGACCATCACGATGCAGCCGTGTGCGTCTGTGACCGTGACGCCCTCGCGGCCCTGTGCGAACACCTGCGCGGCGAGCTTGAGCTGCGCCTGTCCCGCCTGGCGTTCGCTGTCGTCGCGCCAGGCGATGATGCCACCGGTGATGTGGCCGGACGCGTCGCGTATCGGCCCGGCGCTGCACAGGATCGGGACCCTCCGACCCGACGCGTCGCCCAATACCCAGATCTCGTCCCGGACCTGTTCGCCCTGCAGGGTGGCGCGGGTCAGGGGCAGGCTCTCATTGCGCGCCGGCGTTGTGCCGTCTGCCTCGAAGAGCGTCCACGCCTGGCTGTGCTGGTCGGCCGGAATGCCCTCCAGCACGCCGCGCGGCTTCCCGGCCAGCTCCAGCCCGTGGCGGCTGACCATGCGGATGCGCACGTCGGGTGCGTCGGCGATGGTGATGCCCACGGGCACATGCTCCAGCAACGCGTCCAGGGTGCGTGCGCCTTCTGACGCCCCGGCCAGCGCCTGCTCCAGGCGCCGGTGGTCCTGCACCCGAGCCGTGATGTCGCGCTGGATGCCGACGAAATGGGTCAGTTGCCCGCCGGAATCGAACACCGGGTTGATCGTCAGTTCGTTCCAGAACTTGCTGCCGTCCTTGCGGTAGTTGCGCAGCTCGCAGTGGTGCGACTGACCGGCGTCCAGCGCCTGGCGCAACAGGGCCACGGCATGTGGATCGGTTTGCGGCCCCTGCAAGATGGCGCAGGACCGGCCCACGAGTTCCTGCTCGCCATACCCCGTCATGGCCTCGAAGGCCCGGTTCACCGACAGCGTCAGCCGGTCGGGCCCGCTGATCAGCACGCCCTGCGAGACAGAGGCCAGCGCCATCTGGCTCAGGCGCCCCTGCTGCTCGACGCTGCGCTGGACGGTGACGTCGACGAAGGAATGCAGGTAGTGCAACGTGCCGTCGAGCCACACCTGGGAGCTGGACGCCAGCACCAGCCGCTGGGTGCCGTCCTTGTGCCGCAGGTGCAGGTCCATCCGGTCGACTTCCGCGCCGGCGCGCAGTGCCTCCACCAGCGGCGCCAGCAGCGCGTCCTCCACCCGCATGCCGAGGTCGGCCGGATGGCGTCCGACCGCCTCGGCGAGGGAATAACCGAACTGCTCGACGAACTTGTGGTTTATCCTCTTGATGGTCGAAAACGGGAGTTGCAGCAGTTGCGCCACCGGGGCCCGGTCGAAGACCGCCTTCCATTCGGAAGGCTGGGTCGATGGCTGGCGCGCGGCGATGGCAAAGGCGTGGCGGTCCACGGCCGCGCGGACGGAGGCGGCGAGTTGCGGCAGGTCGGTCGCCAGGAGGCAGTCGTCGGCACCGGCCTTGAGGGCTGCCACGGCGGCGCGCAGGTCGGTGTGACGGGTGATGAAGACGACCGGCAGCCCCGGGTGGCGGACCTTTGCCAGGTGCAGCGGCCACAGTGGCTGCAGACCGTCGACCACCGGTGTATCGAGGTCCGCGAGCACCACGTCCCAGGTGCGCGCTGCCAGGGCCGCCTGCAATGCACCGGCATCCGCTACGCGCTCGTGGGTGGCCTGGATACTGCCGGCGCGCAATGCCGTGAGCCAGACGCTCGCATCGGCGTCCGCCACCTGCACCAGCAGCACCGCAAGCGGTGTCATCACATCCTGGCTGGCATGGGTTCTCTGGAGCACGGTGTCGGGGCCTCTGGATCGGTGACGCGTCGTCGCAGCCAGGGAACCGGTGGCACCGGACCCTATAGCGTGAGCCTGACAGACAGCTTAGTCTTCGGTGGCGTCCTGCGCAATCGACAAAACACCTGAGTTGGCACGGAAAAACACCTGAAGGTTTGCGCCCGCGGTGTCCACGGCGGTGCCGGTGGGGCATCCCAGCGCCGCCCGGCTGCCGCGTTACAAGTCCTTGACCAGGCGCAGTGCGTCGTAGATCGCCGCGTGGGTGTTGCGCGCCGACACGGCATCGCCGATGCGAAACAGCTGGAAGGCCCCCGCCGCGACGGGCGCCTGCGGCTCGCCTGCCAGCAGCGCCGGGTAGTCAAGCGCGCCCTGGTTGCCCGACACCGGCTTGAGTTCGAAGTACAGGTCGTCCAGCGGCCGGGTCCCGTGGTTCACCACCACCTGGTCCACGCGGCGCTGCCTGCGCACGCCGCCGTAGTCGCTGCCAACCAGGGCCAGCAGGCCGTCGGCGTCGCGCTGCACCGCTTCGAGCCGGAAGGTGACGGTGAAGGTCACGTCCAGCTTTTGCAGGCTGCGCATGTAGGGCACCAGGTTCATGGCCATGACCTCGGGTGCGAAGGAGCGGTCGGGCGTCATGATCTCCACGGAGGCCCCGGTGTTGGCGATGACCTCGGCCGCCTGCAGGGCGGGGTGGTCGCCCGCATCATCGTAGACCAGCACGTTGTGCCCCGGTGCCACGTCGCCGCTCAGGATGTCCCAGCTCGACACGACCAGCTCGTTGCCTTCGCGCAGCACCGCGGTGTGGGGCAGGCCGCCGGTGGCGACGATGACCACGTCGGGCCGTTCCGCCAGCACGCACTGTGCGTCGGCCAGCGTGTTGAAGCGGAACGTGACGCCACGCTCCTCGCAGCGCGCCATGCGCCAGTCGATGATGCTGATCATCTCGCGCCGGCGCGGGCTTTGCGCGGTCAGGCGGATCTGGCCGCCGGGCTTGGCTGCGGCCTCCAGCACCACGACCGTATGGCCGCGTTCGGCGGCGACCCGGGCCGCCTCCAGGCCGGCCGGCCCGGCGCCGACCACGACCACCCTGCGCTTCACCGCAGCGGGCGGGATGTCGTGCGGCATCGTCAACTCGCGCCCGGTGGCGGGGTTGTGGATGCAGTAGGCCTCGCCGCCCTGGTAGATGCGGTCGAGGCAGAAGTTCGCGCCCACGCAGGGCCGGATCGTGTCCTCGCGACCGGCGATGATCTTGCGCACGATATGCGGGTCGGTCATGTGGGCGCGGGTCATGCCGACCATGTCGAGCTTGCCCGCGCTGATGGCATACCGGGCCGTGGTCACGTCCTGGATCTTGGCGGCATGGAAGGTCGGAAAACCGGTGGCGGCGCGGATGTCGCCTGCGAAGTCGAGGTGCGGCGAACTGCGCATTCCTTGCACCGGGATCAGGTCGGTCAGGCCGGCGTCGGTGTCGATATGGCCGCGCACCACGTTGAGGAAATCGACCATGCCGCATTCCTTGAGCCGGCGCGAGATCTCCAGACCGTCGGCCGGCGACAGGCCGCCGGGCAGGTCCTCGTCGCCGGTGTAGCGCACGCCGACGATGAAATCCGGCCCGACGCGCTTGCGTACCGCGCGCAGCACCTCGAAGGTGAAGCGCAGCCGGTTGTCGAGCGAACCGCCGTAGGGCGCGTCCAGCGTGTTGGTGAGCGGCGACCAGAACTGGTCCATCAGGTGCCCGTAGGCCTGCAGTTCCAGGCCGTCCATGCCGCCGGCCTGCATGCGTTCGGCGGCGTCCGCGTAGTCGGCGATGATGCGCTCGATGTCCCAGGTCTCGAGCTTCTTGGGGAAGGCGCGGTGCGCCGCCTCGCGCTCGTGCGAGGGCGACACCACCGGCAGCCAGTCGGCCTTGGACCAGCTGGTACGCCGGCCCAGGTGGGTGAGCTGGATCATGACCGCCGCGCCGTGTTCGTGGCAGGCGTCGGTGAGGTCCTTCAGCCAGGGCACGACCTCGTCCTTGTAGGCCAGCACGTTGTTGAACACCGGCGGGCTGTCGCGGGCCACGGTGGCGGACCCGGCGGTCATGGTGAGCGCCACGCCGGCCCGGGCGCGCTCGACGTGGTAGGCGCGGTCACGCGCCTTGGGCATGCCGTCCTCCGGGTAGGCAGGTTCGTGCGAGGTGGTCATGATGCGGTTGCGCAGCCGCAGGTGCCTGAGCTGGTAGGGCTGCAGCAGGGGGTCGTTGTCGCGTGCCATGGCGTCGGTGCCTTTCTCAATACCACTGGTCGTTCGTCGAGGCCTTCTTGCGGTCCATGTAGTCGACGATGGACGCGTCGACGGCCGCGTCGATGGGGGGTGGCTGGTAGTCTGCCAGCGCGGCTTTCCAGCGCTTGTTGGCACGCGTGGCGCTGTCGCTCTGGCCGGCCTCCTGCCAGGTCTCGAAAGGCGTGTCGTCCGAGATGGTCGAGTCGAAGAACGCGGTGGTGTAGTTGGCCATGGTGTGGGCGCAACCGAGGAAGTGGCTGCCCGGAGCGACCTCCTTGAACGCATCCATCGCCAGGCTGTTGTCGTCCACGGTCACGCCCTTGAGGTAGCTGTGCAGCGCGCCGCAGAAGTCGGCGTCCATCATGAACTTCTCGTAACTCATCGACAGCAGCCCGTCCAGGAAGCCGGCCGAGTGCAGAATGAAGTTGGCGCCGCAATGCACCGCCGACAACATCGACATCACGCTTTCCTGCATCGCCTGGCCGTCGGGCAGTTTCGATGTGGTGAAGGACCCGGCACAACGCAGCGGCAGTCCGAGGCGGCGCGCCAGTTGCCCCACCACCATGGAGCCGATCGCCGGCTCCGGCGTGCCGAAGGTGGGCGAACCAGATCGCAGCGACATGCTGGAGAGAAAGTTGCCGTAGATCACCGGCGCGCCCGGGCGCTCGAGCTGCGTGATGGCGCAGCCCACCATGGTCTCCGCGTGCGCCTGGGCAATGGCGCCGGCATTCGTCACCGGGCCCATGGCGCCACCCAGGATGAAGGGCACGATCACGGCGGCCTGGTTCGCGCGCGCATAGGCTCGGGCCGACTTGGTCATGGTGCCGTCCCACAGCAGGGGCGAGTTCACGTTCACGTTGCCCAGGATCACGCAGTTCT
>JANMZX010000016.1:0-3722 GCA_031383745.1 Rhodoferax sp. | reverse complement strand
ACCAACGCCCGCTTTGCCTGGCAGTCGCACGAAGGCTCGCCGCTGTCCGAAGTCGCCACCCTCGCCTGCGCGAACCATGCGTCCTTGCTCGACGCGATCCACCAGTACCTGCGCATGCACGACAAGGTACAGGCTGCCGCGTGTGCGATCGGCATCGCCAACCCGATCACCGGCGACCAGGTCCGGATGACCAACCACCACTGGTCGTTCTCGATCACCGGGCTCCAGCACGCGCTGGGGCTGCAGCGCCTGGTGGTGATCAACGACTTCACCGCCCTGGCACTGTCCTTGCCGGCATTGGGCAGCGCGGACCTGCGTGCTCTCGGAGGCGGCCTCGCCGTGCCTGGTGGACCGCTCGCGGTGCTGGGGCCAGGCACCGGCCTGGGGGTCTCCGGGCTGTTCCCGCTGGGCGCGGGCGCCGGCTTCCTGCCCATCAATGGCGAAGGCGGCCATGTGTCGCTCGCGCCAGCCAACGAGCAGGAAGCTGCCGTGATCCTGCGCCTGCAGAGCCGATTCGGCCATGCGTCCGCCGAGCGCGCGTTGTCCGGGCCGGGGCTGGTCAACCTCTACGATGCCGCCTGCGCCTTGGCGGGTGCCGCGGCCGAGCGGCTGGAGCCGTCCGACGTGCTGGAACGCGCCACCTCCGGCACGGACCGGCACTGCGCGGTGGCGCTGGACCTGTTCTGCGGTTTCCTGGGCAGTGTCGCCGGCAACTTGGCCCTGACACTGGGCGCACGTGGCGGCGTCTACATCGGCGGCGGCATCGCGCCGCGCATCGTGGGCGAACTCGAGCGCTCCGCGTTTCGCGCGCGTTTCGAGGCCAAGGGGCGCTTTCGCGACTACCTGGCAGGTATCCCGACCTTCGTCATCGACGCGCAAACGTCGCCCGCCCTGCTGGGTGCCGCCCGGGCGCTCGATTCGAACCGCGCACCCAACCCGTAATCGCCCTGCCGGGCTGTGGGGAGGGCCGGGAGAGCACCCGCCCAGGCGGCAGACCTGCCCGACCGGCGCGCCACACGCAAGCCATGCAGCGGCGCGGGACACACGTCGCCAGGCCCACTCTGCGCGGATTCAGCGTGACCTGTTGGCCATGAAAAATGCGCATTGTCCGATCAGACCCACACCCACCAGCACTCCAGCGGTCGCCAGTGCGGCATCTGCGTGCAGGCTGACCAGCGCCGCGCAAGCCGCTCCCACCAGCATCTGCATGCAGCCGTACAAGCCGGCCGCCGACCCGATCAGGCGCGGCAGCACACCCATCACCTGCACCGACACGATCGGGCTGCACACGCCGGCTCCGAGGGCATGGACGAACATCAGCGGCACGATCACGTCGACACGCGTGCCCAGCACTGGCAGCGACAGCAGCAGCAGCACTGCGCTGGCCACGCTGACCCGGTGCGAATGCAGCATCACGCGCTCGATCGGCAGGCGCCCCGCCAGCTGGCTCGCCAGGGCGTTGCCCAGGAAGGCGCCCACGACCGTGAGGCCCAGATACACACCCACCTCGGTCAGGGGCCGATGGAGCTGCTGCACAAAGATGAACGGCGCTGCGGTGATGAAGGCATACGAGGCCGTGGTGGCACACCCTCCGCCAAGGGCCAGGCCGACAAACCGCGCCGACCCGAGCAAATGCCGGTAGTCGGCCCACACCGACGCAGCGCTGATGTGCCCGGTCGGTGCACCGGTCTCGGGCAGCAAGCGCCAGGCCAGCAGCAGGTTGAACGCCCCCAGGCCGGTCAGCAGCACGAACACCGCGCGCCAACCGAGGCTGGCAGCCACGGCGCCACCGACCAGTGGCGCCAGCCCCGGCCCGGCCATGGTCATGAGGCTCATCAGCGCCAGCCGTTTCACGGCCCGGCCCGGACTGGAGGTGTCACGTACGATCGCCCGCGGCAGCAGCAGCCCGACACAGCCCCCCAGGGCCTGTGCAAACCGCGCCGCCACCAGCACCTGCACATTGGGCGCGACAGCCGCCACCAGGCCGCTGGCTGTGAACAGCAGCAGGCCCGCCAGCATCAGGGGACGCCGGCCAAAGCTGTCGGCCAGCGGCCCGTACACGAGTTGCCCCAGCCCAAGGCCCAGGATGTAGATGCCGATGGTCATCTGGACCAGGGTGGCGCTGGTGCCGAGGCTGGTCGCCGCATCCGGCAGCGCCGGCACGAACATGTGCATCGCCGAGGTGCCGCTCAGCGTGATCAGCGCCAGCGGCCACAGGGGCACTGGCGGGGGTTGGTCAGGTTCCGTCACGCGGGACCGTTCCACGCGTGGGCGCGGGCTGTCGGGTCGGTGGGCGCAAGCATCGGGTGTCGGCTGCCTGGCGCGATGCCATGCGGATTTGATCGTAATATGCCCGGGTTGGAGTGTCCATGCGCAAACTGTTCGTAGCCACCCTGTTTTTGTCCCTTGCCAGCGCGGCCCCGGTGTTGGCCAGCCCGGGCGAGGACGCCGATGCCGCCTATGCCCGCGGCGACCATGCCGGCGCCATGAAGATCTACCGCGAACTGGCGGCCCAGGGAGTGGCGCCGGCGCAGTTCAACCTCGGCGTGATGTACGACTTCGGGCAGGGCGTCGCCAAGGACCCGGTGGAGGCGGTGCGGTGGTACCGGGCGGCGGCAGTACAGGGCCATGGCGGCGCCCAGTTCAACCTGGCGGGCATGTATTTCGATGGTCTGGGCGTGGCGCAGGACCCGGTGCGCTCGTATGCCTGGTTCGCGCTCGCGGCGGCCGCCGGCGCGCCGGGCGCCAGCCGCAACCGCAGTGCGCTGGCCAAGCTGCTCAATGCGGCGCAACTGGAACAGGCGCAACGCCTGGTGCGCGAGTGCCAGAGCCGCAATTTCGCCGGCTGCGAGTGAGCGCGCGGGCCGCAACGCCAGCCCGGTGAGGGCGTCAGTCGTCGTCGCCGCCCAATACACCACCCAGCAATCCGCCGGCGGCAAAACCGCCCAGCACCGAACCCTCTTCCTTCGAGCCACCGCGCTGCGGCGCCGCCGCGAATACGCGTGAGGCAAGCCGCGAGAACGGCAGGCTTTGCAGCCACAGCGTGCCCGGCCCGGTCAGGCGCGCCAGGAACAGGCCCTCGCCTCCGAACAGCGCCGTCTTGATCTTGCCCACGAACTGGATCTCGAAATCCACACCCGGCGTGTACGCCACCACACACCCGGTGTCCACCAGCAGCGTCTGGCCGGCAACGAGTTCGCGCTTGACCACCGTTCCGCCGGCATGGACGAAGGCCAGGCCGTCGCCTTCGAGTTTTTGCATGATGAAGCCCTCGCCGCCGAAGAAGCCGGTGGAGAGCTTGCGCTGGAACGCGATGCCCAGCGACACGCCGCGCGCCGCGCACAGAAACGCGTCCTTCTGGCAGATCAAGGTGCCACCCAGCTGGCGCAGGTCCATCGGCAGGATCTTGCCCGGATACGGCGCGGCGAAGGCCACGCGCTGCTTGCCTGAAGACTGGTTGGTGTAGACCGTGGTGAACAGCGACTCTCCGGTCACCAGGCGTTTGCCGGCGCCGAGCAGTTTACCCAGCAAGCCCGACTGGCTGGCGCTGCCGTCGCCGAAGACCGCGTCCATGCTGACGCCGGCATCCATGAACATCATGCTGCCGGCCTCGCCGATGGCCGCCTCGCCTGGGTCGAGCTCGACCTCGACGAACTGCATTTCGGCCCCGCGTATCTCGTAATCCACCACATCCATCGCCATGGTCCTGACTCCTTCGAACG
>JANMZX010000011.1:0-2945 GCA_031383745.1 Rhodoferax sp. | reverse complement strand
GCCGGCAAGGCGCTGCCGGTGTATGGCGACGGGCAGCAGATTCGCGACTGGCTGTATGTGAAGGACCATTGCAGCGCGATCCGGCGTGTGCTGGCTGCCGGCCGCAGCGGCGAAACCTACAACGTCGGCGGCTGGAACGAGATGCCCAACCTGGAGATCGTGCACACCGTCTGCGCATTGCTCGACGAATTGCGCCCGCGCGCGGATGCCAGGCCGTACACGGACCAGATCACTTTTGTGACCGACCGCCCGGGGCACGACCGCCGCTACGCCATCGACGCGCGCAAGATCGAACAGGAACTGGGCTGGAAACCGGCCGAGACCTTTGCCACCGGCATCCGCAAGACGGTGCAGTGGTACCTGGACAACCAGGCGTGGGTGGCCAACGTGCAGAGCGGCGGCTACCGCGACTGGATGGCAAAGCAATACGGGGCGCAGGCCAAGGCATGAAGATCCTCTTGTTCGGCCGGGGCGGCCAGGTCGGGTGGGAGCTGCAACGCAGCCTGGCAGTGCTGGGCGAGTTGGTGGCGCTGGATTTCGATCCTGCGGGCAACCCGGATGGCCTGTGTGGAGACTTCAGCGACCCGGACGGGCTGGCAGAGACGGTACGCCGCGTGGCGCCGGACGTGATCGTGAATTCCGCCGCGCACACCGCCGTCGACAAGGCCGAGAGCGAGCCGGAGTTCGCGCGCACACTCAATGCATTGGCGCCCGGGGTGTTGGCCGATGCGGCACAGAAGATCGGCGCCTGGCTGGTGCACTATTCGACCGACTATGTGTTCGATGGCAGTGGCCAGCGCCCATGGCGTGAGGACGACCCGACCGGGCCGCTCAGCGTGTATGGCCAAACCAAGCTCGAAGGTGAGCAGAATGTGGCGCGCTGCGCCAGACACCTGACTTTCAGAACCAGCTGGGTCTATGCCGCGCGCGGCGGCAACTTCGCCAAGACCATGCTGCGCCTGGCCAGGGACCGCGAATCACTGACGGTGATCAACGACCAGTTCGGCGCGCCGACCTCGGCAGAGCTGCTTGCCGATGTCACTGCCCTGGCCCTGAAGCAGGCGATTGCACAGCCGCAGTTGGCGGGGCTGTACCACTGCGTGGCCGGCGGCGAAACCCACTGGCAGCAGTACGCACGATTTGTGCTGGAAGAGGCGCGCGCACTGGGGTGGCAGCTCAAGGCCGGCCCGGACCAGGTGGCTGAAGTCGCCACCGCGCAATACCCGACGCCGGCCCGACGGCCCCTGAACTCCCGCCTCGACACCAGCAAGTTGCAGGCGGTGTTCGGACTGCAACTCCCGCACTGGAAGGTACACGCCAGGCGCATGCTGCAAGAGATCACCCCGACGCCATCAACATGACCAACGAACTCTCCACACCACCCACCAGCCGCCGCAAGGGCATCATCCTGGCCGGCGGGTCCGGCTCGCGCCTGTATCCGGCCACGCAGGTCGTGAGCAAGCAATTGCTGCCGATCTACGACAAGCCGATGATCTATTACCCGCTGAGCACCTTGCTGCTGGCGGGCATCCGCGAGGTGCTGGTGATCTCCACCCCTCAGGACACACCGCGTTTCGAGCAGTTGCTGGGCGACGGCAGCCAGTGGGGCATTCGCTTGCACTATGCGGTGCAGCCCTCGCCGGACGGCCTGGCGCAGGCCTTCCTGATCGGCGAGCAGTTTCTGGGCGACGACGATTGCGCGCTGGTGCTGGGTGACAACATTTTCTATGGCCATGACTTCGGTCAATTACTGCAGGGCGCGAACGCACAGACCCGCGGCGCCACGGTATTCGCCTATGCAGTGCAGGATCCGGAACGTTATGGCGTGGTGGAGTTCGACAGTGGCGGGCGGGCCATCAGCCTGGAAGAGAAGCCGAAGAACCCCAAGTCCCGATATGCCGTCACCGGCCTGTATTTTTACGACAGGCAGGTGGTCGAACTGGCCAAGCGCGTCAAGCCCTCGGCGCGCGGCGAACTGGAGATCACTGATCTGAACCGCCTGTACTTGGAGCAGGGCAGCCTGGATGTGCAGACCATGGGCCGGGGTTACGCCTGGCTCGATACCGGAACCCATGAGTCAATGCTGGAAGCCAGCCAGTTCATCTACACCATCGAGAACCGCCAGGGCCTGAAGGTGGCAGCACCCCAGGAGATCGTGTGGCGCAACGGCTGGATCACCGACGCGCAACTTGAAGTGTTGGCGCAACCGCTCGCCAAGTCCGGCTACGGCCAGTACCTGCTGCGGCTGCTCAAGGAAAAGTCACTGCCATGAAGATCACGCCTTGCAACATCCCCGATGTGTTGCTGATGGAGCCGAAAGTATTCGGCGACGAGCGCGGTTTCTTCATGGAGAGTTTCAATCAGCGCGGTTTCCGCGATGCCACGGGGCTGGATTTGCACTTCGTGCAGGACAACCACTCCCGCTCTGCCCGCAATGTATTGCGTGGCCTGCACTACCAGGTGGTGCAGCCCCAGGGCAAGCTGGAGCGCGTGGTGGCGGGCGAGGTATTTGATGTAGCGGTCGACATACGGCCCGGTTCGCCGACCTTCGGGAAATGGGCGGGTGAAATACTGTCGGCGGCCAACAAGCGGCAGTTGTGGGTCCCGCCGGGGCTGGCCCACGGTTTTCTGGTGTTGTCGGAAACCGCCGACTTCCTGTACAAGACCACCGACTACTACGCGCCAGCCCATGAACGCTGCATCGCCTGGGACGACCCGACACTGGCGATCGACTGGCCACTGAACGGGCAGATCCCCCTGCTCTCGGCCAAGGACGTCGCCGGTACCGCATTCCTGAAGGCGGATTTTTTAGCCTGACCACCCCAGCACACCATGCCCACCCTCTACCTGGTCGCCGGCGCGCGGCCGAACTTCATGAAGATCGCGCCGATCGTGCGGGCCCTGCAGGCCCATGGCGGCATGGGCTTCAAGATCATCCATACCGG
>JANMZX010000005.1:0-4695 GCA_031383745.1 Rhodoferax sp. | reverse complement strand
GGTGCTGGCGGATGCCAATTTTCCGGCCGCCACCCATGCCAGGCGGCTGATCCATTTGCCGGGAAGCAGTGCCCCCGATGTGTTGCAGGCGATCCTCGCCCTGTTGCCACTGGACGATTTCGTGGCGCAGTCCGCATGGACGATGCAGGTGGTCGGCGACCCGGCGGCACGCCCGCCGGTCGTGGCCGAATTCGATGCGGTGCTGCAAGCCCACGGGTGCCGCGGCGCCGCCACGTTGGAGCGGTTTGACTTCTACCATCGTGCTTCGGCGGCGTTTGCGATCGTGGCAACGGGCGAGGCGCGGATCTACGGCAACATCCTGCTCAAGAAGGGCGTCGTGCGCCGATGAGTGCCGCACCACGTGGCCAGGTGGTGGCGCCGCCCGCGCCCGCCGTCAGCCAGCGCGCACGCGCCTACCAGGGCTTCACGCACCAGATCCTGAGCGGCGGCATCCGCAGCGGGCAGTTCATTTCGCAGCGTGAATTGATGGCCCTGCTGGACATGCCGCTGGGCGCGGTGCGCGAGATGATCCCGCGGCTGGAGGCGGGCGGCCTGGTCAAGACCGTGCCACAACGTGGCCTGCAGATCGCGCATGTGGACCTCAAGCTGATCCGCAACGCCTTCCAGGTGCGCGCGATGATCGAGCGCGAGGCGATCCTGCATTTCGTGCACAGCGCCACCGCACAGGAGCTCGACGCCATTGCGTCCAGCCACCGCGAGATCCTGCGCCGAGCGACCGCTGTCGACACCGACCCGGGCCTGCTCGACGATGCGCAGGCGCTCGATTGGGGCCTGCACGACCGCATGGTGGATGCACTGGGCAACGACATCGTGTCCGAGATGTACCGGGTCAACAGCCTGCGGGTGCGACTGATCAAGCTCGAGCACAGCGTGATCACGCCGGCGCGCCTGATCCCGGCCATGCAGGAACACCTGCTGTTCATCACCGCGTTGCAGGCTCGCGACGCGGACCGCGCCATGGAACTGCTCGACGCGCATATCCACAGTGCGCGCGACCGCGTGCTGACCGCTCCGCTGGAACAAGTGCGCGCGGAATGGGCGCCCCGAATTCCTGACGCCACCCCGGCAACCGAACCATCCAGAAAAAGGAGGCAACTTGCACCATGACATCCACGGGCTCTGGCCCGCTCTGCTGATCCCGGTCGGCGCCGACGGCGCGGTCGACACCCCGCGGGCGCTGGCCCACACCCGGCGCATGCTGGACGCCGGTTGCGACGGCGTCACCCTGTTCGGTACCACCGGCGAGGGCCCGGCATTCACCACCGTCGAACGCAAGGCCCTGCTGGTGGCGCTGCTGGCCGGCGGCGTGCGACCGGACCAGATCGTCGTCACCACCAGTGCCTGCGCACTGCCGGACGCGATCGAACTCGGCCGCCACGCCTCCAGCCTGGGGTGCCATCGGCAGATGTTCATGCCGCCGTTCTACTTCCGGGCACCGCGGGACGCCGGCATCGAGGCGGCAGTCACCCAGGTGGTGCAGGGCATCGGGGACCCGAAGCTCAAGCTGCTGCTCTACCACATCCCCGGGCTCAGCAGCGTGTCGTTCAGCCATGCCGCCATCGCCGCCCTGGCGGAGCGTCATCCAGGCCAGGTCATCGGCGTCAAGGACAGCAGTGGCGATCTGGAGCACGGCCTGGCGCTGGCGCGGGCGTTCCCAGCCCTGGCCATCCTGGTGGGCGCGGAGCAGCATGTGGCCGCAACGATGCGGGTTGGCGGATCGGGTTCGATCAACGGGCTGGCCAACATCTCTCCCCGGCTGATGCGCCGCATCATCGACGCGCCGACGCAGGTCAGCGCCGCGGACACCAAGCTGGTCGACGACCTGCTGGCCCTGCTCAGCGCGCGACCGGGCATGCCGTTCGTATGCGTCTACAAGACCATGCTGGCCGAGCAGACCGGCGACGACGGCTGGCTCCACGTGCGTGCACCGCTTTCCCTGCTGGATAACACCGAGGCGCAAACCGTCCGCGCGGGGTATCGTGCCATTGGCCCGGCGCTTGCCAACATCTGATTCAACTTTTTTGAGGAGACACCACCATGACCCGTTCCACCAACACCCTTCGTCGCCGCACCCTGCTGGGCGCGGCTGCCGCCCTGGGCGCCACGGCGCTGCCGACCCTGGCCCAGTCCAAGACCGTGCTGCGCATCTCCACGCCTGCCGTGCCGGAGGATTGGCACGGCAAGATGTGGACCGTGTTCAAGGAGTCGCTCGACAAGAGCGCGCCTGGCGAGTTCGACGTGCAGATCAACCTCAACGGCGCCCTGTTCAAGCAGGGCACCGAGCCTGCCGCGATGGCGCGTGGCAACCTGGAGCTGGCAGCCATCTCGGCGCAGGACATCGCCAAGATCCTGCCCGAGTACTCGATCTTCACGGCCGGTTACCTGATCCGCGACCCCGACCACCAGCAGACGGTATTCAACGGCCCGATCGGCGCCGAGATGTACAAGGCCGTGGCAGAGAAGATGGACGTGCAGATCCTGGGCATCGGCTACCTGGGCAGCCGGCAGGTCAACCTGCGTGAAGTCCGCAACGTCAGGACTCCGGCCGACCTCAAGGGTGTGAAGCTGCGCATGCCTGGCTCGAAGGAGTGGCTGTTCCTGGGCGAGGCGTTGGGTGCCACACCTACGCCACTGGCTTTTGGCGAGGTCTACCTGGGCTTGAAGACCGGCACGGTCGACGGTCAGGACAACCCCCTGCCGTCGGTACGCGCGGCGAAGTTCTACGAAGTCACCAAGCAGATCGTGCTGACCAGCCACCTGACAGACGGCATTTTCATCGCGCTGTCCAACAAGAGCTTCAACGCGCTGAGCTTCGCGCAAAAGCGCAAGGTCACCGACGCCGCACGGGCCGCTATCGCGTTCAACAACGAGAACCGCATCAAGGAAGAGGCCCAGCTGGTCGACTTCTTCAAGAAGGAGGG
Organism: Rhodoferax sp.; assembly: GCA_031383745.1. GTDB lineage: Bacteria > Pseudomonadota > Gammaproteobacteria > Burkholderiales > Burkholderiaceae_C > CAISIP01. Next base: position 1,753 of record JANMZX010000005.1, on the reverse strand, counting down.
TCTGCAGGTCAGCACCCCGGATGTGGAAGCCTTCCGCAAGACGGTGCAGGCCGCCTACCAGAACTCCGACTACGCGAAGGTCTGGCCCAAGGGGCTGGTGGAGCGCATCAACGCGGTGAAGTAGCCCGATGCGCTGGTTCAAGGTTGCCGCCAACCTGGTCGCCGGCGGCCTCTTCCTGGCCCTGTTCGCGGTGTTCGTGCTGCAGGTGACGGCCCGGTTCGGCTTCAACAAGCCCATGGCGTGGACCGACGAGGCGGCGGTCATCCTGTACATCTGGGTCATCCTGTGGGCCGCTGCCTTCGTGGTGCCCGAGCGCGAGCATGTGATGTTCGACCTCGTCTGGAACAGCGTCGGGCGGCGCACGCGCCTGGTGATGCGCGTCGCGGGCAACCTGCTGGTGGGTGGCCTGGCGGCGGTCGCCATCCCGGGCACCTGGGATTACGTGCGCTTCATGGCGCGCGAAGGCACACCGGTGCTGAACCTGCCCTTCATGTGGGTGTTCCTGCCCTTCGTGTTCCTGATGGTGGCGCTCACCCTGCGTTGCGCCTGGGCGATCTGGCAGGCGATGCACGGCATCGGGCTGGACGCGGAGCTGCACCTGTCATGAGCACCGGAATTCTTGTGCTTGTCGGCGTGATGGTCGCCGGCCTGCTGATGCGCATGCCGATCGGCTTCTCGATGCTCGCCTCCGGTGTTGCCTACCTGCTGGTCAAGCGCCAGGACATCGGCCTGGTGGCCGAGCAGGTGGGCAACGGCCTGTACAACAGCTACGTGCTGCTGGCGGTGCCGCTGTTCGTGTTCGCGGCCAACATCATGAACGCGGGCACGGTCAGCGAACGCATCTTCGACTTCTGCCGCATCCTGGTGGGCCGCATGCGCGGCGGGCTGGCGCAGGTGGACATCCTGGTCAGCGTGATCTTCTCCGGCATGAGCGGCAGTGCGATTGCGGACGCCGCCGGCCCCGGCCTGGTGACGATCCGCCAGATGCTGAAGAAGCCCGAATACACACGCGGTTTCGCCGGTGCCGTGGTGGTGGCCAGCGCCACGCTGGGGCCGATCATCCCGCCCTCGATCCCGATGGTGATCTACGCGCTGGTGTCGGGGGCCTCCGTGGGCGCGCTGTTCCTGGGTGGCGTGGTGCCGGGCTTCCTGATGGCCGGCCTGATGATGGGCGTGGTGCATGTGATCGCGGTGCGGCGCGACATGCCGCGCGACGACCCGGTCCCGCGCGGCGAGTGGGCCGGCCTGATCCTGCGCGGCGCGCTGCCGCTGTCCATGCCCATCGTGCTGCTGGGGGGTATCTATTCCGGGGTGTTCACGCCGACCGAGGCGGCAGCGGTGGCCGCGCTGCATGCGCTGGTTCTGGCCGCCTTCGTGTTTCGCGCGCTGACCTGGCGCAGCTTCTGGGGCGTGGTGCTGGAGTCCGCGCGCGGCAGTGCGGTGATCACCATCATCCTGGCCGGCTCCTTCATGCTGAACTACGCGTTCACCGCCGAGGGCGTGCCGCAGGCGATGGCGCAATGGGTCGACGCGATGCACCTGGGACGCGTGCCGTTCCTGTTGCTGGTCAATGTGATGTTCCTGGTGCTGGGGTGCTTTCTCGACGTCTCCGTGCTGCTGCTGGTGTTCGTGCCCATGCTGCTGCCGGCGGTCAAGCTGCTCGGCATCGACCTGGTCCATTTCGGGGTGCTGGTCGTGCTCAACATGATGATCGGCCTGATCCATCCGCCCTTTGGCATGCTGCTGTTCGTG
>JANMZX010000585.1:0-12528 GCA_031383745.1 Rhodoferax sp. | reverse complement strand
CCGGGCTGGTTGGCGGTGATCCACCGTATGAATTCGCGGCCGTCGGCATCGGGCAGGCCCAGGTCGACCAGGTACACCTGCGCCGCATGTGTCTGCGCATGTTGCCTTGCCTCGCGCACGCTCTGTGCGCTGAATGCGAGGCTGAGCCCTGCGTCTGAATGCACCGCACTTTCCAGCGCCCGTCGCACATGGGTTTCGTCTTCCAGAATCGCGACGCTGACGGGCAACACCGCACTGCGCGCCTGGACCGCACCCGTAGCGCGGCGGGCTGCATCGGCTGATTCGGGAATGGGCGACACCATGTTGGAAGTGTCGGGCCAAGCGCTGGGTGGTGCAAGCGGCGCAGTGTTGCAGCACGGCCCCAAAATTGGGGCCGTCGCAGTACCGATGCGGCACCGAAGGAGTGCGCCGCCCGGCCGCCGGGTACCTGCGCGTCGTCGACGGCCGCACCGTCGGAGTGCTCCCTACAATACTGCGGTGCACTGTAAATATTTTGACACCCTGGAACGGACTGGCGTCCGCCAGATCGATCTTGGCTGACAGAACGGGTCATGCGAAAGCGCGGCCTGTCGGCACCGTCGACCAGCCCGTGGCGCCACACGCGAAGGGCCGACGCACCACCCGGACCGCCAAGGCACCTGCGCGCAAATCAGGCCCGTCCCTGTTCCAGCGCATATTCGGCGGCAGGAAGGCGGTGCTGGACGCGCTGCCTCATTCGTCATTCAGCCACACTCCGCTCGGAATACGCTCCTTCGTAACCGCCGGGCACGGATCGCCAACGGTGGTTTTCGAGTCGGGGCTGGGGCATGGCAAACGGATCTGGGGCCCGGTGTTCACCGGGGTGACAGGTTTCACCCGGGCCATCGCGTACGACCGCGCCGGTTACGGGCAGAGCGAGACCTCCCCGGAGCCGCGCTCGGGCTTGCAGATCGTCGCCGAACTGCGCGCGATGTTGCAGACGCAGGGGCTGAAACCACCGTACGTGCTGGTCGGCCATTCGCTCGGCGGAACCTATATGAAATTGTTTGCAAAGTACCACCCGGAGGAGGTTGCCGGGGTCGTGCTGGTGGATGCCCGCCACTCAGAGTTCACCCAGCGCTGCCGCGAACTGGGCGTCCCGCGCCTTCTGTATCACCCACCGGAAGCGCTGCTCAGTTTGCTGGCGCCGGTACCGCGTGCGGAACTGGAGGCGGCGCCGCTGACACTGAAGCAGGCACGTCGGGGGGGGACGTTTCCGGATGTGCCGCTGATCGTGTTGACCCAGAGCAATGCCGCTGCCCGCTGGCCCGCGAAGCTGGGCAAGGTCTGGGCTGCCAGCCAGCGCCGCATGGCAAAGATGTCCAGCCTGGGGCGTATCAAGGTGCTGGACGATGCCGGCCACAACGTGCATGTGGACCGGCCAGACGTGGTGGTGCGCGCGATTCTCAACGTGGTGCGCGCTGCGCGTTACCTGTCCCACCAGTCGCGCAAGCGCAAGGCCTAGCGGGCGGGGCAGCCGCCGATCAGGGTTGTGCGGATGCCGTTTCGACGCGACGCGCGCCGTTGAAGCGGGTCTGCCAGTAGCCCTGGCGCATGTCTTCGACCCGCACCTCGGACCCGGAACGTGGTGAGTGGATGAACTTGTTGTCGCCGATGTAGATGCCGACATGGCTGAAGGCACGGCGCATGGTGTTGAAGAACACCAGGTCGCCGGGCCGCAATTCCGTCCTGTCGATGGTCTGGGTGGCGGCTGCCTGCTGGTCGGCGCTGCGCGGCAGGATGAGGCCTACGGTCTGCTGGTACATCGCGCGCACGAACCCGCTGCAGTCGAAACCGGTGTCGGAGGACGTGCCGCCGCGACGGTACGGAACACCCAGGAAACCCATCGCATTCATGACGAGGTCGGAGGCCTTTTCGCCAACCGTCTGGCGGACCAGGCCGATCTGGTCACCGATCTGGACCAGCAGGCCCTTGTCCGACAGGAAGCGGCCCATCTCGTCGGCTGCTGCGTCTGTGGGAGCTGCGATCGCAGCGGGGGCGGATGACAGCAAGGCGGCTGTCAGTACAAGGGAGGGGCCAAAACGCATCGCGGGACGATACCCAGTGTTGGTGCATAAGTCAAGACGAAGGCACCCGGAAAAATGTAACCGGCCTCAGGTGCGAAAGCGCAAGTGATGCGCGCGGTGCCGGTATGGTTGGCATTGCGGCAGGTCCCACACCGGCCTGTCGCATAAAATTCCGCCACGCCAGCGTGTGTCCCACGCGTGGCCTGCAATGCAAGCGACGTGCCGGTTCAATCCCTCGGGCTTTATGGTTCTTACCCTTCTTGTATTCCTGCATCTGCTAGCCACCTGTGCCGCCATCGGCACGATCGTCATCACCGACATGCGCCTGGTGGCGAAGATGCTCAGTTACCGCGTGGTGATTCCCCGGCCCGAGCGGTTCGAGACGGTCATGGTGTCGGTGTCGCTGCTGCTGCTCTATTTGTCCGGCATCGCGCTGGTCTGGATGCAACTGGCTGACAACCCGAATTACCTGGCCAATGGCAAACTGCAGGGCAAGCTGGTGCTGGTGGGCCTGTTGACGCTGAACGCATTCGTGCTGCACTTCAAGGCATTCCCGATTCTCGGACTGTCCTGGCCGATCTCCCGCTGGACCAGAACGCAGTGGCTGACGGTCGCGACCAGCGTATCACTCTCCAACAGCCTGTGGCTCTTCTGTGCCTTCCTGGGCGTGGCACGGGTCTGGAACTTCACGGTCTCGTTGTGGTTCGTCCTGACCGTCGCCGCGGTGGTCTGGCTGTGCATGTTCGTGCTTGCCAACACCGCGTTGGCCATGGGCTCGCGTGATGCACCCAAGACCGATCCCGATTGGGTCGACATGACGATCGCCACGGTCAGTGACCTGGCGCGTCTGACGTCGCACTCGCGCCCTGGTCCGATCGACGCGGCACAGGCAGGCTCCGGCCAGCCAGGCAGGAGCCGTCGCGCCGAGGACCGGCGCTCCCCGGCGGTATCAGCCGGGCGGCCCGGCAGCCGTGCCTGAAGGCAGTGCGTGGCCGGGCTGGCGCATGACTACGAACACGTAGTCCGAGCCGTCCCCCAATGTGGGGCCGCTGATCACCAGCTGCAGGGCATCTGAGCGTATGGCGCAGGCCCGCTCGAGCTGCAGGCCGGCCGACACTGCCAGCGCGCGCAGCGTCTCGATGGAGTTGACCGGGTAAGGGAGGCGTTGTGTGGCATAGGCCAGTGCCATCCGATGCACATCCGCTGGTGCCGGTGCGTCGGGCCCGGGCAATGCAGCCGCCATCTCGGTGACCTGGGTGGCGAACCGCATCACAGCGTCCGCGTCGAACCCGACCGGCTCGGACTCCGGTTGCGGACGCAGCCGGTTGGAAAAAATCAGCCGCGCATCAGGGCGCATCATCCGGGCGTAGGCCGCAAACAGGGGTGGGCGCCGGGCCGGGCTGAAGAAGCCCAGGAAGCTGCTGGTGACCACGAGGTCGTAGGCCGTGTGTGGTGCGTGTTGCAGCAGATCCGCGCACACCAGTTCGACCGGCTGCCCGACCCGCTGCGCGTACCAGGCGTTGAGCCGCAGTGGCGTGGGACAGATGTCCAGCACGGTGACGTGCACCGGCACCGCATGGACAGCGAACGCGTGCAGCACATGGGCCAGCATCGCGTAATCGGCACATCCGGAGATCAGCACGCGCCGAGGGCTCGACGCGGTGTCGCTGCACCACCGCTGTGCCACCTCCTGCATGGCCTGCAGGTAGGCGTGCGGGTGCCCGCCCAGGGTCGGGGCCAGGCCCACCAGACGCAGCGTCTGCCACAGCCCGTGGTAGTAGTCGCAGCGGTGTCCGGCGGCGTCGACCAGGCAGCTTTCGGCGGCCCAACGGCGTGCCAGTGCGGCGCTCAGCGCCAGAGGTTCGTCGAAGGCTTGTGCCGGCATGGCGCGGACCTTGGACGCCAGCCTATTGCGCGGCCGGCAAGGCCAGGCGCCTGACGATGCCGGCATACCGCTGACGGTCCTCGACGATCAGGTCGATGAATTGCCGCCCGGCGAGAAACCCGGTCTCGACCTGACCTTTGTCCTTCAACTGCCGGCGTACTTCTTCGCTGTCCAGCACCATCTGCAGCAGGACACGCAACTCTGCAACCACGATATCGGGCACTGCCTTGCGCCCGAAGATGCCGAACCAGTTCGTGGCCTGGAACCCTGGCATCCACTCCGCGATCGCCGGCACCTCTGCGAAGTGGGCCAGGCGGCTGGGCGCCGTGACCGCCAGCACGCGCAGTCGGCCGCTGTCCACCAGGGGCAGCGCAGAACTGCCGGCCATCAGCAGCCGGATGTCCCCCCGAGCGAGCGCCTGCACCGCCTGTGCATTGCCCTTGTAGGGCACGTGCAGCAGCTTCAGGTCCAGCCCGGCGGCGACCGCTTCCATCGACAGGTGGTGCAGGGTACCGACGCCGCCGCTGCCGTAGGGCAGGGCAGATGGGGTGCGTCTGCCCTCCTGCAGCAGATCACGCAGCGACAGGATCGGATCCTCGGCCCGTGCGAGCAGGTAGAAGTTGCTGGTGGCGATGCGGGCCACTGGTACCAGTCCGTCGAGCACATCCGTGGAACCGCGTGCATACAGGCTGGGGTTGATCGTGAGCAGGCTTTCCTGGGCCAGCAGCCAGGTGCGGCCGTCCGGTGGTTCGGCGTGCAGGCGGCGCAGGGCAATTTCTCCGGCAGCCCCCTCCACGTTGAGCACGGCCATCGCCAGTCGGTGCTGCTGCGCGAGTGCCTGTGCGACGACCCGGCCCAGCAGGTCGAGGGTTCCGCCGGCCAGCGTCGGCACGATGAGCCGCAGGCTCCCCAGCGCCGCCAGCAGCCCGCTGCCCGCTGCGCGGCTGCATGGTGACCACGTCGACGACAGCGGCAGCAGGGTTGTGGCCGCGAGCAGGCGGCGCCGGCGCAGCGTGTCTGTCATGGCATCAGGCAATCGACGATCGCGCGTGCCACCTCCGCCGTGTCGACAACGCCGACAGCGTTGCCAGGCCCGCCAGCCACCGGTGGCTGCAACCGGCCGGTGCCGGCCGCCAGCAGGATGCTGCCTGCCAGCGGCGGAAGAACGCTGCGCCACAACACGGCCGGATCCATCTCTCTCCAGGCGGAATCCGTTGCCGGTTCGGCCAGCACGACCAGGTCGCAGCGGTCGAACGGCAGCCCGAACATCAGGATCTGCGCCAGGGGCATGATGACCACCGCGGCGTCGACCTCCCGGCTGGCCAGCAGGATCTGTGCGGAGGCAAAGCTGTGTGATGGCCGGGGTGTCAGGCGCTCGCTGCCCTGCCAGACACCGTCGACGCTGGAACGGCCGAGGACGCACCCGCGGGCATGGGCCATCTGCACCATTTCGTCACTGGCGCTGCCGATATTGCCCACCACCAGCGCCAGGCGCATGCGGCGCGCCCCGGGCAGCAACTCGCGCAGGATCTCCTGGTAGATGCCAGGCGAGGTGCTGGAGCCGATCTGCGGCTGGCCGTTCACCTCGCAGACGATGGCACCGGTATCTAGCCACGACCGGGCGATATCGGGTGCGATCAGGTCGATGCCAGCCAGATCCAGCTGCAGTGCCGCCGCGGCCCGCTCGGCCAGGCGCAGGTTGTCGGGATGGATCGGCCCGACGACCAGCGTCGGCGTGCCTCCGGCCGACACATTGGCGCGCCGGCGCAGGCGCACGCGATGCTGCGCCGACGGGACACTGTCTGGTGCGAGGCCCTGCTCCGACAGCACGTCCAGGGCCTCCTGGTCCAGGCACAACGGCGCGTGGCCGCGGTCCAGCGTGCGGCGCACCATCGGGCCTGTCTCGCCCGCCAGCTGCACCAGTTCCGAAACGCTGCGCAGCCCGTCGCCGGTCACGCCGCCAGCCTGGCGTTCGATGGTCTTGATCACGCGGCCATGCAGCACGGTGAGGCGATAGTCCCGTCCGCTGAAATGCTTTTCGACCAGGATGTGCCGGGAGTGCCCAGCCGCGGCGATGAAGGCCGCCTCCACTGCCGCATCGTCGCCCAGGTCTGCGGCCACGCCCAGGCCCTGGTCGAGGTCCGCCGGCTTCACGACCACCGGGTAACCGAGCTGGCGGGCCACGTCCACCGCCTGCGCCGGTGAGCCCACACGCGCATGGTCGGCTACCGGCAGTCCGGCCTGGCGCAGCACCATCGCGGTTCGCGCCTTGTCGCGGGCGATCCGGGTCCCGATCACCGAGGTGCGGTCGGTGTAGCTGCTCTCCAGCCAGCGGCTGGCTCGTCCGGTGCCGAAGCAGTACACGTCGCCAACCAGGCGGCGGGCCGGGATGTCGAGGGCGTGCGCCGCCGCCAGAAAGCGGAACATGTTGACCCCGGGCACGGCATGCCGCTTCAGGGCCGTGGTGAGTTGCTCCCATGCAGAACGGATACCCGGCAGCGCGTCGCTGGCTGGCTCGCCGTGCCCCAGGTGGCTGCACATCGCAAGCACCACCCAATCCAGGGCCGCCTGCGTGGCTGCCGGAGCCACGTGCGACACGGCGACCTCGAACTGCATGTCGCCGTCGGCCACATCACCCGCAGGCCAGCAACAGCCGGCATGGAACACCGGCACCTTGCATTGGCGCTGCACGGCGGCGGCCCAGAACAGCGCGCGCTCCACCAACACCGCTGCGTTGTCATCTGGCGATGACAACGGTGGTGGCGCCTCCGGGATGAACTGCGCCATGTGCACGTCCAGTTCGGCCAGCCGCGCGGGCACCACGCTGCGGGCATGGGCCTGCCCGAGCATCGTGGGCTGGCCGAGCCCGTGCGACGCACCGGGCAGCACACGCCACTGCGCGTCAAAACGCAGTGCCGGCGAAATTGGGGGTATGGGTTGCGCCAAGGGGTTCCTGATCAGGCATGTTGGCACGCAGTCAGCGTGCTGAAAGCTGGCCGACCACAATCGTACACTTCGAACACGCCATGGACATGGGGACACACGATGACGTCGTACACTGATTTCTATCGCCAGTCGCTGGAGCAGCGCGACGTTTTCTGGTCCGAGCAGGCCAAGCTCATCGACTGGCAGCGGCAGCCCGACACCGTGTGCGACTACAGCAACCCGCCCTTTGCGAGGTGGTTCGCCGGTGGCCTGACCAACCTGTGCCACAACGCTGTGGACCGCCATCTTGCGACGCGCCCCGACCAGCCGGCGCTGATCGCCGTGTCCACCGAGACCGGGCTCGAGACGGTGTATTCCTTCCGCGACCTGCATGCCGAGGTGCAGCGCATGGCGGCGAGCCTGCAAAGCCTGGGTGTGGTGCAGGGCGACCGCGTGTTGATCTACATGCCGATGGTGGCCGAAGCGGCCTTCGCCATGCTGGCATGCGCACGTATCGGCGCGATCCATTGCGTGGTGTTCGGTGGTTTTGCCTCGGGGTCACTGGCGTCCCGTACCGAGGATGCCTCGCCCCGCGTCATCGTGAGCGCCGACGCGGGTTCGCGCAGCGGCAAGGTGGTGGAGTACAAACCCCTGCTCGACGAGGCCATCCGGCTGTCGAGCCACAAGCCCGACGCCGTGTTGCTGGTCGACCGCGGCCTTGCCAGGATGGCGCTGCAGACAGGGCGAGATCACCTGTGGAGCGACCTGCGTGAGCGGCACATGGACACCACCGTGGCCTGTACCTGGGTCGACGCGACGCATCCGAGTTACACGCTGTACACCAGCGGCACCACCGGCAAGCCCAAGGGTGTGCAACGCGATACCGGCGGGTATTGCGTGGCCCTGGCCGCCAGCATGAAACACATCTTCTGCGGCAATGCCGGCGAAACCTATTTCTCCACCAGCGATATCGGCTGGGTCGTCGGGCACAGCTACATCATCTACGGCCCGCTGATTGCGGGCATGGCGACCATCCTGTACGAAGGCCTGCCGACCCGCCCGGATGGAGGCATCTGGTGGAGCCTGGTCGAGAAGTACAAGGTGACCGTGATGTTCAGCGCGCCCACGGCGGTGCGGGTGCTCAAGAAGCAGGATCCGGCACTGCTCAGCAAGTACGACCTGTCGAGCCTGCGGGCCTTGTTCCTGGCGGGCGAGCCGCTGGACGAGCCGACCGCGCAATGGATCTCGGCCGGCCTGGGCAAGCCGATCATCGACAACTACTGGCAGACCGAAACCGGCTGGCCGATCCTCGGCCTGGCAAACGGCGTCGAGCGGGCGACCAGCAAGTTCGGCAGCCCCGGCGTGCCGATGTACGGTTACGACGTCAAGCTCATCGACGAGTCCACCGGCGAGGAACTGCTGGAAGCCGGCCAGAAGGGCGTGGTGGCGATCGAGGGGCCGCTGCCTCCGGGATGCATGCAGACGGTGTGGCGTGACGACGCGCGCTTCGTGAATACCTACTGGAAGAGCATCCCCGGCAAGCTGGTGTACAGCACCTTCGACTGGGGCATCCGGGACAAGGACGGCTATTTCTTCATCCTTGGGCGCACCGACGATGTGATCAACGTGGCCGGCCATCGGCTAGGCACGCGCGAGATCGAGGAGAGCATTTCCGCACACCCCAATGTGGCAGAGGTGGCCGTGGTCGGCGTGGCCGATGCGCTCAAGGGGCAGGTGGCCATGGCGTTCGCCATCGTGAAGGACAGCGCCGTCCTGCAGCAAGACGGCGGCGCGCTGCGCCTCGAGGGCGAGATCATGCAGATGGTGGACAAGGACCTGGGCGCGGTTGCGCGGCCGGCACGGGTGCGGTTCGTGAGCGCCCTGCCCAAGACGCGCAGCGGCAAACTGCTGCGCCGGACCATCGCTGCGGTCTGCGAAGGCCGCGATCCGGGCGACCTGACCACGATGGAAGACCCCGCCGCGCTGCAGCAGATCCGCGATCTGGTCAGCGGTTGAACTGCGCCGCGGCGTGCGGCATCGACTGGTCAGGCACGTCGAACGCGGCGCTCGCCGCGCCGGCGGCGCGCTGTTGCACCATGTGCGCCCAGGCCCATTCCCATTCCCGGACCCGCGCCGGCGCGTCGAACAGCGGAGCGGTGCCCGCCGCGTCCACCAGGCGCTGGCGCAACGCCGCACGCGCGCCCGGATCGTTCCCCAGGCGCAAGAGCAGGCCCAGGTAGGCATCGGGCGAGTCGGCCACACAATCGGCCAGGCCGGCCGAACGCAGGATGCTTCCCCCCAGCCGCGAGGCCATGCTGTTGCCGGCGCAGGAAACGCCGGGCAGGCCCATGCGCAGGGCGTCCGCGAGGCCGTGGTTGGCGTTGAAACGCAGCATGTCCACGAACAGGTCGGCCAGCCGGATGCGCGACAACAACTGGGCGCGGCTGCAGGCCTGCATGAAGACCAGCCGCGCCGGGTCCACACCGGCCTGGCGCGCGGATGCCATCAGGTTCTGACGCGCAGGCCGGCCATAGGCCGGTAACCACCACACGGAATTCGGCAGCGACCGCAGCACCAGCATGCACAGGCCAAAACTCTGTGGGTCGACCATGAGCGGTGCAATCAGCGTGCACAGGACCAGCGCGTTGTCGGGAAGACCGACATCCTGGCGTGTGCACGGCTGCGGATCCGGCGCATCGTCGTTGGTGGCCAGCCAGCAGGTGTGGGGCAGACGCACCACCGGGCCGTAGGGGGCCAGGTCGAGCCCGACCGGGTGGACAAAGCTGTCCGACATGTTGTAGTCGCAGGGCAGCGGCGGATGGTGCCGATGCCAGGTGGTCTGGCGGATCTGGACCGGTGCCACACGGCGCTGGGGAATCTCGGGTCGGCACCAGGGTGTGTCGAATGCCATGTCCACGAACAGGTCGAGTTCGTCCAGGCGCATGCGTGCAACCGCTTCGTCGTCGCTCATGTGGGCGATCTCGACGCCAAACGCACCCAGCGACCGGACCTGCGCCATCCATGCGGTGTCAGGCTGGGGGGTGGGGGAGTACACATGCAGCGCAAAGCGCGATGTGTCGTGCAGTCGCAGTTGTGCGGCAAGCGCATTGGCCACCCGCGGATCGTGCAGCGACTGGGTTGCCAACCCCACGTGGATCCGCGGATCGCGATGGCGCGAGCGCGTGGCGGCGAATGCGGCCATCGGCGTGGCGAGTTGCCGGCCGATCGCGTCGATCGACAACACCCGCAGTTGCGCCATCTCGTCCTCGCGCAAGGGCAGCACCAGGCCGTAGAACTGGGTGTCGCGCGCATCACGGCCCTGACCGGCGCGCACCGACCGCTCCAGCGCGTCCCGGATCACGGCGGTGAGCCGGTCGTGGTCGCGCCAGTCACATACCTGCATGGCGTCGAATGCCTGCTGGCAGAACATCTCGTAGGCGTCCGGCACGACACGCGGCGCGTGTCGCACCAGCCGGGCCGCCGAGCCGCCGGCTTGTGCCAGCAGCCGTTGCAGGGTGTCCCGCGTACTCGCGTCCATGGCGTCCAGGCCTTGCTGGGCCGCATCGATCTGCCCATCGAAGGCCAGTACCAGGGTGTGGCGGACATGGATCGCCGGATGACGCGAAAAGTGCGTGGCTGCGTCGTCCAGCAACGCGCGGGCCTGATCGAAACGGCGCGCGGCTGTCAGTACATCGGCAAGATTGAGCCATGCCGAGAGTTCCGTCGGCACCCGGCTTCGGCAACGCTCCAGCTTGTCGATCGCAGCGTCCCACTCGCCCGCGCGCGCACATGCCAGCGCCGTGTTGTTGAGCGCGCGCAGGTGATAGGGGTCGAGTTCCAGGGCCCGCGCGTAGGCGGTGCGCGCATCGTCCACCTGGCCACAGTCTTCTGCGGCAATGGCCAGGTTGGCCGCGCCGTCGGCATAGGCCAGCAACTGGTCGCGCACCGATCGCAGCACCTGGTAGGCCGCCTTGGCCTGCCCCATGGACGCCAGCATGGTGGCGCAGGCACTTGCTGCGTTGGCGTCCGACGGCTGCAGCGCCAGTGCCTTTTCGAACGCCACCAGGGCCTTTTCAGGCTGGCCTGCGGCGTGCAGCGCCGCGCCCTGTTCCATGTGGCTGGAGAAATCGCTGGACTGTGTCATGGTGCAGTGCCTGGGTCGATGGATTCGAAACTGTACCGGATGGTGCGCCGCAGCCGCCAGTCCGGCGGCTGGGTGAAGTCGCAGTGGCCGGGGAGCGTTACTTCCAGCGTGGCCGGCGATTGCGGTTGCGACAACACCCGGTCCCGCACCCGCTCGTACAGCGCCTGGCGGTCGCGCAGTGCCAGGTCGATCTGGCCCGTGAGTCGCGCCAGATCATGCTTGATCTGGAAATACATGCCGTTGATGCGCAAGGACAGGAAGCGGTCGCCGATGGCGTGGTGGCGCGTGCGCTCGATGTCGCCATGGGGTATGGCCCGGATGTCGCGGGCCGGGAGGCTGGCCCTGGCGAGACCCAGGCGCGCGAGCCGTTCGTACAGGTCCCTGTCCTCGCTGCCCCAACCCGCGAACAACTCGTCGTAACCACCGATGCGCCGGAAATCGTCGAGCCGGCAGACGACCAGGCCGGCCAGCGCGTGCGGACAGGGGTCCGCCAGGAAAAACGCGTTGTCGCGCAACACGGAGCGGATGTCGAGATGAAAACGCGGGCCGACCAGGGTGTCGGCGTCGACAAAGCAGATCCATGGTGTGTACGCGTATTGGCTGCCCAGGTTGCGCGCCTTGGCCGCACAGTAGTAGCGCACGCCACGCGCACGGGCCACCGTCACAGCGGGGAAGTGGGATTGCACCCAGTCTCCGGCTCCGTCCGGGCAACCGTAGTCGACGACGACACAGGCCACACCAGGCAGTGCAGCGATCATGGGCAGGGACTGGCGCAGGTGCTGCAGACGCCCCATGCAGGTGACGATGACTGTCACGGCGGACGGATCGGCCGTCGTAGCGGCCGTTTCCGCGGCGAGGGGGGGATGTTGCGGCACGACGGGTCAGTATATCTTTCGACCTGCGGCGGCACTGACATAATCCAGCGCATGGGGCCCCAGGCGAACACACCGCTGCACATCGTCGGGCGATTCGACGATCCCCATACCGGGGCCGAGCGCTCCTTGCCCGACCTGGCCGAGGCTCTCAAGGGCCGACGCACGACCTGTCTGTGGTCCGACCTGCCGGTGGACCCGTTCTTTGCCGCGCAGGGCGTGCGGCAGCTGCCATCCGCAGGGCATGACGGTCCGTTCGGCGGCAGCCTGCTGATCGGCGGTGTCCACGTGCAGTTGGGTGACTGGCTGGAACAGGCCCGGCCGCAACACGTGACCCTGCGCTACAACCTGCCCAACCACCAGCGCCTGTTCGATGCCATCGCCCGGATCCGGGCGGCCACCGATCTCGATCCGGAACTGGTGTTCGTGTCGCGGGCGATGCAGTTGTCGGTAGCACTGCCGGGGCGGGTGGAGCCCAGCCTGATCCGCCTGGAACGGTTTCTGGAGGTCGCGCTCGAGCGCGCGGACACGGGTGCGATCACGGTCGGCCGCATCAGCCGGGATGTGATTGAAAAACACGACCCGCAGGATGTACCGCTGTACCGCATGCTCGCCGCACGGGGCGTGCGTGTGCGCATCATGGGCGGCATGTGCCTC
>JANMZX010000703.1:0-2383 GCA_031383745.1 Rhodoferax sp. | reverse complement strand
AGGCCCTTGTTCTCCATCGCGCCCATGTTGAAGTCGCTGGTGGCCACCACCATGAAGCGCTCCAGGTCGAGCGTCAGGCCGAATCGCGCCTCGTCCCAGGCGATGGACGCCATCAACGAGTTCATCGCGTGTTCGGTCTTGTCCATGTCGCCGCGGCGCACGTAGATCTCGAGCAGGTGGTCCTTGCCGGCGCGCGAGGTGATGCGCTGCTGGCGGCACACCAGCTGGCCGGCCACCAGGGCGAACAGGTAACACGGCTTGCGGTGCGGGTCGACCCAGCGCGCGAAGTGGCGCCCCTGGTTGCCGTCGCCCTGCAGCTCGCCCTGCTCGACCAGGTTGCCGTTGGACAGCAGCACCGGGTATTTCGCCTTGTCGGCGCGCAGTGTCACGCTGTAGCTGGCCATCACGTCCGGTCGGTCCAGGAAGTAGGTGATGCGCCGGAAGCCCTCGGCCTCGCACTGCGTGAAGAAGGAGTCGTTGCTGACGTACAGGCCCATCAGCTTGGTGTTCTTGGCCGGGGCGCAGATGGTGAAGATCTCCAGGTCGAACGCGCCGTCCGCGGCGGCCGGCAGGTTCTCCAGCACCAGCTGGTTGCCATCGATCCTGAACGACGCGCCGCCGCCATTGACCAGCACGCGGGCCAGGTTGAGCTCCTCGCCGTCCAGCCGCAGCGGTTGCGCCGGCACGTCGGGGTTGCGGCGTACCCGCATCCTGTTGAGCACCCGGGTCTTGGCCGGGTCGAGGTCGAAGGTCAGGTCGACGGTGTCGATCCAGTAGGCGGGAGGCTGGTAGTCCAGGCGCTGGATGCTGACAGCCTGTCCCTGTCCGTCACGGTTGCTTGGCATGGAGGTTCCCCAAAAAGTTGGATTCGATCAGTTCGTGGTAATCGCGCACGCTGGCCACCACGTGGGGGCCGGCCAGCTGCTGCGCCGTGTGGCTGGTGCACACGGCCACCGCCCGGATGCCGGAGCGGCGCGCCGCTTCGATGCCGAAGGGCGCGTCCTCGAACACGATGCAGGCTTCGGGGGCGGCGCCGATGCGACGCGCCGCCTCGAGAAAGATGGCCGGCTCCGGCTTGCCTGGCAGGCCTTCGTCACCCCCCACCACCGCGTGCGGCAGACGGTCCATGCCCAGGTGCGAGAACGCAAAGGCGATGTTGTGCTTGTCGCCGGCGGTACCCACCCCCACGCGCAGGCCACGGCCGATGGCGTCGGCGCTGAAGGCCTTGAAGCCAGGCACCTCGGCGAACACCGGGGCGAACAGCGCCCGGTAGATCTCTTCCTTCTGGTGCACCAGCGCCCAGCATTCCGCGGCGTCCATCGGCCGGCCGAACAGCAGCTCCATGCATTCGGCGCCGGTGCGTCCGGTGGTGCGGCGCAGCAACTCGTCGACCTCGATCGACAGGCCGTGGCGCTCGGCAAAGCCGACCCAGCTGCGGGCGTGGTAGGGCATGGAGTCGATCATCGTGCCGTCCATGTCGAAGATCAGTCCGTGGATCTGCACCGGTCAGACCCCCTGCTTGAGCGAGGCTTCGATGAACACGTCGAGGTCGCCATCGAGCACCTTCTGGGTGGCGGAGACCTCGACGTTGGTACGCAGGTCCTTGATGCGGCTGTTGTCCAGCACATAGCTGCGGATCTGGTGGCCCCAGCCCACGTCGGTCTTGCTGTCCTCGAGCTTTTGCTGCTCTTCCTGGCGCTTGCGCATTTCGTGGTCGTAGAGCCGGCTGCGCAGGCGTTTCCAGGCCACATCGCGGTTGCTGTGCTGGCTGCGCCCATCCTGGCACTGCACCACGATGCCGGTGGGCAGGTGGGTCAGCCGCACGGCGGAGTCGGTCTTGTTGATGTGCTGGCCACCCGCGCCGCTGGCGCGGAAGGTGTCGACCCGCACATCGGACGGGTTGATGTCGATCTCGATCGAGTCGTCGATCTCGGGGTACACGAACACGCTGGCGAAACTGGTGTGGCGCCCGCCAGACGAATCGAACGGGCTCTTGCGCACCAGGCGGTGCACGCCGGTTTCGGTGCGCAACAGGCCGAAGGCGTATTCACCCTCGATCTTGATGGTGGCGCCCTTGATGCCGGCGGTGTCGCCGGCCGACTCGTCTTCGATCGATGCCTTGAAGCCCTTGCGTTCGGCGTAGCGCAGGTACTGGCGCAGCATCATGCTGGCCCAGTCGCAGGCCTCGGTCCCGCCGGCACCGGCCTGGATGTCCAGGAAGCAGTTCATCGGATCGGCCGGGTTGTTGAACATGCGCCGGAACTCCAGCTGCTCGATCTCGGTGGCCAGCTTGGCGGTTTCGGATTCGATGTGCAGCAGGCTGTCGGTGTCGCCCTCGTCCTTGCCCATCGCGTACAGCTCGGAGTTGTCCGCCAGTTCGGTG
>JANMZX010000297.1:0-6630 GCA_031383745.1 Rhodoferax sp. | reverse complement strand
AGTTGCTGGCCGCGCAACATCACCGAACCGAGCCGGTTCTCGCGCAAGGCAAATGGATCGGCCGTCGTCAGAGCTCGCAGGCTTCCATCACGGAAAAAATCTGTCGGGTTGTAGCCATAACCAGGCCCATACCGCAAGTTGATTCGCCCGAATTCGAAAATCGAGTTGCCGGCATCCGGCTGCCAGCTGACATAGGCTTCCCTGAGGCTATTGACTGTTTCATCCAGGCCTGGATCACGCGGATGGATCTGGTCAAGCCGGTCCGAGATCACCAACCTCAGGCCGCTGCCAAATCGCGCTGTGTGCGACAAATCAAATGAGGCTCGCCCCATGTCGACGCTACCCGGTTTGTAGCGCTGGCTGGCGTTGCCCAAGGCCCCTTCAAAAAAAATGCGTGTGTCTTTGCGGCCTTGTGACGGCTTCGCATCTGCACTCTCGAGATTCAACGCGTCGGTTTCGGCGTCTGCATGGGCGACAGGCGCATGAAGAACGGCAAGCGCAATTGCCAAACACAGCACTGGATTGAAATTGCGCATTGCATTAGTCCGGTTGGAAACGAGGCAAGAAGTCCTTCTGCATCCAGGTGTCCGGGATGGTTCGGGCCGCGTAGTCAGAAAAGCGCATCAAGGTTACTGCCTGGGGGTTGAGTCCGTCGATGATGACCGATTCAGTAGGTCGATCGGCCCCCAATTGGGACTGATACCGGCGGTAATACACTGTCTTGAGAAGCCTGCTTGATTCAGCAAAGAACCGCGCCTTGAGTGGCCTGTTGTTTTCCGCGTCGACCCACATTTCAATGGTGGCATAGGTTACCTCGGGCGTCACCGCTGTCAACGCAAGTTTGAACGCCTTGCGGGTCTTGCGCTCGCCGTCCTGTATCTCCTCCGTTGCAGACAGCGCCGCCTTGTAGTCTTTCGCCAGATTGACGGTCGCGACATCTCCGTTAGACGCTTGTCCCAGCAAACGTTGCTGAGGAGACAAGCGAACGGTGGCTTTGTTCGTCGGGTCATAGAACCACATGTCGTTGCCATTCTTCAGCATCAACTTGCCAGCATCACGTGCCGGCAATACAAAGCGAATTAGGCTGGAGAACTGTCCTCCTACCTGTTGGGTTCTGGAGTAACTCGTCAGGGTGCTGGTGTCCACCTGTTTGCCGTTTTGAAACTCGGTGAGGGTAACAGTTACGCTAAACGGCTTGCCGGGATTTCTAATGGCGTCACTGGCAGCGAGGATCTCTTCGGGTGACGGCCCCGCAAAGGCACCGCTGGACCCAAACACAAACGAGAGGAGTGTGCAGACAAGAAATTTCATGTGCTTATTGACTCCCAGAGCTTCATACATGACGCAACGCCTCAACCACTTTCAACTCTGCAGCACGGTAAGACGGCCACCACGCCGACGCAATCGCAATTATCACCAGCCCAATAGTTGTACCAACAATCATCCGGGTTTCGCCAGCCACCAAGATCGTCAACGGAACAGGCTCCACCGTGCTTGGTGGCACCCAAGGAATCTCCAAAGTATTGACAAGTGCCGACATCACAAATGCCAACACCACGCCCAAAAGCGCGCCAGACACACCGAGCAAGGCTCCTTCGGTGACGAAAAGGTGGCGAATGCCCGATCGGCGCAAACCGATTGCCCGCAATGTACCGATCTCCACCGTTCGCTCCACGACGGCCGTGTTCATGGTGTTGCTGACTGTGAACAGCACGATCGCACCAATCAAGACAAATACAAACCCAAAAATTGTGTCAAACATCTGGATCGTCTGCACGAAGAATGGATTCAGATCTCGAAAGTCCAGAACCGAAAGCGGTTGCTTCGTTGAAAACGACGCCAAGATCGGCTTCAATCGGGCCACTGCTTCTGGAATCTGACTGGAATGCCTGAGTTGCAGAATGATCGACGTTACCTTGGGGTCGGACTTGCCATATACGAGTTGCTGTATTTTGGCCAGGTGCATGATGACCGATATCTCGTCCAACTCCTTGACGCCTTGGTCTTCTGCGCGAATGACTTCCAGGGACGTAACGTTCGGGGCACCGCGTGAGTTCACGACCAAGACCTCAATGCGTCTTGGACTTCCGTTTGGCGCGCCCGCGGCAGGCATTGACGAAGCCTCTTGCACACTCAGTTGTGCAATATCGTCCGGGAGTGCCTTGCCATCCCCCTTGTTCTCTTTATCGGGCTTCGGACAGCGATCGATCTTCAGGGCGTCACATAATTGCAGCACCCGCGCAACACCGATACCAACCACCGCTGATTCTTGGCTTGTACCTTCCAATGCGGACACTGGGGCCTTCGACCGGAGGCGGAAGTCATTCCAACTGCGCATCGCGTTGATATCCTCCGCAACATATCCGTTGCCGATTACTGTACGAGAAACGCTGGCCACATAGTTGCCGGCAATCCCACCAAACTGCAATGAAGGTGTGGCGATCACGACCATTTTTTGTAATTCTGCGTCCGCTTTGATGGCCGCAAGAATTTTATTGAAGTCCTCGATTCCGTACGCCGTAGGGTTTCCACTGCCATACAGGTAGAAGTCCCGATGCTGGATCTGCAAGTGCCCGCCGCGCTGCACAATTCTTGTGTGCATTTCATAGTTGATGTTGCCGCTAAATCCGCCGAACAGCAAAATAGCCGCGCACCCGATCGACATCGCTACCAAGGTCGCCAAAGAACGTCGGCGATTCCTCAACAAATTGCGCAGTGCGAGATTGAAGGTCATCATCATGCCGCGTCCTCCGCCTTGCGCCGAATCCCTTGAATCAACCCATCCTTCAGAAAGATCGAGTCATCCGCCGCCTTGATCACCTCAGGGTCGTGCGTGGAGAAGATGAAGGAGATTCCGTACTGGTCGACCATGCGGCGCATCAGGGCCAGGATCGCCGCTCCCGTGGTGCTGTCCAGATTGGCGGTCGGTTCGTCGGCGATCACGAGTTTGGGTTTGCGCGCCAGGGCACGCGCAATCGCGACCCGCTGCCGCTGCCCGCCCGACAACTGGCCTGGCAGGTTCTTGGCCCGGTCAGCCAGGCCCACCGCCTTGAGTAGCCTGGGCACGCGGTCGCCGCGCTTCTTGGCGGAGGCGCCGGCCAGCAACAGCGGGTATTCGATGTTCTCGTAGGCGCTCAGTACCGGCAGCAGGTTGAAGTTCTGGAAGATGAACCCGATGTTCTTGGCCCGGAAGTCAGACAAGGCGTCGTCCGACATCTCGCCCACCTTCGCGTCGGCCACGATGATCTCGCCCTCGTCGGGCTTGTCGATACAGCCCAGCATGTTCAAGAGCGTGGTCTTGCCGCTGCCGGATGGGCCGATGAGCACGGTGAATTTGGCGTGGCGCACCAGAATGTCCACACCCCGGATGACCGGCACCTCGACCGTATCGAGGTGGTAGGTCTTGAAAACCTTGCTCAGCACAGCAACCGGCCCCTGCTGAGGCCCCGACACGCTTGCCGGCCCGTCCTCGTCCGTCTGATCCGTCATCCGTTGGCCCTCATCTTTCACGCAAGGAAGCCCTCACCCGATGCGGCCCCGTGACGGAACCGTCGAGCCGATTATTACCGCTTATGGGACATTATTGGGAGCGCCTTCGCCAGTTGGCGTGTGAAATTCGGGGGCCCTCGATGGGCCCCACGTGCGCCACCGCATGGGTTACCATGGACGCGCGCTCCGCATCAACGACCGCGGGAAGAGACGATATGGCCGACCCACTCGAACGAAGCGACCCAGGCACCCACCGGGAGTCCGTCGCGCCACCGCAGCGCGAGTTGTCCAGCCGCGACAATGCCGCACGCCTGCTCGCTGCTCCCGCCGCACTGGTGCAACTCAGCCTGGTGGAGGCCAAGATCGTTGTCAGCTACATGCGCCCCGAGAAGGTGCCGGCGGGGGTGACCTTCATCACCGAAGGCGACGCCGACAACACCGGGTTCATGGTCTTGTTGCTGGATGGCGAGGTGATCGTGGAGAGCATTACCGTCAGCCGCACG
The DNA here is from genome assembly GCA_031383745.1 of Rhodoferax sp. Lineage (GTDB taxonomy): Bacteria > Pseudomonadota > Gammaproteobacteria > Burkholderiales > Burkholderiaceae_C > CAISIP01. Next base: position 2,638 of record JANMZX010000297.1, on the reverse strand, counting down.
GAGCCGGTCACCACCGCCGTGCTCGGGCCAGGCAGCCTCGTGGGTGAAATGGGCCTGCTCGACACCGGCCCGCGCTCTGCCTCCTGCACGGCGGGCACCGACCTCCAGTGCGCGGTGCTGACGCGGCAGGCGCTTGAATCGCTGATCGAAGAGCAGCCGGCCATCGGTGCAAAGTTCCTTCTGGCCGTGTCCGCACGCATTGCGGAGCGCTACCGGGACACCCAGAAGAAGCTCAAGTTGTTCGCCCGCCTGGCATCGACCATGCAGGCGGAACTGGAAAAGCTCGGCTGATCCCCGTATCAGACGATCGCTGCCTGCGTCGCCAGCGACTTCAGGCACAACCGACACACGCCCACGTACTGATTTCGCATGTTCTTTTCCCGACCCTCCCCGTCAACCAGGATACTAATGGTCTGCATGGGGAACGTCTGCCGCTCCCCGATGGCGCAATTTGTAGCAGTCCACCTGGCACGACAAGCCGGCTTGGGCGACGCCATACAGGTCGACTCTGCCGGCACCCATGCCGGGCGCGGCGGCTCGCCAATCGATCCGCGCGCCAAGACGGCATTGGTGCAGCGAGGCTACCCGGTAGGCAAGGGGCGCGCCAGGCAGGTGGCAGACAAGGATTTCGAGCGCTTCGACATGGTGTTGGCGATGGACCACTCCAACATGAACGAATTGCGCCAGTTGTGCCCGGGCGAACACAGCCACAAACTGCGGCTCTTGATGGAGTTCGCGCCGGCAGTCGGCGCACTGGAGATTCCCGACCCGTACTATGGCTCTGTCCAGGGCTTCGAGAAAGTGCTGGACCTGTGCGAGGCCGGCGTCCGCGGCTTGCTGGACTACGTCAAAACCATCCCGCGCTGAGCGGCGCGGCCGGCCGCCAGGTCAGACCTGGTAGTAATCGCGGTACCAGGCGACAAATCGGGCTATGCCGTCCTGGATGCTGGTTCCTGGCACGAACCCGACCCAGTCGCGCAAGGCATCGGTATTGGCATAGGTGGCCGGCACATCACCGTCCTGCAGCGGCAGGAGGCGCTTTTCCGCCTTCCGGCCCAGGGCGTCTTCGATGCAGCCGATGAAGTCCAGCAGCGGCACCGGGTTGTTGTTGCCGATGTTGAACACCCGGTAGGGCGCATTGCTGGTGGCCGGGTCCGCCCGCACGGCGTCGTAGGCCGGGTCGGCGGTGGCCGTGCGGTCCATCACACGGATCACCCCTTCGACGATGTCGTCCACGTAGGTGAAATCGCGTTGCATGTTGCCGTAATTGAACACGTCGATCGGGCGACCTTCCAGAATCGCCTTGGTGAACAGGAACAGGGCCATGTCGGGCCGGCCCCAGGGGCCGTACACGGTGAAGAACCGCAGCCCGGTCGTCGGCAACCCGAACAGGTGGCTGTAGGTGTGCGCCATCAACTCGTTCGCCTTCTTGGTGGCCGCATACAGGCTGACCGGGTGGTCGACGCTGTCGTGCTCCGAGAACGGCATCTTGGTGTTGCCGCCGTACACGCTGGAGCTCGACGCATAGGTCAGGTGCTGCACGCCCGAATGGCGGCAACCTTCGAGGATATTGGTGAAACCCACCAGGTTGCTGTCCACATAGGCATGCGGGTTCTGCAGCGAGTAGCGCACCCCGGCCTGGGCCGCCAGATGGATCACCCGGTCGAATTTTTCCCGTGCGAACAGCTGCGCCATGCCGGCCTGGTCCGCCACGTCCATCTTGACGAAACGGAAGTTGCCGTACGGCGTCAACCGGTCGAGCCGACGCTGCTTGAGCGTCACGTCGTAATAGTCGTTGAGGTTGTCCAGGCCCACCACGTCGTCACCGCGCGCCAGCAGGCGCAGCGAGGTGGTCATGCCGATAAAGCCCGCGGCACCGGTCAAGAGAATCTTCATGGCGCCAAGTCTAATGGCAATTATTGAAGCCCCAACCGCCTGCAGATCTCCAGCGCCGGTGCACTCTGGTTCATGGTGTAGAAGTGCAGCGCCGGGGCGCCGCCGGAGCGCAACTTCTCGCACATCGCGGTGACCACGTCCAGCCCAAAGGCGCGGATCGACGCGATATCCTCCTTGTAAGCCAACAGGCGCAGCCGGATCCAGCGCGGGATTTCGGCGCCGCACATGTCGGAAAACCGCATCAGTTGCGTGGCGTTGGTGATCGGCATGATGCCCGGCAGCACCGGCACGTTCACGCCCATGCGCCGCGCGTCGTCCACAAAACGGAAATATGCGTCCGGGTTGTAGAAGTACTGCGTGATGGCCGAATTGGCCCCGCTCTTGACCTTCATCGCAAAGGCATGCAGGTCGTGCTCCGGGCTGCGGGCACGTGGATGGGTTTCCGGGTAGGCGGCCACGTCCAGGAAGAAGTGCTCGCCGGTCTCGTCACGGATGAACTCGACCAGGTCGCAGGCATGGCGGAACTCGCCTTCCGCACCATACGGGCTGGGCATGTCGCCACGCAGCGCAACGATGCGCTTGACGCCCATCTCCTTGAGCGCGCCGATTTGCTCGCGCACGCTGGCCTTGGTGGCGCCGACACAGGCGAAATGCGGCGCGGCCTCCAAGCCTTCGGCCAGCATCTCGGTGATGGCGCCGAAGGTACCCTCCTGGGTCGAACCGCCGGCACCGTAGGTGACCG
>JANMZX010000571.1:0-2347 GCA_031383745.1 Rhodoferax sp. | reverse complement strand
AATTCTTGAAAGCTGCCGCTCGATGTCAGGGTCGTCGCCGCTTCCCCCAAAGCCAAACCCCCGGTCAGCCTCTTGCCGTTGAGAGGGAGTCCATATACACGGGCCTCACCCAAGCCAAGCAAAGGCCAGCGTGAGCTTTGCTATGGGTTGTTCGTTGACGATCTGATCGTGGGCAACTATCACTCTCTGCACGGGCAACGAAAGCAACGGCAACACAGACCGTGCCAGGGCTTGCTTGTCCTTTGTCGCTAACTTCATTGTTCTTGACATCCCCAGCTTGCCATGAACGCCCAGAAGTTTTGTAGCTAGCCGAGTAATGCCCCGGTTCGATTCCGAAAAGCAGAAGAGGAGGTCGGTGAGGATCAAAGTGCCTGTATCGCCGTGGAACCAGGCCGTCTCGTTCAGTATTGGTAGGCCTTCGATGAAGTAGCCTTGAAGCTCGGAACCCCATGGCGCTTCGCGCGGTAGCTGTGAAAACCGGCTGAGCTCTGGACGCTTCAACTCTAGGCCGGCAGCAATGAATCCCTGAGCCGACGGGTAGGCATTCAGGAACGCGAGGAAGAATAGATAGTGGCTCTTGTTCGGAGCGACTACGTAACGGACGGTCCCGACTTTCTGGAGTTCGTCGACTAAATCAGGCGTGGGCGAGATCGGAGAGTGAACCCATAGCGATCCGTCTCGAAGCCGAACGATCGTCATTCGGGTCGTGAGCGAGATCGGGCCGAACTTCAGCGGCTGCTGTGCATGCCAGATTGAGTTGGGGACTATGCAGGAGAGCAACATAAAGTGGCTTTTGAGGCCTAGCGAATGTGAACCGAAAACTACGGCATATCTCGACCGTGAGCAAGTTATACCTCAAGCCCTCCCGACACCACCGTTCGCCTCGCGTCCCGCACCTCCAGCGACGCCCGCAGCAGGCCCCAGTTGCCGGTGTCCCTGGCGATCTCAATCAGCCGCCCCAGAGACGGCGTGTGGACGGCCAGCAGTTCGTCTTCGTTCCTGCTCCTTGCGCGCGGCCTGGTGAGGTTGATGGGGTTGCTGCCCGCACGTGGTCCACATATGGTCGGAATTGCGAATTCAAGGCATGGCCGTGACGGACCGCTCCCGCTGCACAAGAGCCGGTCAAGCTGGAGCCCTGAGGTGATGTCAGCAATGAGGCACGACCGCCTTGTGCTGGTCAAATGCAACCGGCAGCCCAACTTAGGTCCGGCCGGAAATGCCAGTTTTTGAAAACAGGCCACCTACCAACTGACAAAACTGACGAAATCCCGGTTTTGGCAGTTTCGTCAGTGCCCTCTCCTGCCATTTGCGAAGTCGCAGTGGGGTTTTGTCAGTTTTGTCAGTACGGAGCGGCCTGTTTCTGAAAAAGTGCTCTCGCCCGGCCGATCAAACCGATCATCAGCGTGGGCGCGGCGGTCATGAAGGTGCAGATGGTGAATCCCGAACTCGTCGAGCGGGCGGTGCGCAACAGCAGCAAGACGCGGGATTTGGTGCTTGATCCGTTCGGTGGCTCGGGCACCACGGTGATCGCGTGCGAGAAGTCGGGGCGTCGTGCGAGGGTGATCGAAATGGACGCGAAATACGTGGACGTGATCATCAAGCGCTGGCAGGAATTCGCTGGCAAGAAGGCCACCCGCCAGCAAGACGGAGTGGCATTCGACGCGCAAGTTGGATTGAACTTGGCTCCATCAATTGCAACAGCGGCTTGCGGTCATTAGTTCTGATTGCCAAAGTTCAAGTGAGCTCTGCTTGGAAACGGAAGGGGCCGCGTCGAATAGTAGTCCGCTTCGGCTATACACAAGGCGTTCTGAATGTCCATGAAGGTCTCGGTTGGTGGTTCGCCGATCGCCTGTAGATAGACGGCTTCCCAGCGTGCGAACGCATCCCGGACAACTTTATCCGAGGCGGCAGTGGGTTCTGTTTGGTACGCCCATACGGCCCGCGCCGTGTCGGCTGTTGCGTCTCGCAGATGCTCGGGGGCATCGCGGGCATCAAGCATGTCAATCTCGAGGTGACTGATGGTGCGGTCTACAAAGCTGCTCTCGGCTCCAAACTGCTCTACGCCAATGAGGAAGATATCGAGCAAGATATCGGCTCGCGCTGACGCAGCATCCATCTGCATACGAGACTGAATTACAGTGGCCAAGAGGTCTTGGTAAAGATGTAGATTGTCCAAGTCGAGTGACGGCTTTTGCATGCTTCAGTTGTCCCGAACCTGTTGGGGCCTAGTTTTGCAATTCGGCCGATGATAAGCACAGGACAGAGTATCAACGTTTGATGATGACACTGCGCCCGTGCAAACTCCCGCATGCCGTCAAGCTGCCAACTCTTCCATGATCTCGCAATG
>JANMZX010000676.1:0-8664 GCA_031383745.1 Rhodoferax sp. | reverse complement strand
AGGTGGCCGCGCATGTGCTGGCGCTGCGGCGCACCGCACCCTGATGCCGACCCGGGTGATGCCGTGCGCCCCCACGGGCCGGAGGGGCAATCCAAGCACCCGAGCCCATGTGCCGCCCGCGCAGCCATCCTCAAAAACCCGTACTCTGCCTTTGCGGCCACAAAAACTTGGCTTCATCTGGTCCTGATGTTCCGATTACCAGGTTATTTGGGGCGACAGGTAGCCGGACCAGCACGGCCTGCCCCACGGCGCGCGTTTGCATTGCCGGTTTGCGCGCTCACCAACCGGTGCGCTGATCGAGCAGTGCTGACAGCCCTGGCGAAAACCCTTTGCTGCCAGGTGTGTTGACCGGCCGCCCCGCAACCACTGACATCGGCCGCGCGCGCCGGGGGTTCAACGTGGCTTGTGGCACGCGAAGCCGGTAAACTGTGGCTATGGATCGACAAGCGACAATTCGTCTTCTCTCCGAGCACAAGGCGCATTTGACCAGCGAGTTCGGCGTGATCAAGCTCGCGCTGTTCGGCTCTACGGCGCGAGACCGTGCCACTGCAGCAAGCGATGTCGATGTACTCGTCGGTTTTGACGGCCCTGCCACCTCGGCACGCTATTTTGGTGTCCAGTTTTATCTCGAAGACTTGTTGGGGCGGCCAGTTGACTTGGTTACCGACAAGGCACTTCGGGCGGAGCTCCGGCCCTTCGTTGAGCGGCAAGCGGTGCATGTCTGACAACACGCCGAATCGGGAGTGGCGCTTCTATCTCGACGACATGCTCAGGTTTTGCGCGAAGGTCGAAGTTTTACGCACGGGCTTGATCAGATTCGGTTTGTGGGTGATGGACTGCGCTTCGATGCCACGGTTCGCAATATTGAATTGATTGGTGAAGCCGCGACGCACGTTCCAGAGGCAGTGCGTTTGGCGTCCCCATTGATTCCCTGGAGGATGCTCATCGCGACACGCAATCGACTCATTCATGGCTATCTGGGTATCGACAACGACACGCTTTGGAGCATTGTCAAAACCGATATTCCAGCTTTGTGATCTGAGCTGCAAAAGTTGAAGGCCAACCTGCCGCCTTGACTGTCCGTGAATTTCCAAAAATCAGGAGTAAGCCGGCTCCAACGTGGGAATAGGACATCCAAGCACCCGAGCCCGGATATCGACCTCGCTGCCACCCCCAAAACCCGCACTCTGCCGGTGCCGCCACGAACACTGGGCCTCCCCGGCTCCTGATGCTGCACTTACCGAGCCACTTGAGGCGACCGGTAGCCCGCCAGCACGGCCCGTCCACGGCGCGCGTTTGCGTCGACGGTTTGCGTGTTCACCAATCGGTGCGGTGATCGGCTGGCGCTCGAGCCATCTGTGCGGCTACCCGCCACCGAGCGCATTGCCCGTTGGCACGGGCGGCGAGCTGGCGCTGCGGCGCACCGCACCCTGATGCCCACCCGGGTGATGCCGTGCGCCCCCACGGGCCGGAAGCCACCGTGTTGTTGCTCAGATCCCCAACACCAGCGCCAGCTCCTGCGCATCGACCGTGCGTGCAGCACCAAAGCCGGCCACGTGGCGCGCGCCTGAAACGTGCAGCGCCACAAAACGGAAATCGCCCAGTTGCGTCATCGGTTCGGCCTCGGGGAAACGCATCAGGTAGGCATTGCGGCAGGCGGTCCAGAGCGGTGTTTCCGGCACCGGCCGTTCGGCGAGCGCGTCCAGGCTGACGCGCGGCAGGGCGTGCACCGGTTCGCCTGCCACCTCTGGCTGCATCACCATCAGCGACACCGCTGGCGCGGCCTGCAGGTTGCGTGTGTGGGCTGCCAGGCCGCTGACGTGGATGACCAGGCACGCGTGTCCGGCCGCGACTGCATAGGGAACCATCGACACCTGCGCTTCGCCGCCTGGCCCCAGCGTGCCGAGCGAGGCGACCCGTTGCCCGTGCAGCAGCGCACGCAGGGCCTGCATCAGGCGTGGTTCATGCGCCATGGGGTCTGCGGAAGTTCTTCTGGTCGCGGAACTGGTTGGCGGCGGCCACCAGCGCGGCTTCGGTGCCTGGCTCGAAGGCGGCATGCCCGGCGTCGTCCACCATCTGCAGCCGCGCCTGCGGCCAGGCCTGGTGCAGCCGCCAGGCGGTGGCCGGCGGACAGATCACATCGTAGCGGCCCTGGACGATGATGGCCGGCAGGTGTCGGATGCAGTCGATGCCGCGTACCAGCTGGTCCGGCTCGAAGAAGCCCTGGTGGCGGAAGTAGTGCGCCTCCAGGCGTCCGATACCGAGCGCCACCTCCGGGCTGTCGTAGCGCTGCTGCACGTCGGGGTCGGGCAACAGCTGCAGGCAACTGCCCTCGTAGCTGCTCCAGTGGCGCGCCGCGCGCAGGCTTTCCGCAGGGTCGTCGCCGAACAGGCGGCGGCAATAGGCCGACAGCAGATCGTGCCGTTCGGCCTCGGGGATCAGGCCTTCGAACTGCTCGCGCGCATGCGGGAAGAACCAGCCCATGCCGCGCAGGAACCAGTCGATCTCGGCCTGGGTGCACAGGAAGATGCCGCGCAGGATGAAACCGCTGCAGGCCTGCGGATGCGCCTGGCCGTACGCGAGCGCGAGAGTCGAGCCCCAGGAGCCGCCGAACACCAGCCACTGCGTGATGCCCAGCATGGCACGCAGCCGCTCGATGTCGGCCACCAGGTGTTGCGTGGTGTTGTCGCGCCATTCCCCCAGTGGTGTCGACTTGCCGGCGCCGCGCTGGTCGAACAGCACGATGCGGTAGTGCGCCGGGTCGAAGAACTGCCGGTGCCGTGGCGCGGTGCCAGAACCCGGGCCGCCGTGAAGGAACAGCACCGGCACGCCCTTAGGGTTGCCGGACTCCTCCCAGTACAGGGTGTGCCGGTCGTCGACAGGCAGCATGCCTGTGCGGTAGGGTTCGATGGGCGGGTAGGCGGATGAGGACATCGGGTCAGGCATGTCGATGTGGCGGAAGTGGTGGGATGGCTGCCATTGTCACCCCGTCGACGCCGTCCCGGGCTGGCGAGCGCGTTGGCGCGCGTCATTGCTGGCGTGCTCCGATGCGGGTCTGCGTGTTGCCCTGGAGTCAATGCCGATATCATGGCCGTCGATCCGCGGCCAGACGCCTCATGCAGGTGTGCTGCCGCTGACGGACGCCCATGACCATGAATCAACCGGGAACTTCACTGTGAGCAAACCCACGCTGTACGGCATCTCCAGATCGCGGGCCCTGCGCGCGATCTGGGGCATCGAGGAGACCGGCATCGACTTCGACCATGTGCCGGTGTCCTATGGTGCCGACTCCAAGTCGGCCGACTACCTGGCAGTGAACCCGAACGGCCGCATCCCGGTGCTCGTCGATGGCGATCTGACGCTGTTCGAATCGATGGCCATCAACCTCTATCTGGTCAAGCGTTATGGCGGCGCTTTGTACCCCGCCAACGCGGCGGACGAAGCCCGCGCCTGGCAGTGGAGCGTGTGGGCGATCAGCGAGATCGAACCGCTGCAGATGCAGATCGTGATCCAGACGCTGTTCACACCCGAGGAAAAGCGCAACCCGAAGGTCATTCCCGGCGCCACCAAGGGGCTGCAGCGGCCGCTCAAGGTGTTGGACGCTGCATTGGCTGGGCGTGACTGGCTGCTGGGCGACGCGTTTTCGGTGGCCGACCTCAACCTGGCCGCGGTCATGCATCTGATGAAGGACGTCGGATTCGGTTACAGCGAGCATGCCAACGTGCAGCGCTGGGCCGACGCGTGTCATGCGCGCCCGGCACTGGCGCGTGCGCGGGCCCGGCCGTGACGGTTCCGGATGCGGCGGCGCAGTTGCACTGCATGGGGACCTCCGCATGACCCGGTCCATCGCCGCCGTCGCCCTGCTGGTGCGCGACTACGACGAGGCGATCGCGTTTTTCACCCGCGCGCTGCGCTTCTCGCTGCTCGAAGATAACCCGCTGGGCGATGGCAAGCGCTGGGTGCGGGTGGCGCCGGCCGGGTCGCCCGGGGCATCGCTGCTGCTGGCACAGGCGGCGACACCGGAGCAGCTGTCGTGTGTCGGCCGCCAGGGCGGCGGGCGCGTGATGTGGTTCCTGGAAACGGATGACTTCGCCGGGGACCATGCCCATTTGCTGTCTGGCGGCGTGCGCTTTCGCGAACTGCCGCGCCACGAAGCCTACGGCACCGTGGCAGTGTTCGAGGACCTGTACGGCAACCCGTGGGACCTGATTCAGCGCCGGCCGGTGTAGAACGCCCGCAGCACGTCGAACGCCAGCTTGCGCGTCGTCTTGTCCTCGGCGATCAGGCCCTTGCGGTTGAAACCGCGGTTGAACACGGTCTGGCGCCGCTCGGAACGAAAGTCGTACAGCAGCCAAGGGGTCATGCCGCAGATGTAGGGCGCCTGCGCCAGGCGGCGGATCTGCTGCTCGAACACATGCGCCTGGCACTCCTCGGTGAAGAACTCGTCGATGCGGCCGTGGTGGCCGGCGAGCGCATCGGCGCCGGTCTCGCTGATGATCACCGGCTTGTCGGGCGCAGATGCGCGGAGCAAGCGGTCCAGGCCGGAGAAGTCGGGTTCGTACCAGCCGAAATACTCGTTGATGCCGATCACGTCGATGTGTTCGGTCAGGCGGTCCTCGATGCAGAACTTCTGCCGGTTGATCAGGCAGGCGGCGCCAACCAGCCGCGTCGGATCGAGGGCCCTGGCCGTTTCCGCGAGCTCGCGCATGAAGGCCAGGCGCGCGTCGCTGTCCTCGTTCTCGTTGCCCACGCCCCACAGGATGACGGACGCCCGATTGCGGTCGCGCCGCACCAGTTCGCACAGCTGGTTGCGGGCGTCTGCCAGCGTGGCCGGATTGCCGAAGTCGATCGCCCAGTAGACGGGTATTTCCTCCCACAGCAGGAAGCCCAGCTCGTCGGCGATACGCGCCACGTGCGCGTGGTGCGGGTAGTGCGACAGGCGCAGGAAGTTGCAGCCCAGCGCGCGTGCATCGGCGAAGCGCCGGCGCACGTCCGCTTCGGTGGAGACCTTGCCCAGGTGCAGGTCGTCCTCGTGTACGCAGATGCCCTTGAGGTACACCGGCGCACCATTGAGAACGATGCGCTGGCCGTCAGCCCGCACTTCGCGCAAACCCACCTGATCGCGCAGCACGTCTTCGCCGAGGCAGAACTCGACCTCGTAGCGGTGGGGGTCCGCGGGCGACCACAGGCGCGGCCGGGCTTCGAGCACCGCCTGTGCGCGGCCCGCACGGGCCTGCAGCATGTGGGTGACGCCCAGCCCGGGGATGCGCAGCCTGACCTCGGCATCCACCGCGTCCGACAGCGTCACGTCCACGGCCAGGCGGTTGAAGTTGCCATCTGGCCGCAACTGCACCGAGGCGTCGCGGATGAAGACGGCCGGCAGCTGCAGCAACGCGACTTCGCGGTAGATGCCGCCGTGATTGAACCAGTCGAAGTGTTTCATCGGCACGCGCTGGCGCTCGCGGCGGTTGTCCACCTGCACCTGCAGGCGGTTGTCGCCGTCCCGCAGGTGCGCTGTCAGCTCCACGCAGAACGGCGTCGAGCCGCCAAGATGGGTGCCCAGGAAGACACCGTTGAGAAAGATCCGCGCCTGGTAGTTGGCCGCGCCGATGCACAGCAGCGTACGGGGGCGCGCAGGGTCAGGCACGTGCGCCAGCGTGCGCGTGTACCAGGCGGCCCCCTCGAAGTAGCTCCACTCGGGCCGCTGGGCCGTCCAGCAGCAGGGCAGGTCCACCGTCTGCCCCTGGCCGGCGTCGTAGTCGCGGGGCTTGGGCCATTCCGTTGCCGGCAACGGCGTGTCGGCATACCACTGCTGGCGCAGACCTTCGTCGAACAGGTCGAGCGTGAAATGCCAGGGGCCGTCCAGCGGCGTGTGCGGGCGAAGACTCCAGTCGACCAGGGTATCGGCACCGAGGACAGGCCGGCTGGTGGCGCGGCCGTAATCCTCGTCGTGCAGGTGCGCGAATGGGTCGATGGCGGTGTCCGGGACGGTATTCACGCCGGGATGCTCCGCAGCTGCCGGGGCTGGCAGTAACCGATGCCGACCATCTCGCGAAACCCCCACCCCTGGCCGGTGGGCGACCAGCCCGGCCACAGGCACTCGGCAATCATGGCGATGGCGATCCAGCGGAACCAGGTGGCGAAGGTATTGGACAGGCCCTGGGGCTCCTCGTAGCCCTGGCTCCAGCCGTCCTGGCGCCGCGGTGGCACGCCGGGGCCGTCGCGCGCGTCGGCAAATCCGCCGTCGGCATTCTGGAACGCCAGCAATTCCGGCAGCAGTGCGCGCAGCCATTCGTGGATCTCGCCGCGCCGGTGGTCGATCTGCCAGCTGGCATGCACCAGCAGGTCGACCAGGTCGACGTCGATGCAGGCGCTGTGGATACGCGGTGGCTGTGTCAGGCAGTAGTCCACCGCCTGCGACTGGTAGGGCAGGCGGCGCCCGGTGGCATACCACAGGTGGTAGTTGTGCATCGAGCCGGCCATCGCGTGCAACAGGCGCAGCGGGTCGGCGTGCTGGCCGACACCCCAGAAGCCGGTCGACGGTTCCTGCAGCCGGTCGTGCCAGTCGAACAGCACCCGCAGCGCGTGCTGCACCGCGTCGCGGTCGGAGGGCGTGCCGTGTTGGCGCATCAGCAGCAGGAAACCGCCCAGGTTGACGATGTTGTTGCCCTCCAGCCAGGGGTCGCGCAGGTCGCGGTCGGCCAGCCAGGCCTTGAGCGTGGTGGGGTCGAGGAACCGCCGCGCAAACGCCAGTTCGGGCCGTGTCGCCGGGTCCAGGAAGGCGAGGGCGCCCAGGCTGTAGTTGGTGACGTGGAAGTCGATGTAGCCCCAGGTCTCGGCCAGGTCGGGTTTCTTGAACACGCTGTCGTCGCGCATGCCCTGGATGCGGAATACGCCATCGGCACGGCGCTGCGCCAGCAGCCAGCGGGACAGGGCGGTGTTGTCCGGGCTGCCCGGCGCCGGCAGCGCGCCCAGCAGCGCGCGCGCCATGGTGCCGTTGTAGGTGCCGGGCAGCAGCATGCCGGGCCAGCGTGCGGGGTCATGTGCAGCACTGATGCGCAGGACACCGGGCGCCGCGTCTGGCGCCTGCATGGCGTCGAGCCAGGCCAGGCTGCGGCCACGTGCGCCGGCAATGTCGGACTGCAGCATGCTGTCCGTGGCGCGGGTGTCAGGGGATGATTCGGCAGACAGCGATTGCATGGCGGTGGCGACGGCGGTTCAGCCCTTGACCGCGCCGGCAGTCATGCCGGACATGACGCGGCGCTGGGCGATCAGGAAGAACAGGGTGACGGGGATGGTGATCAGCACCGACAGGGCCATGATGCCCTGGAAGTTCACGCCGAGTTCCCCGTTGAGGTTGATCAGCGCCACCGGCAGGGTGTAGGTGTCGGGCGAGCGCGATACCACCAGCACCGGCAGCCACTGGGCCCAGTTCAGCAGGAAGGTGATGATCGACGCGGTGGCCACCACCGGCATGGCCAGCGGCATGACCACCGAGAACAGGATCTGCGCCTCGGTGGCACCGTCGATGACGGCGGCCTCGATGACCGATTTCGGGATGGTCTGGAAGAACTGCTCGAAAAGGAAGAACTGGATCGGCCCCAGCGCCAGGAACAGGATGATGCCGCTGTAGCTGCCCAGCAGGCCGATCTTGTACATCACGATGTACACCGGAATCACGAGCAGCATGTAGGGGTACATGATGGTCACCATGAAGCCGGCGCGCAGCAGGCGAAACAGCCAGAAGGCGGGCCGGCGCACCAGGGCATAGGCCCCCAGCGCGGTGACCACGATGCCCAGCACGGTCGACGCCAGGGTGATCAGCATCGAGTTGAGGGCGTAGCGCCACAGCGGTGTGCCGCCCAGGGTGGCGATCTCGCGCAGCACATCCAGCGATATCGACTCCGGCCAGGGGCGCAGAGGCGAGGCCAGGATCTGCTGGCTGCTGCGAAAGGCGCTCACCAGCATCCAGTAGTAGGGATACAGGCACACGAAGGACACCAGCAGGGCCACGCCCCATGCCAGTGACTTGAGCCAGAGCGAGGATGGGTGCATGTCAGTGGGTCGGTGCGCGTTTCTGCGCCCGCATCAGGCCGGCGGCGAGCACGACCACGATCGCGAACAGCACGCTGGCCATGGCCGTGGCTTCGCCGTAGCGCCCCTGGTCGAACAGCTGGTAGGCGTAATAGCTCAGGAAGTTGGTGGCGTCGTTGGGGCCGCCCTTGGTCATCACGGCCACCACGGTGAAGGTCTTGAGGTACTGGATCAGTGCGTAGACGCTGTTGACCAGCAGCGCCGGGCGCAGTTGCGGCAGCACCACGTGCCAGAACTTCTGCAGCGCCGTGGCGCCGTCGATCTCGGCGGCCTCGATCTGGCCCTTGTCGCACAGCGCGAGGTTGGCCAGGAAGATCACGACGTAGAAACCCAGGTGGTGCCACAACTCGGCCACCAGCACCGCCTGCAGCACCGTGGAGGTCGAGGCCAGCCCGCCGAAGGTGGGCAGGTGCAGCGCGGTGAGCGCCATGTTCAGCGCGCCGAAGCTCTGGTCGTACAGCCAGCGCCACACCACGTAGCCGGCGATGTCGGGTGTGACCACCGGCAGGAACACGGCCACCTTGAAGAAGGTGCGCCCGCGCCCGACCAGGGCCGAGTTCAACAGCAGCG
>JANMZX010000647.1:0-3893 GCA_031383745.1 Rhodoferax sp. | reverse complement strand
CTTGCCGGGCCTGTGCCTGCATGATCTGATGACCCTGCCGATTGACCGGCTGCGCCGGTTTTTCGACCAAATGTCCGTGCAAATGGCAGCGCGCCTGGCGGGCGGCGCCAAAGACGGCGAGTCCCAGGCGCTGAAGCTGCTGTTTGAAGAAATTTGCACCCGGCTCAAGTACCTGTGCGACGTCGGCATCGGTTACCTCACACTGGATCGCCAAAGCCGCACGCTGTCGGGCGGCGAGGTGCAGCGCATCAACCTCACCACGGCGCTCGGCACGTCGCTGGTCAACACCCTGTTCGTGCTGGATGAACCCAGCATCGGCCTGCACCCGCGCGACATGCACCGCATCATCGAAGCCATGCAGCGCCTGCGCGACGCCGGCAACACCCTGGTGGTGGTGGAGCACGACCCGGCCGTGATGCTGGCGGCCGACCGCATGATCGATATGGGGCCGGGCCCCGGCGAGCGCGGCGGCCAGATCGTGTTCGACGGCTCGACACAGGACCTGCGCCATGCCGATACGCTGACCGGCGCCTACCTGGGCGGCCGCAAGCAGGTCGGTCTGGGTTTCAAGCGCCTGGTCGCCGACAACACCCCGCGCCTGGTGCTGGAAGGCGTGCGCGAGCACAACCTGCGAAACGTGTCGGTCGAGATCCCGTTGCAGCGCCTGGTGTGCGTGACCGGCGTCAGCGGCTCGGGCAAGTCGACGCTGGTGCAGGACGTGCTGGCGCCGGCGCTGATGCGGCACTTCGGCCGCTCCACCGATGCACCAGGGCAGTTCGACCGCCTGCTCGGTGCGGAGTTGCTGTCGGACGTGGTGTTCGTCGACCAGTCCCCGATCGGCAAGACGGCCCGCTCCAATCCGGTGAGTTATGTGGGGGCCTGGGACGCGATCCGCGAGATCTTCGCCAACGCCCACCTGTCGCGCCAGCGTGGGTACACAGCCACCAAGTTCAGCTTCAATGGCGGCGACGGCCGATGCGCCACCTGCGGCGGGTCGGGCTTCGAGCATGTGGAGATGCAGTTCCTGAGCGACGTCTACCTGCGTTGCCCGGATTGCGACGGCAAGCGCTACCGGCCCGAGATCCTGGAGGTGCGCATCGAACGCCGTGTGGGGGGGCTGGCCACGCCGGTGGCGGCCGCTGGTCCTTCCCCGGTTGGCGACACCGCGGAACCGGCGCCCGGCGCGCGCAAACTGATCACCAACCCGGTGCTGGTGAAGCGGCCGTTGCCTGCGCCCGCCAGGCTGGTGAGCCTGAACGTTGCCGATGTGCTGAACCTCACCGTCAGCGAAGCGGCAGTCATCTTCGCTGGCGACCGCGACGTGATCCGTGCCCTGCAACCAATCATCGACGTCGGCCTGGAGTATGTGAAGCTCGGCCAGCCGGTGCCGACCCTGTCGGGCGGCGAGGCGCAGCGCCTCAAGCTCGCGGGTTTCCTGGCCGAGGCGGCACGTAGCGGCAGCTCGAGCCGCCAGCCGGTGGCCCGCCGCGGCACCTTGTTCATGTTCGACGAGCCCACCACCGGCCTGCATTTCGACGACATCGCCAAGCTCATGCGCGCCCTGCGCAAGCTGCTCGACGCCGGCCACTCGCTGCTGGTGATCGAGCACAACCTGGACGTGATCCGCGCCAGCGACTGGCTGCTGGACCTCGGCCCCGAAGGCGGGGACGCCGGTGGCTTGGTGGTCGCCGTCGGCACGCCAGAGCAGGTGCGGGAACACCCCAGCTCGCATACCGGACGGGCCCTGCGCGAGTACGAAAGCACTGTGGGCCTGGGCGCCCACGCGGTGCAGGAGGCGCGTGCGCCGTATGTGATGGCACCGCATTCGGACGCGATCCAGATCGTCAATGCCAAGGAGCACAACCTGCGTTCGCTGTCGGTCGACATTCCGCGCGGCAAGTTCAGCGTGGTCACCGGCGTCAGCGGTTCGGGCAAGTCGACGCTGGCTTTCGACATCCTGTTCAACGAAGGCCAGCGCCGCTACCTTGAGTCGCTCAACGCCTATGCGCGCAGCATCGTGCAGCCGGCCGGCCGGCCCGAAGTGGACGCGGTGTACGGCATCCCGCCCACGGTGGCGATCGAGCAACGCCTGTCGCGCGGCGGGCGCAAGTCCACCGTGGGCACGGCGACCGAGGTCTGGCACTTCCTGCGCCTGTTGTACGTGAAGCTGGGCGTGCAGCACTGCACCCGGGACGGTGCGGCGGTGGCCCCGCAGACACCCGACAGCATCGTTGCGCAGTTGATGCGTACCTTCCGCGGGCAACACATCGGCCTGCTGGCGCCGCTGGTCATGAACCGCAAGGGCGTCTATACCGAACTCGCCGACTGGGCGCGCCCGCGCGGCTTCACCCACCTGCGGGTGGATGGCAACTTTCTGCCGACGACCGGTTTCCCGCGTATCGACCGCTTCAAGGAGCACACCATCGAGTTGCCGGTCATGAGCCTGGAGGTCACGGCCGAGAACGAGGCTGCGCTGCGCGAGGCCCTGACCAGCGCGCTCGACCATGGCAAGGGCGTGGTCCATGTGCTGAGCGCGTTGACAGGCTTGCGTGCGGCCATGCTCGCTGGCACGTCGACGGCGGGCATCGGCAAGCTGCTGGCGTTTTCGACCAGACGCGCCTGCCCGGTGTGCAGCACCAGTTACGCCGAACTGGACCCGCGGCTGTTCTCCTACAACAGCAAGCACGGCTGGTGCCCGGAGTGTGTGGGCACCGGGGTTCGCCTCACGAAGGAGCAGCGCAAGGCGCTGGATGACTCGGTGCGCGACGACGACCATGGCGGGCGCGAACAGACTTTCGCCGAAGTGGAGGTGGAGGACGTGGCACTGGATGCCTGCCCGTCCTGCCAGGGCACCCGCCTCAACGCGACGGCGCGTGCGGTGCGGTTCGGCGTCCAGGCGCACGCGCTGGAGGGGGGCGTGGCCCCGCTGGCCGGCATCGCGATCACCGAGCTGGCGCGACTGGGCGTGACCGACATCCGCAAGTGGGTCGAGACGCTGCAGGTGGCCGGGCGCATGAGCCAGCGCGAGACCGACATCGCACGCGACCTGGTGCCCGAGATCCGCAGCCGCCTGCTGTTCCTGGAAGAGGTGGGCCTGGGTTACCTGACGCTGGACCGCGGCGCCCCCACGCTCAGCGGCGGCGAGGCACAACGCATCCGCCTGGCGGCGCAGCTCGGCAGCAACCTGCAGGGCGTGTGTTACGTGCTCGACGAGCCGACCATCGGCCTGCACGCGCGCGACAACCAGATTCTGCTTGCGGCACT
Organism: Rhodoferax sp.; assembly: GCA_031383745.1. Lineage (GTDB taxonomy): Bacteria > Pseudomonadota > Gammaproteobacteria > Burkholderiales > Burkholderiaceae_C > CAISIP01. Next base: position 629 of record JANMZX010000647.1, on the reverse strand, counting down.
CAAGAGCCTGAGCGACAAGGGCAATACGCTGGTGGTGGTGGAGCACGACGAGGAAACGATCCGCCACGCCGACCACATCATCGACATCGGCCCCGGCGCCGGCAAACGTGGCGGCACTTTGGTGGCCGAGGGTTCGCTGGCGCAGGTGATGCGCACCGGGGATTCGCAGACCGGTCGCTACCTGCTGCACGCCATGAAACACCCGGTGCAGCTTCGGCGCAGCATGCAGGAGCCGGCGCAGCCCGCGCTGGTGGTGCGTGGTGCGCGCCTGCACAACCTGCACGATGTCACGGTGCACGTGCCTTTGGGCCGGCTCGTGGCCGTGACCGGCGTCAGCGGCTCGGGCAAGTCCACGCTGGCGCGCGACGTGTTGCTGGCCAACGTGCAGACGGCGGTGGCCAGGCGCAGCACCCGCGCCGGGCGCGAGGCGCTGGACGCCGGCGAGAAGATCGCCTGGGTGGGTTGCGCCGGCGTCACCGGCTACGAGTCGATCGACCGGGTGCTGGAGGTCGACCAGACCCCGATCGGCAAGACACCGCGCAGCTGCCCGGCCACCTACATCGGTTTCTGGGACACGATCCGCAAGCTGTTTGCCGACACGCTGGAGTCACGCGCGCGCGGGTACGCGG
>JANMZX010000614.1:0-1744 GCA_031383745.1 Rhodoferax sp. | reverse complement strand
GAGAACGGTTATCAATTGCTGCAAGTTGATAGGCATTTTGAATGCACGGCATTGATTGTGGCAATTGGACGGATGGGCTCGGCGCGGCTACTCTATGTCCGTCCCTGTGCGCTCTGGCGTGCCGGGCGATGCGTTTCGATTCTTAACCCAAAGGAGATTTCCATGGCAGCACTCAAAGGCTCCAAGACGGAAGACAACCTGAAGGCCGCCTTCGCAGGCGAGTCCCAGGCCAATCGCCGGTACCTGTATTTCGCGAACAAGGCCGACATCGAAGGCCAGAACGACGTGGCAGCGCTGTTCCGCTCCACCGCCGAAGGCGAAACCGGCCACGCGCACGGCCACCTCGAGTGGCTCGAGCAGTGCGGCGACCCGGCCACCGGCCTGCCGATCGGCCCCACCCGTGACAACCTCAAGGCCGCAGTGGCCGGCGAGACCCACGAGTACACCGACATGTACCCCGGCATGGCCAAGACCGCCCGCGCCGAAGGCCATGACGAGATCGCCGACTGGTTCGAGACCCTGGCCAAGGCGGAACGCAGCCACGCGAACCGTTACGCCAGGGCCCTGGCCGAACTGGCGGATTGATCTCCTGACGCCCCCTGCCGCGCCGTCCCCGGTGCGGCGCCCCCGGCTGCCCTTGCAGCCGGTTTCTCGAAGGGATCGGTGATTCCTTCGACAAGCCCACCCACAAAATCAACACAAGGACGCCATGGCACGCGAAGGCAACCTGGAAGCCCCCACCCGCCATCCCATCGACTGGCAGGGGCCCGACTACTACAACGAAGAGGCCACCTTCAAGGAACTGGAGCGCATATTCGACATCTGCCACGGGTGCCGGCGCTGCGTAAGCCTGTGCGGCTCGTTTCCCACACTGTTCGACCTGGTGGACGAGAGCAAGACCATGGAGGTCGACGGCGTCGACAAGAAGGATTACTGGAAGGTCGTCGACCAGTGCTACCTGTGCGACCTGTGCTACATGACCAAGTGCCCCTATGTGCCGCCGCACGAGTGGAACCTTGATTTTCCGCACACCATGCTGCGCGCCAAGGCGATCAAGTTCAAGAAGGGCGAGGTGGGGTTTGGCGAGAAGCTGCTGGCGTCGACCGATGTGCATGGCCAGTTTGCCGGCATCCCGATCGTGGTGCAGGCAGTCAACGCAGTGAACAGGACCAAGGCTGCGCGTGGGGTGATGGAAGACCTGCTGGGCGTGGACAAGAATGCCTGGCTACCCTCGCTCGCAAAGCGCAAGTTCCGTTCTGCCGCACCCAAGAGCAAGACCCACGCGGTGCGCAATGGCGACAAGACCCCCGGCAAGGTGGTGATCTATTCCACCTGCTTCGTCAACTACAACGAGCCCGGCATCGGGCTGGACCTGCTCAAGCTGCTGGACCACAACGAGGTGCCCTATGTGCTGGTCGAGAAGGAAAAGTGCTGCGGCATGCCCAAGCTCGAACTCGGCGACATGGACTCGGTCAATGCCAGCAAGGAAGTGAACATCCCCGTCCTGGCCCGGTATGCGCGCGAGGGCTACGCCATCCTCAGCGCCGTGCCCAGCTGCACGTTGATGTTCAAGCAGGAGATCCCGCTGATGTACCCGCTTGACGCCGACGTGAAGCTGGTGCAGGACGCGATGTGGGACCCTTTCGAATACATGATGGCGCGCAAGCGCGACGGCCTGCTCAAGACCGAGTTCCCGCAGCCGCTGGGCAAGGTGAGTTACCAGATCCCGTGCCACGGGCGGGTG
>JANMZX010000597.1:0-10186 GCA_031383745.1 Rhodoferax sp. | reverse complement strand
AGCTCCTTGAGCAGTTCGAGCCGCTTGCCGATGGTCTCGGTCGATTGCAGGCTCAAACCGGTCACGTTGCCACCCGGACGGGCCAGGCTCTGGACCAAGCCCTGGCCGACCGGGTCGACAGATGCCGCCATCACGATCGGGATGGTGGCGGTGGCCTGCTTGAGCGCAACCGCCGGCAGTCCGCCGCCGGCGACGATCACGTCGGACTGCAGGCCGACCAGTTCGGCGGCCAGGGTGGGGAGACGCTCAGGCACGCCACCGTCGACGCGCGACTCGATCACGAAATGCTCGCCATAACGGTAGCCGAGATCACGCATGCCGCCCCGAAAGGCGGTGAGCGATTTGTCGGTGGGCTGCGGTCTGCTCAGGTTGGCGCCGCTGACGCCGAAGCCGAAGCCGAAGCCGAAGCCGAAGCCGAGGGTGCCCACGTGGTACAGCTTGCGCGCATCCTGTGTCGCAACGCGCAGCGGCGCACCGCCAGCGACACGGCAAACGAAGCGAGAAAGGCGTCACGTCTGTTCACCTGGTCCCTTCCCGTCATTGCGAACCGACACAAGTCCCGGGATCGGAGGGCGCACGACCCGATGAAGCCGAGTTGCAGCCCAGTTTACGCCTCAATCCCTGCAGCTGGGGCGCGTTTGACGGGCCGCGCCTGCGTCCCCCAATGGATCACCTTGTCGAATCCCGGCCACCGCAGTGGCGAGTCGGTCAGGCGATATTGCGTGGCAGTTGGCGACGCGGACTCAAGCCTTCAAAAGCGACACCGCCAACACGCCGGCCTTTGACGCGCGCCGCGCGAGCTGCCGGTCGAACGTGGCGAAGCGGTCGCCATCGCGGCGCTGCGCTGCATGCAGGGCGTCGGCAAAATCGAGTCCGGCCTCGTAACCCTGCAATGCCTGCTGGGCCAACACCGGATCGAGCGCATCGATATTCTGCAGCGCCAGCAGGTCACGCAGGCAAGACGCGATCAATGCCGCGTCCAGCCGGTAACTGGCGCGCAGCACCCATTCGCACTCCATCAACACCGACGCGGCCACGGTGCAAGGTTCGGATGCCACCAGCTTCTCGGCGGCACGCGCCTGCCTGGCGTCGTCGCCGACGATCAGCCGAAGCACGACATTCGTGTCGAGCGCGGCCATCAGCGCTTGGGCTGGCGGGCTGATTTGACTGCAGGAGCCACAGGCGGCTGTCGCCGCGCCGCCTCGCGCAACACGGCCGCGTCCATCTCGGCAATGCTGACAACCGGGCCGCGGTAGGCCACCCGCTGGCGGATAGCCGAAAGGCCACTGGCCAGCGTGGCCTTGACCGCGTGTTGCACCGGTCTGAACAAGACCCCTTCCGGCGTATCGAACACTTCGAGCCGGGTGCCTGGCCCCCAGCGCCGCGCCGCGCGCACGTCCTTGGGAATGATGACCTGGCCCTTGCTCGACACGACGGTGGAAAACACAGGGAGAACTCCGGTTGTAAGCATCGAATCTTACCATTCGGTGCGGCGCGCCCGATGGCCCGCCAGCGATCTCGTCTCCCCCGTCATTCGACCACCTCATCTGCGCGCAAGCGCATCGCCTGCGAAATCGTGATCCCCAGCGCCTTGGCAGTGGCCAGGTTGAAGACAAGCTCGTACGTAGTGGGTTCCTCGACCGGCAGGCTGGCCGGCGTGGCGCCCTTGAGTATGCGGTCCACGAAGCTCGCGGTGCGCCGGAAGGTGTCCGCACGACTGGGACCGTAAGCCATCAGGCCGCCGGCGACGGCGAACGGTCGCAACGAGGAACTCGCCGGCAACCTGCGCCGGACGAGCAGCTCTGCCAGCGGGCCGGACTGGCCCAGTGTGAACAGCGGCTGCACGATGACGGCCTGTGCGCGTTCGCGCTGCATCGTGTCGACCGCGGCTTCGAATTCACCCGCGCTGCCGATCAGCACCAGTTGCAGCTTGAGCTTTTGCGCCCGGGCCGCCGCCTCCAGCTCGGAGACGAAGATCTTGGTCGCCGGATCCTGCGTGGAACCGAGGAAAGCCACGCGCTGCAGCCCGGGCAGGGTCTCGCGCAGCAACTGCACCTGCTTGGCTGTCGCGACGGGATGGTTGGCTGACACACCGGTGATGTTGCCGCCAGGGCGTGCCAGCGATGCCACCAGGCCCGAGCCCACGGCGTCCGCGGCGGATCCAAGGATGATGGGGACGGAACGGGTCGCATCGCGCAACACCAGCGCCGCCGGTGTGGCCGAGGCCACCAGCAGGTCGGGGTTCGTCGCGAGCAGCTCGGTCGCATGGCGCTGGGCGAGTTCACGATTGGTGGTCCAGCGCCATTCGATGATGATGGTCTGGCCTTCGCGATAACCGATCGCCGCCAGTGCCTGTGTCAGGCCGGGCTGGTTGTCGTCGCCCGGCACGCCCCAGCGCAGGACACCGATACGGGGGACCTTGGCCGCAGGCTGGGCAGCGAGCCACCCGGGCAGGCCAGCACCCAGGGCCACAGCAGCAACGGCGATACGCCTGGCAACCACGCGTCGTTTCATGGAATGACCTCATCCGCCCGCAGCAGCAGCGCCTGGGGGATCGTCAGGCCCAGCGCCCTGGCAGATTTCTGGTTGATCACCAGTTCGAACCTGGTGGGTTGCTCCACCGGAAGGTCGGCCGGCCTGGCGCCTTTGAGAATCTTGTCGACCAGGCCCGCCGCCTGGCGGTACTGCTCGGGGACGTTGGTGCCGTAGGCGACCAGGCCACCGGCCTCCACATCTTCGCGCGAGGGGTAGATCACCGGCAGATGGTGCTTGAGCGACAGCGCCGCCGTCTGCTCGCGCAGCATGAACACCAGCGGGTCGATCATGCGGATGGCGCCGCCGCAGCGAGCCCGCACGGCGGCCTCGAAGGCCGGCTCCAGATCGGCCGGCTTGCGTATCTCCAGCACCGGGCTCAAGTCGATGCCCAGCGGGCTGGCGGCTACCTGGGCACTGCGCAACTGCAGTGGCGCATTCTGCGAGTCGGGGTTGACGAACACTGCGACACGCCGAGCGCCTGGCACCATCTCCTTCAGCAGTTCGAGCCGCTTGCCCGCCAGCTCCGCCACGATGTTGGTGATGCCGGTAATGTTGCCCCCAGGGCGCGCCAGGCTTTGCACGATGCCGGCACCCACCGGATCGGCCACCAGCACCACCACCATCGGCACATTGGTGCTGGCGGCCTTCGCAGCCAGGCTGGCCGGCGTGGTGGAGACCAGCAGCACGTCGGGCCTTTGTTCCAGCAGATCCTTGGCCAGCGCCGGCAGCCGGTCGCCCTTGCCTTCTGCGTAACGCTCCTGCAGCACGAAGTCCCTGGTCTCGACATGCCCCAGCGCCCGCATGCCCTCCCGGAATGCGTCGATGAACGCCTTGCTCGCCAGCGCGCCGCTGCCGGAGAGATGCGCGATGCGGTGAACACGGCCGGGAGACTGCTGCGCAAACACCCACGACGGCGCCAGCCACAGACCTGCCGCAACGGCCAGCAGGTCGCGCCGGCCATCGATGCGCGTCATTGAATCACCTCGTCCGCGCGCAACAGCAGAGATTGTGGAATGGTCAGGCCCAGCGCCCTGGCAGTTTTCAGGTTGATCAGAAACTCGAAGGTCGCGGGCTGCTCCACCGGCAGGTCGGCCGGCCTGGCGCCCTTCAGGATCCGGTCGACATAGGACGCCGCGCGCCGGTAGTTGTCGGAAAAGCTGGGGCCATAGGCCAGCAGCCCCCCGGCCCTGGCGAATTCGGCCCGGTTGTAGATCGCCGGCACGCGGTGGGTGGCGGCCAGCACCGACAGCTGGACCAGCTCACTGCCGAACATCGGGTCGGACACCACCAGCAGGCCTCCCGCGCGCCAGGCCGCGAGCTTCGTGAACGCGCCCGCGATCTCGCCTGCCTGGCGCAGCTCCAGCACCAGCAGTTCGAGCCCGTGGGCGCGGGCCACCACGCGCGCGCGCTCGATTGCAAACGCGGCGGCCGGATTGACCGGGTTGAAAAACACCGCTGCCCGAGCAAGCTGCGGCACCGCTGCCTTGAGCAGTTCGAGTTGTTTGCCGGCCATGTCGGGCAGCAGGACCGACATGCCGGTGGCGTTACCGGCCGGGCGCGCCAGGTTCGGTACCAGACCGCTGGCCACCGGGTCGGCCGCCACCGTGAACACGATCGGCACCGTCGTCGTCTGCGCCTTGGCGGCGCGCGCCGCAACCGTGCCGCCCACCACCAGCACGTCGACCTTGAGGCCGAGCAGTTCGGCAACGAAGCCGGGCACGCGGTCGAGCACGCCCTCCAGGTAGCGGTACTCGACCTGGATATTCTGGCCCTCGGCATACCCGAGCGTACGCAAACCCTGGCGGAAGGCTTCGAGGCGAGGTTCTCCCGGGCCCTGCTCGCCAATGACACCGATGCGCGGCATCCTGGCCGTCGACTGCGCGAGCACGCCTGAACCAGTGGTCAGCGTCGCGGCCAAGATAGCGAGGAACGCATTGCGGCGGATCACTGGATCACCTCATCCGCGCGCAGCAGCAGCGCCGCGGGGATTTTCAAACCGATAGCCCGCGCGGACGCCATGTTGATCACCAGCTCGAATCGGTCCGGGCCTTCGATCGGCATCTGAGCGACGTTGGCCCCGCGCAGGACCTTTTCGGCCATGAGCACGGCCCGCGGGAAATAGAGCTCTTGCACCGGGCCGTACGACATCAGCACACCAGCCTGCGCATAGATCTTGAGGAACCCGATGGTCGGCAGATGGTGTTTGCGTGCCGCCGCAGCAAACCGCTCGGCGACCACCGCGAAACCGGCTGTGCCGATCTGCACGATGCCGGTCCTTGGCCGACCCGCCATCGGCCGCAGCACCTCGTCAAAACTGGTGTTCTGGCGCAGTTCAAGCACCACCGACTCAAGCCCTTTGAGACGTGCCGCCGCCTTGGCGATCTCGACTTGCCCCACGCCAGTCACACGGTCCCACAGCAATGCCACCCGTTCCAGATCCGGTGCAACTTCGCGCAGCAACTCGATCCACTTGCCGGCCAGTGAGGGCTGGTCCAGAAACAAGCCACTCACGTTGCCACCCGGGCGCGCGAAGCTGGTCGCATAACCCGCACTGACGGGGTCTGTCTCCAGGTCGATGGCGATGATCGGAACCGCCTTGGTGGCCAGGCTGGCCGCCTTCAGCGCGGCAGCACCAACCACGATCAACACACCGACACCCTGGCCGATCAATTCGTTCGCCAGTGCCGGCAAGCGTTGGGGTTCGTCCTGTGCCGAGCGCAACAGGAAACTCTCACCCTCGACAAAACCCAGTCGTTGCCACGCCGGCCGAAGAATTTTCAAGGTCGAATGATCCGGCGCGGCGGTACGCGGATGCAGGTAACCGATCTTGCCCGGCGCACGGACGGCCTGGGCATACACGCCCTGCGCGGCTCCAAGCAGCCCGACAACAGTGGACATGAGCGCGCGTCGCTTCATTCCATAACCTCGTCCGCCCGCAGCAGCAGCGATTGCGGAATCGCCAGCCCCAGCGCCTTGGCAGTCTTGCGGTTGATGACCAGTTCGAACCTGGTCGGTTGCTCCACCGCCATCGTGCCCGGGTTGGCACCCTTCAGGATGCGGTCGATATACGTGGCGAGGCGCTGGTACAGGAACGGCAGGCTGCTGCCATAGGACATCAGGCCGCCATCGGCAACCTGCTCGCGCCACTCGTACACCGCGGGCAGGCGGTGTTTCGCCGCCAGCGCGATGATCGGCGCACGGTCGCGCGAGAAACTGGTGTGCGCGCCGACGAACAGCGCGCCCGGTCGCTGCGCCGCGATCGCTGCAAACGCGCGCTCGTAGTCGCCACCACGCACCTCGGTGACCTGCAGGTCGATCCCCAGCGCCACGGCGGCCGTGCGCGCCTCCTGCACCTGCAGCCGGAAGCCGGGATCCTCGGGCGCCAGCAGCGCCATCCGCGTGGCCCGGGGCACGGCGGCCTTGAGCAACTCGAGCTTCTTGCCGGCCAAGGTGCCGTCGGGGGCGATCAGCACACCGGTGACATTGCCGCCCGGCTGGGCCAGGCTGGCGACGAGCCCCAGCCCGACCGGATCGAAGTTGCCCCACATGACGATCGGGATCGCCGCCGTCGCGTCTTTCGCCGCGCGCACCGCCGCAGCCCCGACGGCGAGGATCACATCGACCTTCGCCTGCACCAGCTCGCGTGCCAGCGCCGGCAGCCGATCGAGCTCCCCCGCGGCCCAGCGGGCGTCGATCGCCAGGTTGCGCCCTTCGACATAACCGATCTCGCGCAGCGCCGCCGGGATGCCGGCAGCCATCCAGTCCGCCGCCGGCACGGGCGGCGCGGTCGGGCGCAGGATCCCGACCCGGTAGACGCGCCCTGCGGCTTGCGCCGCTGCGAGGCGGGGCAGGCACACCAAACCCGCCAGCCATGCGCCCATGGCCGTGCGCCGGTCGATCATTCGATCACCCGGTTGGCACGCAGCACGATACCCTGCGGCAGCGTGACGCCCAGGGCCCTGGCGGTACGCAGGTTGACCACCATCTCGATCACCGTGGCCTGCTGCACCGGCAAGCTGGCCGGCTGGGTGCCGTTCAACACCTGGGCCGTCATGTCGGCCGCCCGCCGGTAGGCCGCCGGGAAGTCCACCCCATACGACGCCAGCCCGCCCGCCTCGGCCCACAGGGCGTTGTTGAACATGCCGGGCAGGCGGTGCTGCAGCGCCAGCTCCGGAATCCTGCGCCGCGCCGGCACAAACAGGCCAGACCCCAGGGGCAGCACAGCGTCCACCTTGCCGCGCGCGAACGCGGCAAAGGCTGCTTCGTAATCGTAGGGCGCGGTCTTGAACTCATGCAGCAGCAGCTCCAGGCCCAATGCCTTGGCGGCGTCACGCACCAGCGCCAGTTGCCGCAGCGACGCCGTGTCGGCCAGCACACCGACTTTTCTTGCCTTCGGCAACAGCTCCTTGATCAGCTCCAGCCGCTTGGCCGAGATCTCTTCCTGCAACTGGTAGACGCCGGTGATGCGCCCGCCGGGCCGCGCCAGACTCGCCACATGGCCGGTGGCCACCGGGTCGTAGTCGTTGGCCGCGATGATGATGGGCTGATCAAGCGTGGCCTGCTTCATGGCCACCAGGCTGACCTCGGAGCCGGGTGCCATGTAGATGTCGCACTTCAGGCGCGCCAGTTCACGCGCCAGTTCCGGCAACCGCTCGACCTGGCCCTCGGCATTGCGGTGTTCGACGACCAGGTTTCGCCCTTCGCTGAACCCGAGTTCGCGCAGGCGCTCGAAAAATGCCAGGTTGTAGGACTCGGAGCGCGACGCTCCGGTCGACAGCCAGCCCAACCGGTACATGCGCCCGGCCTGCTGCGCGGCAGCCCGAAGCGGCAGCCCGAGCGCCACCGCGCAGCCCGCCGCAACCAGCCAACGCCGGCGCATCATTCGATCACCTCGGTGGCGCGCATCAACACCGGTTGCGGTATGGTGCGCCCCAGCATGTTGGCGGTCCTGAGATTGACCACCAGTTCGTATTTGCCTGGCAGTTCGACCGGCAGGTCGCCCGGCCTAGCTCCGCGCAGGATGCGGTCCACCTGGCCCGTCAACCGCTCGATCTGGTCTGCCAGGTCGGGCCCGTAATACAGCATGCCTCCAGCATCGACAAAGGCCCGCGACATCCCGATCGACGCCAGCTTGTTCTTCAGTGCATGCGCTGCGATCTCCGGCAGGCGCGGGTTGATGACCTGGTCCCCGATCACGTACAACGCATCCATGCGGTGCGCCACGATGCGCTTGAGCGTGGGGCCAATGTCGTGCGGGCGGGACACATCGTAGGTATCCAGCTGAATGCCTGCCGCACGCGCCGCGCGCTCGGTGGCAGCCACATAGCGCGGCACGCCGGGCGACTTGGGGTTCGACAACACGGCGACCCGCACTGCCGTGCTGACCGCCTCCTTGAGCACCAGCAGCAGCTTGCCCGCGGTCTCGGGCAGCACCCACGCAGTGCCGGTCACGTGGGGCCCAGGCCGGGCCAGGCTGGCGACAAAACCCAGGTCTACCGGCAAGGAGGCGCCCAGCATCACCACTGGAATCTTGCGCGCCACCGGCAGGGCCGCGGCGATGGCGTCGTTGCCTACGGCAATCAGCAACTCCACCTCCTGCCGCACGATCTCCTCTGCCAGCGCGGTCAGCCGGCTGCTGTCGCCCTCGGCGTACCGCCGCTCGACGACGAGGTTGCCGCGTTCGTCATAACCTGCACGGCGCATGCTCTCGTACAGCAGGCGGCGCGCCTGCAATGCGATGTCCGACTCGGCCTTGTTCAGCGACAACCACCCGATGCGCCGCACGCCCTTGCCCGGCCCGTTGCCGGACCCGAGGCCCTGGCCCGAGGCGCCCAGCGACAAGGCGCCAGCTCCAAGCAGGGCAGTCAGAAGTCGGCGTTTCATGGTGCGTTTCAGTGTGTTCGTGAACCCGAACCAAGTCAAGCAAGGGTCGGCGTGCGAGCCTGGGTGAAAATGGCGTCCATCCCCGCCCTCACCGCCAATCCACCATGATGCTCAATCGAGGCACCTCGCTCCTGCTTAACCTGGGTCATGCGCTCGATCATATGTTCTTGCTGATCTTCGCCACCGCGGTGACCAGCATTGCGCTCGAGTTCGGATTTTCGCGCTGGGAAGACCTGATGCCCTATGGCGCCGGCGCCTTCCTGCTGTTCGGCATCGGCTCGGTCCCGGCCGGGCGCCTGGGCGACCTGTGGGGCCGGCGCAGCATGATGGTGATCTTCTTCTTCGGGCTGGGTGCGGCCGGCCTGCTGTGCGCCGTGGTGCAGAGCGCCTGGCAGTTGGCGCTGGCGCTGACCGTGCTGGGCGCGTTTTCCGCCATCTACCATCCGGTCGGCATCCCGATGCTGGTGCAGCATGCACGCAACCCCGGCGCCACCATCGGCCTCAACGGGCTGGTGGGCAATCTGGGCATCGCGTTTGCCGCCGTCCTGACCGGCTTCATGGTCAAGTACGTCGGCTGGCGCGCCGCATTCGTCGTGCCCGCAGTGCTCTCTCTCATCGCCGGTGTGGCGTTCATGCTGGTAGCCCCTGTCGAGCGCGAGTCGCCGGCCAAACGCAAGGGCGGCGCGTCGGTGCAACTGTCGCCCAGGATGCTGGCGCGGCTGTTCCTGGTGATGACGTTTGCGGCCATCTCCAGCAGCCTGCTGTTCAACTTCACCACCAACGGCAACGGCGAGCTGATGCGCGAGCGTTTCCGGGGCATCGTGGAAGATCCGGCGCAGCTGGGCATGATGCTGGCCGCCGTCTACACCGTCGCGTCACTGGCGCAGGTGATCGTCGGGCGCCTGATCGACCGCTTCCCGCTGAAGCAGCTCTACCTGTGCATCGTGCTGCTGCAGGTGCCGATGTTCCTGCTGGCGGCCCAGGCGCAGGGCTGGTCGCTGTTCTGGCTGCAGATCGGTTTCATGGTCACGATCTTTGGCGCCATCCCGTTCACCGACGCCATGATCGTGCGGTATGTGGACGACGCCGTCCGCTCGCGCGTGAGCGGCATGCGCCTGGCCGTGTCGTTCGGCATCAGCTCGCTGGCGGTATATTCGCTGGGGCCGGCGGTCAAGGCGGCGGGCTTCGCGACCCTGCTGCTGTCGATGGCCGCAATCGCCTGTTGCACCGCTGCCTTCGTGCTGATGCTGCCGGTGGAGACCGCCGGCGCACCGAGACAAAAACAGGCCTGAGCCATCCCAACCCTCTTCATCCAGGAGTCCCCATGCCCACGTACCACATCGAAATGATGGAAGGCCGCACCGTCGAGCAGAAGAAGAAGCTGGTCGCCGAGATCACCCGCGTCAGCGTCGAAGTCCTGGGCGGTTCGCCCGAGTCCGTCGACATCCTGATCACGGATGTGAAACGCGAGAACTGGGCCACCGGCGGCAAGCTCTGGTCCGAGCCGCGGCCCTGATATCCAGGCCATGCCGGGCACAAGCGGGCTCGCCAGGCCTGCGGCCTTGTCTGCTTTCGGCCCAAAGCGGACGGTCGCTGGTCGGCTTGTGCTGTGGTTTTCGCTGCCTTTTTGCGTTGACGTCGGCGCGCGTCGCGGCAAGCGGGACCCGGCGGGGGCTCATGGTGGGGCGGTCTGGCGCTGGACGCGCAGACTGCCCTGCGGTGTTGGCTCCGGCATCACAAGCGCTTCGCGCAATTGTGAGCCTCGCCG
>JANMZX010000596.1:0-22074 GCA_031383745.1 Rhodoferax sp. | reverse complement strand
CAGAACTCACTACGCGCCCTGCGGGCGCTGCGTTCGGACAGCCGCGGCCAGAATGACAACGAAGTGCGCTGCGCGCACCGACCCTTGCGGTCCGCTCCTCGGCGCCCCAGAAATCGCCCGCACCGGGTACCGCCTGCCGCGCCGCTCGGTGTTTGGTATTCGTTGCTCCGGGCTCCGGCAGTCCAACCAAGCCGCAGGATCAGGTCGGCGGTGCGTTCGGCGCAGCGGCATAAAGGAGGAGCCCGCAGGGCGGGGGACAGCCGCGGAGCCGAATGCGCCGTCGGCCTGGTCCCACACCACGTCACCGGTATCCTGGCTGCCATGGTTTCAGAAAAGACCAACAACGTCCGCTTCGGGCCGGATCCGGTCAGACGGCTTCTTGACGATTGAACGCGAAACCGTATCAGTCGTCCGCGGGCGCGTCCAGCCCCGGAAAGAAGATCTCGGTGAAGCCGAAACGCGTGAAATCGCGGATCCGCATCGGATACAACGTGCCCACCAGGTGGTCACATTCGTGTTGCACCACACGCGCATGGAAACCGTCCACGGTGCGGTCCACCGGGTCGCCGTACTGGTCGAAACCGGTGTAGCGGATGCTTGCATGGCGCGGCACCACGCCGCGCAGGCCCGGAACCGACAGGCAGCCCTCCCAGTCTTCCTCCTCCTCGATGTGTCCCGACGGCCCCGGCAATGGCGTGATCACCGGATTGACCAGCACCGTGCGCGGAATCGGCGGCGCATCGGGATAACGCGGGCTGACCGCCCCGGTGCCGAAGATCACGACCTGCAGGTCCACCCCGATCTGCGGCGCGGCGAGCCCTGCGCCGTTGGCGGCGGCCATGGTGTCGAGCAGGTCGGTGATGAGCAGGTGCAGCTCGTCGGTGTCGAACTCTGCCACAGGCTGGGCCGTGCGCAGCAGCCGCGCGTCGCCCATCTTGAGAATTTCACGTACGGTCATTCAGCATCTCCCGCAGTCCCGCTTCATCGAGCACCGCAATTCCCAGTTCACGCGCCTTGTCCAGCTTGCTGCCGGCCTCGGCACCGGCGACGACGAAGCTGGTCTTCTTGCTCACCGATCCGGCGACCTTGCCACCGGCCGCCTCAATCAGGTCCCTGGCCTCGTCGCGGCCCATGCCCGGCAGCGTGCCGGTGATGACAAACGTCTTGCCGGACAAGGGTTTGGGTGTCGTCGGCGCAGGCGGGCCCTCCTCCCAGGTCACGCCACAGGCGCGCAGCTGTTCGACCACCTCGCGGTTGTGCGGCTGGTCGAAGAACAGGCGCAGGCTCTGCGCCACGATCGGCCCGATGTCGTTGACCTCCAGCAACTGCTCGAGGGTCGCGTCCATGATGCCGTCGAGACTGCCGAAGTGGCGCGCCAGTTCCTTCGCCGTGGCCTCGCCGACATGGCGGATGCCCAGACCGAACAGGAAGCGCGCCAGCGTCGTCCGGCGCGACTGGTCCAGGGCTTCGAGCAGGTTGTGTGCAGACTTGTCGGCCATGCGGTCCAGGCTGGCCAGGGCCGTCAGGCCGAGCCGGTACAGATCCGGCAAGGTGCGCACGACGCCGGCGTCGACCAGCTGGTCGACCAGCTTGTCGCCCAGCCCCTCCACCTCGACCGCGCGCCGCTGCGCAAAATGCAGGATCGCCTGCTTGCGCTGTGCGCTGCAGAACAGGCCCCCGCTGCAGCGGTGGTCGACCTCGCCCTCCTCGCGCACCGCTGCCGAACCGCACACCGGGCAGGTGGCCGGCATCGAGAACTGCGCCGGCTCGCCGACGCGTTTGTCGAGCACCACTCCCACGACTTCGGGAATCACGTCGCCGGCGCGCCGCACCACCACGGTATCGCCGATGCGCACGTCCTTGCGCCGCGCCTCGTCCTCGTTGTGCAACGTGGCGTTGGTCACCGTCACGCCGCCCACGAACACCGGCGCCAGCTTGGCCACCGGCGTGAGCTTGCCGGTACGGCCTACCTGCACGTCGATGCCCAGCACCGTGGTGAATTGCTCCTGCGCCGGGTACTTGTGCGCCACCGCCCAGCGCGGTTCGCGCGTGACAAAACCCAGTTGCTGCTGCAGCGCCAGGCTGTTGACCTTGTAGACGACGCCGTCGATATCGAATCCCAGGGCATCACGCTGGCGGCCGATGCGTGTGTGGTAGGCGACCAGGGCGGCTGCGCCCAGCGCCACCTCGACCAGTTCGCACACCGGCAGGCCCCAGGCCCGCAGCCGACCCAGCAGGTCGAAATGGGTGCTCAGCACCGGCCCGCCCTGTTCGGGCGTCGAGATCTCGCCCAGCCCGTAGGCGAAAAAGCTCAAGGGGCGCTGCGCCGCGATGGCGGGGTCGAGCTGGCGCACCGCGCCGGCAGCCGCATTGCGCGGGTTGACGAAGGTCTTCTCGCCTTTCATGCCGGCGGCGATCTTCTGTCGCTGCAGTTCGTTCAGGCGGTCGAAATCGTCGCGCCGCATGTAGACCTCGCCGCGCACCTCGAGCACCAGCGGCGCGTCGTGCGGCAGTCGCAGCGGGATCTGTCCGATGGTGCGGATGTTGTGGGTCACGTCTTCGCCGGCCTCGCCATCGCCGCGCGTGGCTGCCTGCACCAGCACCCCGGCCTCGTAGCGCAGGCTCATCGCCAGGCCGTCGAACTTGGGTTCGGCCACATACTCCACGGGTGGCGCATCGGGCGCCAACGACAACTCCCGCCGAATCCGGGCGTCGAAGTTCTCCGCGCCGCTGGCCGCCGTGTCGGTCTCGGTACGGATGCTGAGCATGGGCACCCGGTGGCGTACGGTGGCGAACTGCTCCAGGGCCTTGCCACCGACCCGTTGTGTCGGCGAGTCGGCAGTCGTCCAGGACGGGTGGCGCGCCTCCAGCGACTGCAACTCCTGGAACAGCTGGTCGTACTCGGCATCGGGTACGGTGGGGGCATCGAGCACGTAGTACTGGTGCGCATGCCGGTGCAGTTCCTGGCGCAGCCAGTCCATGCGCGAGCGGTCGGTGTGGTCACCCGGCGGCGTGCCGTCCTGCTGAGTCATGTGCGCAGTTCCACAAGCGAACGCGTCACCAGCGCGGCTCAGGAAAACAGCCGCCGCGCCAGCGCCGAACCGGCGGCTAGGTCGCGCTGTTCCAGCGTGTCGTACAGGCCTTCGAGTTCCGCGCCAATGAGGTCCATCGCGTCGCGCGGCAGCAGCTGGCCGTTGTCGTCGGTGATCACGCCGTCCATGGCCGCTGCAAGGGCCACCGCGCAATCCCGCAGGCGCACGAAGGGCTGCTCGCCGCGCTCGACCTGGGCCACGTCAAGCGACAGCGAAACGTCGCGGATGGCGGCTTGCGCCGGGTCCTCGGCCAATGCGGCCTGGGTGTCGAAGTTCAGGCCCAGCACCGGCGGCATGCCGGCCACGCTGGCCGCCAGCACCATGCGCCCAGGCATGGCACCGGCCACGAAACCCAGCCGGGCCGCGTGCTGCTGCACATAACCCGGGCTCCAGGCGGCGCTGCGTGCGCGCAGCGTGAACCCCAGTTGCGCGTCGTGGGCGCTGGCGAACTGGTCGAGTTCGCGCGCCCGGGCAACCTGTTCGAGCATGTCCGGAAAGTCGGGTGTGCCGTTGATCGCATCGCAGAATCCCTGCGCCTTGACGACAAACTCGGAGTATTCGATCTCGTTGAGTGCGCCCAGGCGGTTGGCCAGCTGCACACCGACCTGGAAGGCGTCATAGCGCTGGCCGGGCACCGGCGTCTCCCAGACGCGGCTGAGGCTGTTGAGGCCCTCCACCGCAAACGGTTTGCTGCCGGCGCGCCGGGTCGCTGGCATGGCCGCCAGCGCGGCGTCGCCGGACACCGGATCGTCCAGCGCAACCGGGGTGATGACGTCGATCAGGCCGTCCATGCCGGCCTTCTTTTCCGGCACGGGTACCGGAAAGCTCTCCGGCGCGTAGGGGTCGGATTCCAGCCTGGGCTCGACCGGGCCGCCAAGTTCGCCGTCCGCCGGTTCCACGCGCGCGGGCTGGCGCGGCGCAAGCTTGCGGGCCTTCCAGGCCTCGTGCGCGACCACCGCGGCCAGCACCACCCCCCCCGCCACCGCCAGCCCGATCTGGAGCGTGCTCATTCAAATACCTCCATGCGGCGCGCTGCGGCTCACCATGCTCAGGCCGTTTCCGCCATCGTGACCGCGGCATCCATGTCGACGGCTACGATGCGCGAGACCCCCTGCTCCTGCATCGTGACCCCGATCAGCTGCTCGGCCATCTCCATGGCGATCTTGTTGTGGCTGATGAAAAGAAACTGCGTATCCCGGCTCATGCTGGTCACGAGTTTGGCATAACGCTCGGTGTTGGCGTCGTCCAGCGGGGCGTCGACCTCGTCGAGCAGGCAGAACGGCGCCGGATTGAGCTGGAAGATCGCAAACACCAGTGCGATCGCCGTCAAGGCCTTTTCGCCGCCCGAGAGCAGGTGGATGGTCTGGTTCTTCTTGCCCGGCGGCTGGGCGATCACCTGTACGCCGGAGTCCAGGATCTCGTCGCCGGTGATCACCAGCCGCGCGTTGCCGCCGCCGAACAGCTCCGGGAACATCTTGCCGAAATGCGTGTTCACCGTGTCGAAGGTGGCCGAGAGCAGCTCGCGCGTCTCTCCGTCGATCTTGCGGATCGCGTCCTCCAGGGTCGTCATGGCTTGGTTCAGGTCGGCCGACTGCGCATCGAGGAACTGCTTGCGCTCGCGTGCGGTCGTGAGCTCCTCGAGCGCGGCCAGATTCACCGCACCGAGTTCCGTGATCTGGGCATTGAGCCGGTCGATGGCCGCCTGCAGCCCGGCCAGCCGCACATTGCCCTGGACGATCGACGCCGCCAGCGGTTCGATATCGGCGTGGGCATCGTCCAGCAGCTGCTGGTACTGCTCGCAGCCCAGGCGCGCGGCCTGCTCCTTGAGCTGCATCTCGGTGATGCGCTGGCGCAGCGGGTCGAGCTCGCGTTCGAGCTGCAGCCGGCGCTCGTCGCTGCCACGCAGCTTGGCGGTCAGGTCGTCGTATTCGCTGCGCCGCGCGCCCAGCGCCTGCTCGCGCTCCAGCTTGATCGCCAGCGCGTTCTGGAGCCCGGCCTGTGCCGCTGCGTCGGTGAGGCGCATCAGCTCGTCGTGCGCCCGCTGCTGCTCGTCGGACAGGGCCTGCGACTGCTGTACGGCGGTGTCGATGGCACGCTGCAGTTCGGCCTGCCGGACCTGCAGGCTGCGCATCGCAAAATCGGCTTCCTGGGCGCGCCGTTCGACCTGCCGCTGCTGCTCGCGGCTTTCGGACAATTTCCCCTGCGCCAGCAGCACCCGCTCGTCGAGCAGGGCGTGGCGCTCCTGGGTGTCGGCCAGCTGCATGTCGAGCTCTTCGAACCGCGCCTCGGCGGTGATGCGCCGCTGGTCGAGGGCTTCGAGCTGGGCATCAAGCTCGGCCAGTTCGCCGCTGAGCTGTGCATTGCGCGCGCGTGCCTGCTCGGCCAGTTGCCGCAGGCGCAGCACCTGCACCTGCAGGTCGTGCGCACGCGCCTGGCTCTGGGTGGCGTCGCGGCGCAGCTGCACCAGCGATTGCGCGGCCTCGGCGTAGGCCGACTCGGCCCGTGCCAGTGCCTGGCGCGACTGCTCGCCGATCAGGGCCTGGGCACGCAGCTGCTTTTCGAGGTTTTCGATTTCCTGGGCCCGGGCCAGCAGGCCGGCCTGTTCGGAGTCGGGCGCATAGAAGCTGACACTGTGCTGGGTCACGGCATGGCCGGCAGGCACGTAGATGGCCTGGCCGGCCTGCAGATGGCTGCGCTGGGCGATCGCTGCATCCAGGTTGGCCGCGCTGAAGCAGCCCTGCAGCCAGTCGCGCAGTACCGCGGCCTGGCCGGCGTCGTGCGGGCGCAGCAGGTCCGCCAGGCCCGGCAGCGCGGAGGCAAGCACCGGCAGGCCCGCAGACGGCGGGCTGAAGAACGTCAGTTTGGCTGGCGGCGCATCACCGGCGAATGCGCGCACACGGTCCAGCACCGACACCTCGAGTGCGCCCAGGCGCTCGCGCAAGGCGGCCTCGATGGCGTTTTCCCAGCCCTGCTCCACATGCAGGCGGCTCCACAGCGCGGGCATCTGCTCGAGGCCGTGTTTGCCCAGCCATGGACGCAGCTTGCCGTCGGTGCGGACCTTCTCCTGCAGGGCCTTGAGCGCCTCCAGGCGGGCCGCCAGCGTGGCGTGGCGCGAGGATTCGGTGTTCACAACCTGCTGCTGGGCGCGGCGCGCCTCGTCGAGTGCCGGAACCGCGTCCTGCAACTCGTGCATGCGGGCATCGTCCATGGCTGCGGCCTCCTGGGCCTGCTCCATCTGCAACTGCAGGCCGGCCAGCACCGATTCGTCCGGTGCCTCCAGCGCCTTCTGGTCGGCCCCCAGGCGCTCGCGGCGCCCCTGCATCTGGCGCGACTGCTCCTGCACGCTGCGCTGCTCGGCGGCCAGCACCTGGATCTGCTGCTGTACCTGCGACACCGCACTGCGCTGCTCGCTGGCGGCCGACTGCGCCTGGCGCAAGGCGTCCTCGAGTTCCGGCAACTGCTGGGCGTGGTCCTCGACCTGGGCTGTCAGCACCTCGCTGTCCTCCTGTGCCTGGCCAGCGCGCTCGACGAGGTCGGCGATCTCGGCCTCGGCGTCGTGCCTGCGGCCGCCCCACTGGGCGAGTTGCTCCTTCAGGCTGGCCAGGCGCTGCTCGACACGCTGGCGGCCTTCGACCACGAAGCGGATCTCGGCCTCGAGCTTGCCGACTTCGGTGCTGGCCTCGTACAGCAGCCCCTGGGCCTGGTTGACATGGTCGCCGGCGGCGTAGTGCGCCTGGCGCACTGTTTCCAGGTCGGCCTCGATACGGCGCAGGTCGGCCACCCGGCTCTCCATGGCGAGCAACGCCGCCTGCGCGTCGACTTTCACCCGGGCCTGCTCGGCCTGTGCCTCTGCGAGGCGTAAATACCAGAACTGGTGCTGCTTGAGCGCGACCTCGGCCTGGAACCCCTTGTAGCGCTGCGCCACCTCGGCCTGCTTCTCCAGCCGCTCCAGATTGGCGCCGAGTTCGCGCAGGATGTCCTCCACCCGGGTCAGGTTCTCGCGCGTGTCGCTGAGCCGGTTATCGGTTTCGCGGCGGCGCTCCTTGTATTTGGACACCCCGGCTGCCTCTTCGAGGAACAGGCGCAGTTCCTCGGGCTTGGACTCGATGATGCGGCTGATCGTGCCCTGGCCGATGATGGCGTAGGCCCGCGGGCCCAGGCCCGTGCCCAGGAACACATCCTGCACATCGCGCCGGCGCACCGGCTGGTTGTTGATGTAGTAGCTGCTGGTGCCGTCGCGGGTCAGCACGCGCTTGACCGCGATCTCGGCGAACTGCCCCCACTGGCCGCCGGCGCGGTGGTCTGCGTTCTCGAACACCAGTTCGACGCTGGCGCGGCTGGCCGGCTTGCGGGTGTTGGTGCCGTTGAAGATCACGTCCTGCATCGACTCGCCGCGCAACTCGCTGGCCCGGCTTTCACCCAGCACCCAGCGCACGGCATCCATGATGTTGGACTTGCCGCAGCCGTTGGGGCCCACCACGCCGACCAGTTGGCCGGGCAGCATGAAATTGGTCGGCTCGGGGAAGGACTTGAAGCCGGACAGCTTGATCGAGTTGAGACGCACGGGAAGCAGGAACCTGGTTGGCGGTGAAGGGACAGAAACCGGGCGCGGAGCAGCACGGAGCCAGCGTTGCGATGATACCCCGAGCCCCCGGCACAATTGCACAAACGGGCAGGCAACTGCCGGTGCCAGAGGCCCCGGCCGGGGGTGGCGGTGGCGGTGGCCGTGGTAGCATCCCCGGGCATCAGGGAGTGATGTTGCAGGCTGCGAAACACCTCCACGCCAGCCTCACCGGGAGCACAGATGAAACGCACCGACGAAATCGACGACCCGCGGCGCCTGCTGCTGATCCGGGCCCTGAGCGCCGGCCTGCTCGGCCTCACCGCCGCCGGCAGCCAGGCGATCACCTTCGGCATCTTCGGCAGCAAGCCGCGCAAGTTGCCGCCGGGCCAGTCCATCTACGGGCTGTCCGGCCAGGTGACTGTGAACGACAAGGAGGCGACTCTCGCCACCCAGATCAAGCCCGGCGACACTGTGCAGACGGCGCAGAACAGTGAAGTGGTGTTCGTGGTGAACACGCATTCGATGATCCTGCGCAGCGAGAGCAAGCTGCTGATCGAGCCGCCGGAAAACACGACGGAATCACTGGTCATCGGCGGCCTGCGCATGTTGAGCGGCAAGCTGCTGTCGGTGTCGCGCAACTCGTCGATGAAGCTGACCTCGTCCACCGCCACCATCGGCATTCGCGGAACCGGTTTCTATATCGAGTCCGACCCGGAACGCACCTATTTCTGCACCTGTTACGGCGCCACGGAAGTACAGGCCACCGCCGACCCGACCAGCCGGGAAAACATCGCTGCCAAGCACCATGACCGGCCGGTGAACATCGTGACCGATGGCGGCGCCGGAAACAACATCCGCAATGCGCCCTTCGTGAACCACACCGACCAGGAACTCGCCCTGATCGAGACCCTGGTGGGGCGCAGGACACCGTTCGTGTTCTCGAACGACGTCTACACCGGGCCGCGCCGGACCTACTGACCCGCTGGCCTGCCGCCGACCGTGGCGAATCAGCCAATCGGCCGTGTCAGGCGTTCTGCGGATGGTGCCGGCTGCAGGTGTTGGCAATCCGCCGCTTATTCAGGCGCGCCGTTCACGATCCAGCTGACGAACTTGTCGTAGTCCGCGCGTCCGGGTGCTCCCGGGGCCTGGCTGGTGTCGAAGCCGGTGCGCAGATTGCCGTTGTGGTGGTTGCCTGAGGGCTTGCGCAGCAGCGGGCTGGCGATCCAGTCGGTGAAGTTGATGCGCCCGCGCAACTCGGTGTAGAACCAATGGTCGTTGGTCGGGCTGTTTTCGGTCCCGATACCGGTTCCCGCGCGGTCGTAACTCGCATACCAGATCGGCGGTGTCACGGCGCCATTGCCGCCTGGCTGGTGGCAGGTGGTGCAGCCACCAACCGGGCTTTGCAGCGTGGCCTTGATGTCTGCAAACCGCAGTGCCGTGGGATCGTAGGCCAGGGTGCTGTCGACCGCGATGCGCAGTTGCGCCGGCACGCTGGTGGCGGTGCCCTTGCTCGATACCAGTTGCAGCACATAGGCTCCATCGGCCACAGCCGTGAATACCGGCGCCGCTGAGGCCGGGTTTGTCAGCAAGGCGCCTGCGGGGCCGCTCACGATGCTCCACTGGTAACCCGTCGAATACAGGCTCATCGCCGCCGACAGCGTTGTGGCGCCCGGCCGGACCACCCGGTCCGGCCCCGGGTCGGCGATCGGCCGCTCGGGCAGGAGGTTGCCATCGGCAAACGCGCCACCCAGGGTGACACTCTGCAGGTAGGCCGCCATGGTCTGCAGCATGCTCACCGTGCTGTGGAACTTGTCGTAGATGAGCTTGGCCAGCGGCATGTTGCCGCGGTCGACAATATGCGCCTTGATGCGGTCCTTGTAGCTGTCGAACTGCGGGAAGGTCTCGAAGCTGATGTCCGACTGGTTGCCGGTGCCCCGCAGCAGGTGGCACACGCGGCAGGCCTGCGCCTGCACGTTCAGATACAGGTCGCTTTGCCCGGCCGCCTGCCAGCTGGCTTCGACATAGGTGTCGGTGGTCTTGCTCATCGCCAGCGGCAAGGTGTCGCCGCCGTACATGTCTTTCAGGTGGGCGGCGGCCGTGCCCTGGTATTCGTGCTGGATCGCCACGCGCCGGCACAGGTCTTCGGGCTGCGTCGGTACCGTGCCGACCGGGAACGGGAACGAGCACAGCACCAGCTTGTTGATTTCCTTGATGGCGGCTTCCTGCTCCGCGCGGCTGAAGCCGGGGATGCTGGAGAAGTCGAACGACGCCGGCTCGAACGGGTGCAGGCGCGCCTGCACGTCGCCGCGGTGCTGGGAATAGGAGTTCGCCACCAGCGGGAACAGCTTCCTGCCACCACCGTCAGGCGGTGTCAGCGGGTCGCCACGGCCACCATGGCATGAAATACATACGGTCGGCATGGCCTTGGGCGGTCGGCCATCCAGGCTGATGGTTTTCAGCCGCGCACCGGTCTTCGGGTCATAGGTGTAGAACTTGACGAAGGATCCATCGGCTGGCAGGCCAGCCGCACCAGCCTGCGGGCCCGGGCTGAACTCGATCGCGTTGGTCCCGAGGTGCCATTGGTCGACGCCCTTGATCGCAGCTTCGAGGTTCAACGGCGAATAACCCCCGTACGCGCCCACCAGGTAGTTTTCGACAACAAAGGCCAGCGTGCCGTCGGGCTTGCGGTGCGCCGTCATCTTGCGGCCATACCCCAGGTCGCGCTGGTCACCGACGATCACGTTGTACTCGGTGTGTCCGCCGGTGGTGACTCCGATGCTGTTGAACGCCTTGAACTTGGCCAGTGTGTCGCGCTCGTTGTTCGGGTCGATCGCCTCGTAGTAGGCGACGGCATACTCCGCCGCCCCGACCTGAAAACTGTTGTCGGCCAGCACCACCGGATTGGGATACAGCAGGAAACGGTCCAGGCCCACGGCTGCAGCGGCGGCCCGCACAAACGGAACGACGTCGCCCGAGGTGCTGCCACCTGCTCCTCCACCCCCGCAGGCCGACAGCAGCAGTGCCGCACCGAGACCGGCCACACCCAGCAATACACGCGCACAACGCATCGTCACATCCTCACCTAAAACCGCAGCAGGTAGACCGCCGACAACTGGTTGGCCTTGTAGCTCCGGGGCGACGTCACGAAGGACGGCCGCAAGCCGGGCGTGGACCGCACATGGCGCCAGGAGAAGTCGATCGAGTCCTTGGTGCCGAAACCCAGGTTGTAGCCCACAGTGAACAGCGCCGTACGGCCCTCGACCTTGTAGCTGAACAACTGCCCGCCGGCATAGGCATCGTCCTGCGCCAACACCTTGGCGATGCTCACGTTCTCGAGCGACGGCCGGCTGGTGGACACGATATCGCCAAAGCGCCACTCCGAACCCAGGTACAGCGTCTCGCGGTCGCTGAGCGCATAGTCGAGGTTGGCGCGCAATGAACGGTCGCGCGTGCTGAACACCTCGCTGCGCGCATTGCGCAGATTGAACGCGGCGGCACCGAACAGCCCGATGCGGTCGGTCAGCGGCAGGCGTACAGACACACCGGTGCTCAACCGGTAACCATCGCGCAGCGCGGACTCGAAGCCCTCCCCCGTCAACTTGGCGAAGGCGCCGTAGGTGGGCTCGTCGAATTCGGACGACGCGCGGTACTGGTATTCAGCCTCCAGGCCCAGGCTGGCGCGGCTCAGGCCATTGAAGCGGTGGAACTTCTCGCCGCCGGCCGAGCCGGTGAGCAGCACGCGCGACTGGGGTGTGAGGTCGTAGGTCCAGGTCTTGCTTACATTGGCGCTGAAGGAATCGTCGTTCAGCCGGTCCGGGCCCGCCTTGGCCCGGGTGACATTGCTGTCGGTGGCATAGCCGGCGTCGAACTGCAGATTCGCGGGTTCGTCGTCCTTGTCCTGCTCGGCCAGACGCAGCTTGGGCAGGCCGCGGGCGTCGAAGTCCTTGCTCAAGCGCAGGCGCAAGGCGTAACTCGAGTCGTTCGAGAAAGAATGGCTGAGCTGGTATTCGACCGACAGCGTCAGGCCGTCGCGCATCAGGAACTCGCTGCCGATGCCCAGCACGACCGAATTGCGCGCGCCTCCTCCGGACAGCAGGCCGAACCGCGGCCCGCCCGGCTGGTCGGCGTAGCCTACGAAGGCCTCGCCGCTGCCGCGGAACTCGTGCCGCAGTTCGGCACGCACCTTGGGCACGGCATAACCGAAACTGGTGGCATGGGCCGACTCGGCGCGCACGCCCAATGCGCCCTGGATGGAGGTCGACGTCTGGCCGAAGTAGGTCAAGGCAAACGCGCTGGCGCCGGTTTCCGTGCTGCTGCGCAGGCGGTCGGTGGAGAAATCGATCCGGCCGTACGGCGACACCAGCAGATCCCGGTCGCGCCATTCGTAGCCGCCGGTCAGCGAGCCGAACCACTGTGTGCCGCCGCGTTGCCCGAGCGCGAAGTCGTTCGCGGGCAGCACGAAGCGTTTCGTGTCGAAGTCGAGTGAACCGACACCCAGCAAGGCATCGATGTAGGTGTTGTCCTGCACCTGGTAACTGCCATAGACCGCCAGCGCATAACCTTTCGAGCGGTTGACCGAGCCGTCGGTGCCGATGGTGGCCTTGTCGCGCGCATACCCCAGGCCCACGCCGACCGCCAGGTCCTTGTTGATGCGCTTGTCGACGCCCACCGTAATGCCGTTGGAACTGAACTCGGAGCCGCTGAACCCGCCGCTGGCGTCACGGGTGCCGAAACTGGCCACGCCCTCGACCCAGTAGCTGGTGTTGCCCGAGGCATCTGGCGTGGTGTTGAGCCCGAGTCCGGAGCCGACGCCCGCCAGGTCCATCGAACGCGATTTGATCAGCGAGATCACGCTGTCGGCGAAAGGCAGCGCCTTGAGGCCGGTGCCGGCGGCGATCGCATTGAGCGCGTCTGCCTCGCGCAAGGCCACCGGTCCCCGCTCGGCGGTCCGGCCCAGCATTTCCATGCCGATGGTTCTGGGCAGGGCCAGCGCAGCACCGGTGGTGAACTGGTTGCCACCGGTGTTGCCGGCGCCGGCAAACGGCGATGGTGTCCCGGCTGCGATGGCCGGCTGCGGTCCGCGCGACGTGGCGGTCGACGTGTAGCCGCTGGTGCCGACGGTCGACGGCAGCGGCGGCAGGGCTGCGCCGGTGCCGGTATCCGGCAGGCTGTTGGCGTTGTTGCCACCAGCCAGGGCCGCCGCCCCGAACCCACCCTGCGCTGCACCGGCCAGGCCCGGCACGGGTGGTGTCGATGATTGCTGCAGCGCGCCACTGCCCGGGGCGACGGCGCCGGCACCCCGGTGCAAGGCTTCCATGCGACGCTGGAAGTTCGACACCTGCGCGCGCGAGAAGCGCTGCGCGGTCTCGGCCTGGGCGGCGATCACCGCGGTCACGGCCGCGTCCTGCATCGGATCGGGTCGGCCGGTGACTGTGACCGCAACAACACCCTGTGGCGACGTGCCGCCCACACCGGTGCCGACAAACGTGAAGGAATCGGCGCCAAAGTAGTTCTTGACCGGCGTGAAAGCAACCACGGTGCCACTGACAGTCACACTGCCGTGTGCCGGCGTGGCGACGACGGTGACCCCGGTGGGCGCAAAGCCGCTGAACAGACAACTGGCCAGGTCCAGGGTGGCCGCAGAATTGATGGCCACGGACATCGCACAGGCGGCAGGGGCCGGCACGCCGATCGTGAATTGCACCGCCCGGCTGCCCGGTCCGATGGCATTGGTGGCCGACAGCGTGGCGCCGAAAACACCGGGTGTCGTGGGCGTGCCGGTGATGACGCCTGTGCTGGTATTGATGGCCAGCCCCGAGGGAAGGCCGGTGGCGCTATAGCCGAGGATCGGCGGGTTGGTGGCGACCACCTGGATCGGGGTGATCGCCGCCCCGGCGGCCACCGTTGCAAAGGTCGGGCTGCTGATGGTCGGCACGGTGCTGGGGTTGATTGTGAAGGCCAGTGCCATCACGTTGCTGGTGCCGGCGGCGTTGGTGGCGCTCAGGCTGGTGCTGAAGCTGCCGCTGGCTGTCGGCGTGCCGGTGATCGCACCCGTGCTGGTATTGAGCGACAGGCCGGCCGGCAAGGTGCTGGGCGCCACCACCGCGTAGGACAGGATCGGGCCGTTGCTTGCCACGATCTGGTAGGCCGCAAACGCGCTGTTGGCTGTTCCGGTGGCCGTGGTTGCGCTGGTGATCAGTGGCACCGTGTTGGGATTGATGGCCAGGTTCAGGGGTGCGCTGTTGCCAGTGCCGATCAGGTTGGTGGCGCTCAGGACCACCGGGAACACGCCGCTTTGTGTGGGCGTGCCGACGATCTGGCCGGCCGCGTTGACCGACAGCCCGGTCGGCAGGCCGCTGGCCGCATATCCGGTGATGACGGCGTTCGTGGCGTTGATCTGGATCGGCGCGATGGCGCTGCCCACCGTGCCGGCAAGCGTCGGGATCGTTGCAGTCACCAGTGGCACGGACGTCGGCAGGATGTTGAAGGTCACCGTCAACGGCGCGCTGGTGCCGGCAGCATTGGTCACGGTCAGATTGACGCTGCCCTGCCCGCTCAGGCTCGGCGTGCCGGTGATCGCGCCAGTGCCGGTGTTCAGGGTCAGGCCTGCCGGCAGCACGCCTGGAGCCACCACCGCAAAGCCCAGCAGGGGCGGCTGACTGGCGGTGATCTGGTATCCCGCGAACACCTGGTTGACGTTGGTGGACACGCTGGCAGCACTGCTGATGGCCGGCACCACAGTGGGATTGATCTGCAAGCTGAGCGTGGCGCTGTTGCCGGTGCCTGCCGCGTTGGTGGCGCTCAGCACCACGGCAAACACGCCGCTTTGCGTCGGGGTGCCGACGATCTGCCCCGATGCGTTCACCGACAGGCCGGTCGGCAGACCGCTGGCGCCATAGGCAGATATCGTCGGGTTGGTGGCGTTGATCTGGATCGGCGTGATCGCGGCGCCCACGGTGCCGGCAACTGCGGGAATGGTGGCAGTCACCACAGGGAAGGTGGTCGGGACAATGTTGAACGTCAAGGCGAAAGGCAGGCTGGTGCCCACCAGGTTGGTCGCGCTCAGGCTGGTCGTCACCTGTCCGCTCGCGGTCGGTGTGCCGGTGATTGCGCCGGTGTTGGTGTTGAGCGACAGCCCGGCCGGCAAACTGCTGGGAGCTACCACCGCATACGCGGTCACCGGCGCCTGGCTCGCCACGATCTGGTAGCCAGCGAACGCGGTATTGACGTTGGTCGATACCGACGCAGCGCCGGAAATGACCGGCACCACGTTGGGGTTGATGCGGATCGTCACAGTCGTCGAGACGCCCGTGCCCACCAGGTTGGCCGCTCGCAGCACCACCGCGAAGTCGCCGCTCTGCGTCGGTGTTCCCGTGACCAGCCCGGTATTGGCGTCGACTGCCAGGCCGGATGGAAGCCCGGTGGCCGAGAACCCGCCGGTGAGAACTGGCTGGTTCGTGGCATTGATCTGGATGGACGTGATCGCCGTGCCGACGGTGCCGGTCACCGTGGGTGATGCGGCCAGGGCCGGCGTCGCGGTGACGACCGGCGCCGCGTTGGGGTTGACACGAATCGTCACCGACGCGGCGCTGCCAGTCCCGACGAGGTTGGCGGCCCGCAGCACAACCGCAAAGTCGCCGCTCTGCGTCGGTGTGCCCGTGATCAGCCCGGTATTGGCGTTGACCGACAGGCCGGATGGAAGCCCGGTCGCGGAATAACCGCCGGCCAGGATCGGTGCGTTGCTGGCGTTCACCTGGATCGGGGTGATCGCCGCCCCGACGGTTCCCGTGACCGCCGGCGACGCGGACAACGCCGGAGTCGACGTGACGAGCGGCACGGCGTTGGGGTTGATCCGGATCGTCACCGACGCGGTGCTGCCCGCACCCGCGGCGTTGGTGGCCGTCAGCGTCACGGCAAAGTCGCCGCTCTGCGTGGGTGTTCCGACCAGTTGCCCCGACCCGTTCACCGACAGGCCCGGCGGCAGACCGGTTCCACCGTAACCCAATATCGGCAGGTTGGTCGCTGCGATCTGGATCGGCGTGATCGCACTGCCGACCGTACCCGTGATTCCGGGCGACGCCGTCAGCGGCGCCGTCACGGTGGGCAGACTGGTCGCCGTGATGGTGAAGGCCAGCACGAAATTGCTGCTCGGCCCCACCAGGTTGCTGGCGACGAGCGAGGTGCTGACGCTGCCGCTCACGGTTGGCGTGCCGGTGATCGCGCCGGTGCTGGTATTGAGCGACAGACCGGTGGGCAGGACACTCGGCCCCACGACGGCATAACTGGTGATCGGCGCATTGCTGGCTGTGATCTGGTAACCGGCGAAAGTCTGGTTCTGGTTGGTCGTGACCGACGAGGCGCCGGAGATGACCGGCACGGCATTCGGATTGATGCGGATCGTCACCGACGCGGAACTCCCGGTGCCAAAGGGATTGGCCGCCGACAGCACCACGGCAAAGTCGCCGCTTTGCGTGGGTGTGCCGGTGATCAGGCCGGTATTGGCGTCTACCGACAGGCCGGCCGGCAAGCCGCTGGCGGCATAACTGCCGGCGGTGATCGGCAGGTTGGTGGCATTGATCTGGATGGCTGCGATTGCGCTGGCCACCGTCCCGGTGACCGTCGGCGACGCCGACAATGCCGGTGTGGAACTGAGCACCGGCGCCGCGTTCGGGTTGATGCGAATGGTGACGGACGCCGCGCTTCCCTGGCCGATCAGGTTCGACGCCCTGAGCACCACGGCGAAGTCACCACTCTGCGTGGGCGTGCCGGAGATCAGTCCGGTGTTGGGGTCGGCGGTGACGCCTGCGGGCAGGCCGGTGGCCAGGTAGCTACCAGCCACGATCGGCGCATTGCTTGCATTGATCTGGATCGACGTGATCGGCAGTCCCACGCTGCCGGTGACGGTGGGTGACGCCTGCAAGGCCGGCGTCGACGTCAGGACCGGTACGGCATTGGGATTGACGCGGATCGTGACCGACGCGGCACTGCCCTGCCCAAACGGGTTGGTGGCGCGCAGCACCACGGCGAAATCGCCGCTTTGTGTCGGTGCACCGGTGATCTGCCCGGTGTTCGCGTCGACCGACAGGCCACTGGGCAGGCCGGTCGCGGAATAACCACCGGTGATGATCGGCAGGTTGGTCGCGTTGATCTGGATCGCCGAGATGGCGGTACCCACCGTGGCGGTGACGGTGGGCGACGCCTGCAGCGACGGGGTGCTCGTCACGACCGGTACCGCGTTCGGGTTGATCCGGATCGTCACCGAGGCGGAACTGCCCTGGCCGATCAGGTTCGATGCCTTCAGCACGACCGGGAAATCACCGCTCTGGCTGGGCGTGCCGGAGATAACACCGGTGTTCGGATCGGCACTGAGGCCAGCAGGCAGCCCCGTGGCGAGATAGCTGCCGGCCGTGATCGGGGCGTTGCTGGCGTTGATCTGGATGGAGGTGATGGCTGTGCCCACCGTGCCAGTCACTGTCGGCGATGCGGACAAGGATGGCGTCGAGGTGATCGATGGCGCCAACGTCGGGTTGACGCGCATCGTCCACGCCAGGGCAGTACCGGCGCCGCTCGCATTGCTGCCAGTCAGGGACAGGACGAAGTCGCCGCTCTGGGCCGGGGTGCCGGTTATGAGCCCGGTGGACGTGTCGATGCTCAGGCCCGTCGGCAGGCCGCTGGCACCGAAACTCATCGCGGTCAGCGACGGGTTGGACAGGTTCACCCTGTAGGCAAACGAGTCGAACAGGGCGTTGATATTGCCGGACGAGGTCGGCGAAGCCGGCAGGTTGGTGCTGACGACCGGCAGCCCAGCGGAGTTGACGGTGACGGCGAAGCCACCTTGTGTGACTGCGCCGGCACCCGTCGTCGCCCCGAACGTGATCCCGGTGAACGCACCGCTGGTGGTGGGGGTGCCTGTCAGCTGCCCGTTGCTGGTGTTGAAGCTCAGCCCGGGCGGCACCGCGCTCATCGTGTAGCTGCCCGCCGTGATCGGCGTCGGGAACGCCGTCACCGTGTAGGTTGCCATGGCGCTGCCCTGGGTCACTGCGGGCGGATTTGCACTACTGATACCAGCGACGGAAATCGTGATGTCCTTGGTGACTGTTCCGTCCCCGCCATGGGTGGCCCCGGAACTGGTGGCCTGCAGCCGCACCGTCGAGGATCCGGTACCCGTCGGGGTGCCGGTGATCTGCCCGGTCGTGGGGTTGATGCTCAGCCCGGCGGGCAGCGGAAAGGATGCATTGACCGAAAAGCTGCCTGCCACGCAACTGTTGCAGACAGCCGTGTACAACGGGCTCACATTGGCCACGTAGGTCTGCCCCTTGAACGCCTGTGCGCTCAGCACCGTGTTGGTGATGCCCAGCACTGTCACCCGAAAAGTCTGCGACGCGGTACCGCTTGGGTTGTTCACATTCACCGTGAAGGTGTCGTCGCCGGCAAAGGTCGCCAGGGAGCGGTAACTCACGTTGTACTGCACCGACGCGCTGCCTGCCAGTTGCGATGCGCTGACCGCGACTGCATTGGCCGTGACGCCGGACACCGTGAGGCCGCCATTGGCATCGTCCGCGGCGGTCCCGCTGGATGCCGTGTCGCCAAAGGCGCCACCGGTCGCGACCACCCGGGAATAGATGTCCTTCACGCCTGTGACGCCGGGCCGGATCGACATCGACAGGGCGGCGTCCACTGCAGGTGCCGGGGTGATGAACGAGGGCGTCTTGTATTGCCCGATGAACAGGGCCAGCTTGAACATCTGGTCCAGCTGTGTCGCATTGGCGTTGAACCCCGTCCGGCCAGCGGCCGCACCACCGAAGTAGTTCGTCATCAACCCACCGACCTTGAATGCGTTTTCGATCAGTACCGGATTGTTTGCGGCTTGGGGATGGTTGGACCCGGCGCCCTCACCCTGCGTCAGGTCCGGGGGGGTGCCGAGCGGGTTGGTCGCGTGGGTGCCGGAGGCGCTTGCGAAGTGGCAGGACTGGCAGGAGCCGACCGCCGTCGAATAGCCGAACAGGTTGGTGGTGTTGTAGAGGACCCGGCCCTGCGCCACCTGGGTTTGCGCATGTGCGGAACCACTCGCGACAAGCCAACAGAGCAGCAAAGCCAGGAACATGGCCGGAATGCACCACACGGACCGGCGCCTGTATTCCGGCCGGCCCGGTACATCCGAGTGTGCTTGCGCAGAAGCGATGACCAAGTCCGGTTACCCCTGATGTGTAGCTGGCGGTTCACGCGGTCGTTGGCCCGGTTGCAATGGTCAAGCCGGGCTGAACGCAATGATGCAGATCAGTGTAGCGAGAAAGAAACATCTGTCCCAGCCCGGGAGCCCTCGGATCGTGCAGGCAGCCGCCCGTGTGTTGCATGGCGCCCACAGGGCCGTTCGCCGGCGACCCGCGCCCCATTGCCGTGGCCGTTGTACATTTGCGGGACCGTCCCCGCCGACATCCCATGCCCTCAGCCCTCCAACTCGCCCACGGTCACCCGGAACTCACCGCCGCGGTCCTTGCCTGCCGCAAATTGCTGCACCGCCGCGCCGTGGTGGCTGCTGCAGCCAGTGCCGTGCCGCTGCCGGGTCTCGACTGGGCGGTCGATGCCGCGCTGCTGGCGCGGCTGGTGCCGGCGATGAATGCGCGTTTCGGCCTGGCACCGGCGCAGATCGATCGGCTGGCGCCGGAAAAGCGCCACCAGGTGCAAAAGGCCGTGACCATGGTCGGTTCGGCCCTGATCGGCAAGTTCATCAGCAAGGAACTGGTGCTGCGCCTGGCGCAGACCGTGGGCGTGCGCATGGGTGCGGCACAGGCTGCCAAGTTCGTACCCCTGGCGGGCCAGGCGGTTGCGGCGGTGATGGGCTACTCGGTGCTGCGCTACCTCGGCGAGGAGCATCTCAAGGACTGCGTGCGCGTGGCCCTGGCGGCGCAACTGGCTCTGCCAGCGCCGCAGGGCCAGGAGTGATCAGAACCGGTAGGTCATCGCCAGGTGCATGCGCACCGGGCGTTCCGACACGGCGCCGCGTTGTGCGTCCAGCACCTGCGCCAGGTCGAGCGAGACCTGCAGGTTCTGGCGGTACCAGCGCATGCCGATGCCGGCGCTCATCAAGGTGTCGTTGACGCCGGTGGCGCGGCTGTAGACCTCGCCGCCCTCCAGAAACACCACCGGCCGGATCTGCTCGCCGCCCATGCCGGGGCCGGTCGCTTCCAGGTTCCACTGGAAACCATAGTCGCCCGATGTCACCCGGTCGGAGAACCCGCGCACCGAACTGGCCCCGCCCAGCCCGATCTGTTCGCCACCGATCAGGGCCTTGCCGGCGTGCTGGCCTTTCAGGCGGCCGGTGTATTGCCACCCCGACAGCGAGGTACCGGCTTCCACGCTGAACCGCAGCGCGTTCCAGCTCTTGGTGCCGTTATTGAGGGCGTGGTCGGCCACGGAGTTGTGTGCGCCTCCACCCAGGTTGGTGACATAGTCGAGGCTGCCCGCGAGATCCCCCCAACTCGGCTCGTTGCGGAAGCTGTAGCGCAGCGCCAGCACGCGCGACCCGACATCGGGGTTGATCTTGGCCCCATTGAAGGTGCTGTTGTTCTGAAACAGCCGCTCGTCCAGGCCGATGCCGATGGTCTGCTGCAGGGCATCAATCCGGGCCAGTGCCCGGCTCAGGTGGACGCTGGTGAAGCGGCCGCTGCCACTGACGTCGAACACTGCCGTGCCCTGTTGCACCTTGCCGGAACTCACGTCCGAGCTGGTGTAGGAGGCCGACACCGTCATGCCGGTGCCATACAGCGGCACCTGGTAGTAGGCGCCAAACAGGCCGACGTCGCTGGGATTGCCCGGGTCGGTGGTGTAGGACACCGTCGCCACATGGTCGCGGTCGAACAGATTGGCATGTTGCACGCCGCCGGTCAGGCGGTAGGTGTTGTTGGCGGGGCCTTTGCCGGCCAGCGACTGGTTGCCGGTCAGGCTGGTGAAGAACACCAGTGTGGGTGAATCCTTCACCTTCACCACCGCGTCGACCTTGCCCGGCTCGGCGGACTCCTTGAAAGTGACCGACACCTGCTTGGCGGGGTTGGCGTTGCTGGCCGTGACGTCGCGACCGACCGACTGCACCTCGGGCACCTCGCCTTCACGCAGGCCAGCCAGGCTGCGCCGGATGTTGTCGGTGGTAAATTTTTCGTTGCCGGTGACTTCGACAGTGCCCAGCTTGATGCCGATCACCTGCAGGTGGATGTCTCCCGCGCTGGGTTTCTGCACCGGTATGAACATGCGATGGAAGGCATACCCGCGTTGCCGCATCAGCGCCTCCAGCGCTGCCGAGGCGGCCTCGATGTCGCGCAAGGCCCGGTTCTTGCCGACGAACGGCTGCAATGCCGCGCGTGTCTCCTCGGCAGACAGCGGGTTTTCGCCATCGATCACATAGGTTTCGACGTCCACCGTCGGCTCGGCCGGGACGGGCGGCGCCGCGGTCTGGGCGCAGGACCACGCGGCATGCCCCAGCAACAGGCCGAAGGCCAGGGCACGCAGTGGATGGGGGGTATTGGGTTTGGCGAGCATGGGTTTTAGCGCCTCTCACAGTCTACAGATTTCCTGGCCTGGCTGGCCCAGCGTGACACCGAAAAGCCGGAACACCTGCCGATCAGACTCGCTGAAGAGTTCCGGTATCGGGTAGGGGTCGGCGCTGATGAACCCGGGGATCGACGACAGGCGCAGCAGGGCGCCGTTGGGCCCCACATACCCCGGCTCTCCCGCGCCCAGGTCCAGCCGCGAATTGCCGGACTGCAGGGACACATGGCCGTCGCGCACGAACACATACAGACCATCGGCGCCGGTGGGCGGGCTGGTGGCGAACAGGTTGTCCCAGTCGATCTGCACCTGGTCCGGACGGGGTGAGCCGAAGTTGGCGAAGAACGCGGGCACCGCGCCAAGAATGCGCGGCAGCCCGTCGCGGCCCACGAAACCGGCCTGGTCCAGCGGCACGTCGAGCGGGCCGACCAGGAAATAGGTCGACCCCTCCCAGGTGAACATGAACAGTCCCTCACCGCGTTGCGGGTTCACGATGTCGGGTGCGCCGGTGGCTGGCTGTGCGCCCAGGCTTTCGTCGACACACGGTCCTTCGCAGCTGATGTCCATGCCGGTGCCGCGGATGCCGATAGTCGAGGTGCGCGTGCGCACCGTGAAGGCGCTTGGGTCCTTCTTGCCGATCAGGCCGGTGAACACCCGCAACCCGCCCTTCAGGAGGCTGAGCGCCATGCCATCGGAAGCCTGTGGCCGGTTGTACACATAGCCGGCGATGCGCATCGTGGTGTCGGGGTTGACCGACACCCGCGCCTGGTCCCGAAAACCGATCACGGCAGCACTGCCAGCCCCGGTACGCACATCGTCACCCTCGTACAGCGCGGCCCCGACGCCGAGCGGTCGCGCCGCCTTGCCCGGCTGCGC
>JANMZX010000565.1:0-8144 GCA_031383745.1 Rhodoferax sp. | reverse complement strand
TGGTGGTGAGGAAGGCACCGGCGGGGCTTGCGTAGCTGACGCCGTTGACGACCACGCTTTGCGCGCCATAAGTGCTAAACGACGTGCGCGAGACCGTCGCGCTGGAGATGGCGTATCCGGTGGCGCCCGCGCAGGACGCGGCACTGACTGCGGTTTTATTGCCATACGAGTCATAGGAATAGGTCGTTTGCAGGCAGTCGTCGGCCGTGGTGTTGGCCGCCGGATTGCCTCCAACCGGTTCAACCACATCCTTGCTCAGCAGGCCCGATGCGTCGTACTCGAAACTGCTCACGCGTGTGATGGTGTCGGCTTGCACGGGGTAGTGCAGTAAGACAACGATAAGGGCGAGACATCTGAAAAGCATGGCAGCGCTCTGGGTGGATTTGGTCTTCCTCATTTGCGGTCAGTATTCGCATTCATCTAGGGTGCCTCTGAGTTCAGACTCCTGCGCTCGCAAAGCACGATCTTCTGCAAAAGATAAGCTGCCGCATGTCATATTGGCACGGGGGGCTTTGGCAATCGGCTCATCATCTGATTAACGAGGTACTGAACGTGCGCAGGAAAGCCCGGTGAGGATCCCCTACTCACCACACTTAAACGGCAAAGTCAGTGCCTTCGAGTTCCCTGAAATTGAAGCTGTGATGACGAGAGGCTCGCATCCAATCGACGGCAACCAGAATCCGATGTGAGTCTCTCCAGCGGGTCCAAAGCTGCCCACTTGCCCCTTGCGACGCTCCAACACATTCCCGGTTCGTTCGCTCTTGACTACGAGTTCGACGGCGCGCTTACCGCCAAACGTATTGCTTACCCCAGACACCACCACATCTATTAACGCTGAACTCGTTGGCTCGGAAACATCACCTCCTCCTGCCACGACGTTCCAAAGTGCCTCTCGCCCGCTCAAGGGGGGCGAAAGCCCACCGCTGTGCTGCAGAAATAAGCGCACCTTTATTAGCGCTATTCGAGGCGGATCCGCAGCACGACACGTTGTCACCCAAGAGAAGGCCACAACAATGGCAACCTTCACCCACATGGTCGAGTTGTGATATGTCATCATCCAACGCCTACCGTCCCGCAGGCAGGCGTTGGAAGTGCGGAGGGTCGTTCTTTCGCCCAGCCCAGTCGCCTCCCCAGGAGAAGCCAAATCGCTTGAAGGTCTCGACTGTGGACGATGAAGGAGCGTACAGGGCACGTTCATCCACTCGGAAGACGTCAACGTCGAGGCCCAGGTTGTGCATGCTCTCGCCGCCTCGGGCCCAAGTGACGATGGGTCCCGGAGTCGTTCGACCCTGCGCATATAGAGCGTCCTGTTCAGCCCATGTGCGGTATCCCTGAGCCACTCGAAGTGGAGAGTCGCCGAATGCCTCCGACACGTTGATGGCGGTTACGACGTCTAGCTTTAACGACGGGTCCAATCCTGAAGAATCGAGTTTCCAGATCCGATCATTTGTTATTGAATCCCCAGTTGCATATCCTCGCTGGGCAGCGGTCGTCTGATGCGCCAGCTCATTAAAGAGGTACCCGAACGCCGCCGTAGTAGCCCCATTCTCAAACTTGCCCCCGGCGATCACCGAGCCGACACCACCAGCAACGGATGTTGCGATGCCTCTTGCGATGGGGTCTTTGATGTCAATGTTGTTCGTCGCAAACTTCCCAAACACGGCACTTGCCGCACCCGAGCCACACTTGCCACCACCGGCAACTGAAGTGACACATCCGGCAGCCGCATGGGCGGCATATCTCTCAAAAGAATTTGCGGCCTCTGCAGTTGTGCCGCTACCTACCAGTCCGGCCGCCCCAAACAGTCCCCCGCTCAACGCGCCTTGCAGTCCACCTTGGAGCGTTCCGGTGCTCGCCACGCCCCCCGCAAATCCTCCGGCCGCACCTCCGAGAACCGCAGATTGGGTGTAAAACCCCACCCAATTGCCGGTGAAGTACGCAATCGTGATGGCAATGATCGGCCTTCGCAGTTCCTTGACGCACATCGGGCAAATCAGTGCAACAAACAACTTCCTCAAACTGAAGTACCCACTCGGATCCGTGTAATACAGCGGGTTGTTCATCACGTAGCTGTAGCGGTTGTAACTCTGCAGGTTGTCCGGGCTCTGGATGAAAGGGTCCGAGCTCAAGAAGCGCCCCATCAGCGGGTCGTAGATGCGCCCGTTCATGTGGATCACACCGATCTCGTCGAGATGCTCGTGCATGGTGTAGCCGCGATCCGTGCGCTGGCCCACGATCGCGTCGAGCGCGTCAGGCAGCCCGGGGGTTGCCATGATGAAGCGCCGCTTGCCCCAGGGGTCGTAGGCCAGGCGTTCCTGCACTACGCCGTTTTCATCCGTGATGGCCGCAATCGAGCCGAGCTGGTCGTGGTGCAAGTAACTCGTGCTGGTGGCCGCCAGCCCGTTCAAGGTGCCGCTTCGGCTGGCAAAGAGTGCAAACACCACGCCGCCCGCACTCACATAGTGCTTCTCCTCGATGGTGCCGTTGGTCCTGATCTCTTTCTCGTAGCTCAGCGCCTGGCCGTCCTCGCCATTGAGGTACCAGGTGCTGCCCGCAAAGTAGGCGCTCGTCCCGCTTCCGGTGAGGCTGACGGTTTGCTTGATGCGTTGGTGCTCGGGGCCGTAGATGAATGCGAGTGTGCGGTCCGCCGTGCTGGTGGTGTTGGTGATGAAGTTGCCGTACACCAGCTGGCCTGGCATGTTGAAGCTGGTGTAGCTCTCCGAGCGCACGGTGTGGATGTTTCGCGCCGTGTCGTGGCTGACCGTGTACTCCAGGTTGCCGTTGCCCAGCGTGGTGCCGTTGACCACCTGGGCATTGGCACGGTAGTCATCGAAGGCATAACTCAAGGCGCGCGTGCCGCTC
Organism: Rhodoferax sp.; assembly: GCA_031383745.1. Taxonomy (GTDB): domain Bacteria; phylum Pseudomonadota; class Gammaproteobacteria; order Burkholderiales; family Burkholderiaceae_C; genus CAISIP01. Next base: position 5,282 of record JANMZX010000565.1, on the reverse strand, counting down.
AATGCCTGGGTCGCCCCGGGTGCCGTCTCCAGCGTCACGTTGGTCATGCGGTTGGGGCGCGCGGCGTCATACCAGTAGCGCCCCACATCGCTCTTGTAGCTGACGTTGCCGCGCGCGTCGTACATCACCTCGGTGGTGGTGGGCGGACTCGCCGCACCGCCCAGGATGGTGGCCGTGGTCAGCCGGTTCAGGCTGTCGTAGCTGTAGTTCTCCTGGGTGAGCACGCCAGTGGTGTTGTCAGCCCTTGTCATGAGGTTGCCCAAGGCGTCGTAGGTGGTGCTGTGGTTGAGCACGTTGCCCGCGCCCTGGCCGTCCCTGGTGGCGCTTTGGCCGCTCAGTCGCTCGGTGGCGGGCTCGAAGGTCTTGACGGTGGTGATCTGGTTGCCGTACCGGTATTGGGTGATCTGAGGGTGACACTTTGTTTGATGCGCTGGTGCTCCGCTCCGTAGACAAATCCCAGCGTGCGGTCGGCCGTGCTGGTGGTGCTGGTGGTGCTGGTGATGAAGTTGCCATACACGATCTGCCCCAGCATGTTGAAGCTTGTGTAGGTCTCGCCGCGCACCGTGTGCCGGCTGTTGGCCGTGTCCTGGCTTACCCGCCGCCTTGTGAATCGTCATCGCGAGTTTCCTTTGATCGTCCGAACAGGTTGGATGCCTTCTCAGTAACCCGCGCGGCCACGACCACGACCGCAGTAAAGAAAAATACCGTTCCAAATATCGCTTCAGAGGTTTTAACAAACGGTACACGCTCCGTGAAATAGCGCCACACAACCGTTACTGTGACAAAACCAACGCCAAACAACAAGTACATCACCTGGCTCCGGTGATTTTTCGACCAAGTGACGACGCCTTCGATGTCATGCACGCCCGAAAACAACTTGATCAAGGTACAAAATCCAAACATAACGAATATCGAAGTGCCGTCGCCCTCCGAAATCCCATCCGAAAATATCAATAGCGAATAGGCGAGGAGCAGCGCTATCAAGACATAGTCAAAGCGTGTCTTCATCATGATCGATTTCTTTCAACTGCTACCTTCCGAAAATTTGATCTAATCCTTGACGTATTCCGTCTCGTAATCCGTCCAATTTTTCAGCAAGGAGATTTGCCAGACTCTGAGATCCAGCCAGCGCAATGGCCACACTTGGTGACGCAACTGAGAGTCCGGCTTGTATTGACCTTGCATTGCCAGCAAAGGATACGGTTGTCGTTTCGGACTCTGCAACATAGGCACCAATCCCAGCGCCACCGCGCGGACTGGTCCCAGTAGTTGCCGCAGCGGTACTTCCACTTGATTTGTCGACGGCTTGTTGAACGCTATAGCCAGCTTGAAGAGGACCATATCCAACAGCGGCCTCATACCCGACACTTTTGCTCGGTGGTGCGAGTCCGGCAGCTGGTTCAGAAAGCGCGCTGACGCTGTAGCCTGCATTAAGTTGAACCCCAACACCGGCAAACAAACCGTAGCCCGTTAGACTTGAGAGGGCAAAGTCGATCGAAAGTTGCTTGGTATCGAAGTTAAATGTAACACTCACCGATACGCTTTGACCTGTTCCAGCGGTTAGCGAGCCGAACTGATTTCCAAGCGAAGGCGGTGCCGACGTCTGATAGTCAGCCCCGAAAATGGTGGCCGCAAGACCAATAGAAACAGTGTATCCGGCACCCCCGTCCAATGTGTTTGAGAAGCCTGGGGTTTCTGATTGGTTCGGGTTACTCGGGTTCGCAGGTCCAGCATATTCCGTGGAGCCGCCATTACCGTTCCCTTCAAAGTAGTACCCACTAGGGTCACTACCTTGAAAGGGATTGTTCCAGCCGTAGCTGTACCGGTTGAAAGTCTTGAGGTTGTAGGGTTCCTGAATGATGGGATCCGCACTCATGAACCGCCCGATCAACGGGTCATAAATCCTCCCGTTCATGTGGATGATTTCCGAATCCGATCACGACTGAGCAAATTGACGCAGCGGTGGATCGATGGATCACCCGCCGACACGGCCGCAAGCCCCCGGGTCATGCGACCAAGATTTCCTTGCGGTGTTCCGCGCGAGGCTGGTTTCGCTTCCTTGGGCTCCTACAGGCGGCCGTTGACAGCCATCCGGGCAGGGAACAGATCGAAGCTTACGCGCGCTTCATGCTCGAGGAGCGCAACCTCTCTCCGGTCACAGTTCGTTCCCGCTGCGGGCACGCCGCAGAGTTCCTTCGGCTCCTCGCGGAACAGGGCCGCGACGTGGTCGGATTCGGCTGGCGCGACGTCGATCAGATACTGGTCTTCAAAGGCCGACAGGAGGCTCTGACCCGCTCGTCCATACAGTCGTACACCTATGACTTGCGCAACTTCGTCCGCTTTCTCGAAGATCGCCATCATTGCCTGCCCGGTCTGGCCGCAGCGATTCGACCGGGGCGCGTCTACCAAGGTGAACAGCTTCCCATGGGTCCGTCCTGGAATGTGGTCTGCCGCCTGCTGGACGCGATGCAGGGAGATACCGGCAGCGTGGTCCGTGATCGCGCCATCATGATGCTTTTCGCTTTCTACGGTCTGCGTGTGTCCGAAGTCCAGCGGCTGTCGTTGGATGACTTCGACTGGGAGAATGCCGTCATGCGGGTCCGTCGCTCCAAGCAGTGCGCGCGTGTCGAGTGTTATCCGCTGGCCCACCCAACAGCGCATGCGCTTGCGACGTACATACGGTTCGTCCGGCCGACGACGTGTCGGCGTGAGGTCTTCCTGCAGATTCGGGCGCCATACCAGCCCTTGAGCACGAGTGCATTGTGGCAAGTGGTCAGCCGCCGCCTGAGGCCGATGGATCCCGGTCTCAGACACCACGGTCCCCATGCGTTGCGACACGCCTGCGCGACGCGCTTGCTGGCGCGCGGGATGAGCATGAAGGAGATTGGGGACTTCCTTGGACACCGCCATCCCGCGACCACGGCGGTGTACGCGAAGGTCGACCTCCAGGGGCTGCGCCGTGTCGCGGACGTCGACCTGCGGAGATTCCTATGAAGCTCACCGACGCTGTGGCTCTGTACATTGAACAGGTTCAAGCCCGTGGCTGCGCCGGCACCGGTATCGATAGTGTGCTGCGCATGTTCGCCAAGTCGATTGGTGGCGAACGCGAGTTGGGGACGATCCTGACCTCTGAGGTGAGAACCTTTCTCGACGGAACCCGACCACTGACACGGTACTGGCACCGCAAACATTCGGCCTTGCTGGGCTTCTTTCGCTTTGCCTTCGTCAGGTCCATGGTAGCGCGCATGCCGCTGCCAATGCACATCCCGCGATGTCGCCAGGTCTTTCGGCCTTACATCTACACCGATGACGATGTCACTCGGTTGATCGGCGCCATCGACTCCCTTCGGACTTCGCGCATCGAACGGTACAGTCTTCGCACCTTGCTGCTGCTTTTGCTGGGAACCGGATTGAGGCTGAGCGAAGCGCTGCATCTGACCCTGGCCGATGTCGATCTGCAGCAGAACCTACTGATCGGTAAGCGTCTAGCCGCGGCATCTTGAATGTGATCGATCGTTTTGGGATGCTCGTGTCCACTTAGTTTATTGGTGGACACATGCATACTATCTCCAAAGATTCCAAGGAGGTTGGCGCCGGCCGGCGCCGACGCCGCGTACACAGCGCCGAGTTCAAGGCGCAGGTTGTTGCGGCCTGCAGCGCACCTGGTGTATCGGTTGCTGCGGTGGCGATGGCCAATGGCGTCAATGCGAACCTGGCGCGGCGTTGGGTCGTTGAGGCTGAGCGGCGTGGCGACGCCGTGATGGCGCCCAGAGCTGCAAGCGGTGCTGTGGCGAACGCGTTCGTGCCATTGCAGTTGCCTGTGCAGGCGCCGGCGCTGGACATTCGCCTGGAACTGCGCCGCGGCACGACCACGATCAACGTCAGTTGGCCGTGTTCTGCAGCATCGCAGTGCGCGCAATGGATTCGCGAGGTACTGCGGTGATCAGGATTGACGCGGTCTGGCTGGCGGTGGAGCCGACGGACATGCGCGCAGGTGCCGAGCGGCTGCTGGCCAGTGTGGTTCGGGTCTTCGGCGGTGCACGGGCGCATCACGGTTATCTGTTTGCAAACGCCCGCTCCACGCGCATCAAGCTCCTGGTGCATGACGGCTTTGGGGTCTGGTGCGCCGCACGGCGACTGAACAAGGGCAGTTTCGAGTGGCCCCGCAAGGTCGCTGCCGACGCTGCACCTTTGGCGCTGAGCAAAGATCAATTCGACGCCCTGGTGCTCGGATTGCCGTGGCAGCGCCTGGAGCTGATGCGGGTGATTGGGCGGATGTGATCGGGCTCACCGTTGGGTGGCTCAGGTGCTGGCCTTGGGGCGACCGGGGCGGGCACGTTCGTCCAGACCGCTCAAGCGATCGGTGAAGAAGCGCTTGCGCCACTGACTCACGACTTCACGGCGCGTATCGAGCCGCGCGGCGATCTCGTCGTTGTCCATGCCAAGGGCTGCCAGCAGGATCATCCTGGCGCGAACCACTTCGAAGTAGGGCCGCGTATATTGAGTCGCCCTGCGGTTCAGCTCTGTGGCCTCATCGGTGGACAGTTCAATCGCGAATGGACTCTTTCTTGGCATATTTTTGGCGTCAATGCAGGGTATGAAGGCTCTGTCATGTGTGGGCTCTAGGAGCGGTATTAATACGTTGTTATATTTAATGCAAATACTACTCGAATTCATCCCCAAATGCAATCCGAGAATGCACCAATGACAAGCCCGATGTTGGCCTGCACAATACCCACATGCTCGATACGCAGTTGCCCAAAGCCGAAGATCTCCAGGCTCTGAACTCTGCCCAATTGACGGCGTTGGCCGCGCAAATGCTCACCCATATCGCGCAGCAGTCCAAGCACATCGAATCGCAGGCCCAGGGCATCAAGTGGCGCGACGCGAAGATCCAGAGCATCACGTTTCAGTTGGCCAAGCTCAAGGCCTGGCGCTTCGGTGCCAAGACCGAGCGCATGAATGCCGAGCAACGCGATATCTTCGAGGAGACTCTTGCCGCCGATCAGGCCAGCCTGGAGGCGCAGCTCGCCGCCCTGCAGGCCAGCAAGCCCGACACCACCCCAGGAGCCGGTGCACCCCAGGACAAGCAGCGCCGCCAACCCAAGCGCGAGGCACTGCCGCCACACCTGGCGCGCGTGGACCAGCGCATAGAGCCGCAAGACACCCACTGCCCAACGCCCGAGTGCGGCAAGCCAACGGTGCGCGTGGGCGAGGACATCAGCGAGCGGCTGGACATCGTACCCGCGCAGTTCTTCGTGCAGCGGCAAATCCGCGGCAAG
>JANMZX010000563.1:0-13914 GCA_031383745.1 Rhodoferax sp. | reverse complement strand
GCGAAGAACAGGTGTTCAGCCGCAGCTGGGATATGCAGATACCGCGCGACAACCTGTAGTCAGGTCCCGCCCAGGCGCGCGTCCATCGGATAGGTGGACAGGTTTTCGACGTGGTTGTCATGCACCAGGTACTAGTTCTCGAGTTTCACGCCCTGGCCGGCGGCTGGTGAGCCGACATAACTCTCCACGCAGATCACCATGCCCGGCTCGATTTGGCCGTCCAGCGGATACGGTTCGCCCGGCTCGTAGTGGGGAATATTGGGGAACTCGCCGGCCAGCCCGAGGCCATGGCCGATGAGTCCATAACGGTAAGGGCGGTATTCGTCCGGGCAGGGCCACGCCCGTTCGGCCAGTTCCCGATACGCCAGCCCCGGCCGCAGCAATGCTGCGTTCCAGGCCACCTGTTCCTGCGCCAACTGGTAGAGCTGGCGCTGCACCGGGGCAGGTGCACCGTCGCCGCACAGGAAGGTGCGCGACAGGTCTGCGGCATAACCTTCATAACCCTGCGCATCGGTGTCCAGGCACAACAAATCGCCGTGTCGTACCACCCGGCTGCCGGACTCCTGGAAATACGGGAAGGTGCGCGGACCACTCTGGCACAGGCGCGTGGTCAGGTACTGGCCGTCCTTCTGCATCAGGTCGAACCAGAATTCGGCCCACACCTGCGCCTCGGTGCGGCCGGGTGCGATGGCCTGTTCCAGCCGCTCCACACCTTCGAGCACGCGGCGCATCGATTCACGTACATAGGGCATCTCGATCGGTAGTTTGACTGCGCGTGCCGGCACGAAGACCTCGTCAGCGTCGCGCAGGTGGAAACCCTGGTGGCGCAGGGCATCGGTCGCCCTGAACGGGAAGCGGTCCACACCGAGCGTGTCGATCCCGCCCCCGAACATGCGCACGGCGTCGGCGATTTCGCGTGCAAACCGTTCGCAGGCGTCACCCGGCATGCCGGCCGAACCCAGGTAGGACACGGCGATCGAGGGCTTGATGTGGTCGATGGTCGGAAGGCCGCTTGCCAGGTGCTCCGCGCCGCCGTATTCATACAGCACGGTCGGGCCCGGTTCCAGCACCAGCAGGTAGCGTGTCGGCGCGCGCAGGCAGAACACCATCATGTTCCGGGCGCCGGTGGCGTAGAAGATGTTGTTGGGGTCGACGATCAGCAGCGCGGGCAAGCCAGAGCGCCGCATGAACGCACGCACCCGTGCAAGGCGGGCGCGGTAGAGGTCATGGGTGCGCGCCTCCAGTGTGTCGGGCGTCCAGACGCTGCGCCAGTGGCGCTCGTCATGGGCCTGCGGGGTGTCGGACGGCGCGTCGCCCGGGGCGTTGCACTGTCGGGAACTGTCGGGCTTCAGCGCGGTGGGAGGGGTGGCCATTGGAATGGTGCTGTCCGGCTCTGGCGCGCTCAGGCGGCGCAGTTCAGGCAATGTCCACGCCGGAAGCGGTTGCCGTGTCGCGCATGTCGCGGCACACCTGGTACCGCGCGATGGGCAGCGCCTCGAAGGCCCGGATGAACAGATCGTCGCGTACCTGCGCCATGGAAGGCGCCTGTGTCATCCAGGCCAGGGCGTTGCGCAAGGCCGCCAGCGTCGCCGGTGTCGTGGTGCTGGAGGTGATCAGCGGCAGGCCCGGGTAGGCGGCCGTCTCGCACAGCACCCGGGTGCCCGCGGTGATGTCGGGCCGATGCCGCTTGAACCCGGCCAGGCTGACGCAGTCGATCGCGGCGACATCGGCCAGCCCGTCGCGCACCGCGATCAGCGACAGGTGGTGGGCACCGGTGACGTGGGTGCTGCCGAAAAATCGGCCGGCCCGCGCCAGGGGCAGCACCAGCGCGCGCAGGCTGTTGTAGCCGGATTGCGAGTTGGTGCCATTGATGGCCACCCGCCTGCCACGCAGAGCCTCCAGGGTTTGCGCCGGGTCGGACGCGCGCACCACGATCTGGCTGCGGTTGCGCACACCGTCGCAGCCCGGCGCGTCGTAGTGGAAGCCGCCGACGAGTTGCACCCGCCCCTCCAGGGAGGTCACCAGCGGGAAACCGCAGGTCTGACTCAGCAACAGGTCTGGCGCCAGCCAGTGGGCCTCCATGTCGTCCGGCCAGTCCAGCGCCGCCGCAACGCCAGCCACGCCAGCCGCGCGCAGATGGCCGGCCAGGCCGTCCCACATCGCGGCCACCGCCGGCCGGTGGACGTGGTACATCGGCAGCGAGACCGGCCGTGGGAGACGGGGCGGTTCAGACATAGGTCTTGGACGGCTCGAATCCCGGGTGTACCGGCGAGTCGACCGGATTGAACGCGTGCTTCCACAACACGTGGCCATAACCCGGCAGGAGGAAGCCGCCGTTGCGCTGCAGGTAACCATCGCGATCGGCCTGGAACGCGGCGGGTATGCGGTACCAGGCAAGGGACGGATGGTCATGGTGCACTGCGTGGTAGTTGTTGTTCAGGTAGAGCAGGCGCCACGGCAGGGAGGCCTCGTTGATGACGATGCGGTGGGCGGGCAGCGTTGCGGGCCGATGTTCGTAGAACGAGCGCAGCATCGCCAGGCCCAGTGCTGGATACGCAATGCCGAACAGGTAGTGCCAGGGCGTGATTCCGGACTGCTGCCGGACCCACCACAACATTCCGACCAGCAAGACGAGGTGGACGGCCCAGGTGCCCACGCAGGCCCATCCGCGCTGGCGTGGCCCGGTGACGATGTCGGCCCAGACCTCCGGAATCGTCAGCGCCGGGCCGAGCAGCAGGCGTCCGGCCACCGTCCGTTTGGACCAACTCAGGGCGCGCCGCACGCCCGTCATGCGGGTGTAGTGCGCGTGCTCCACGTAGTTGCATTCCGGGTCGACTCCGGGCGTGGTCAGCAACTCGTCGCGGTGGTGCGCGATGTGGCTGTCGCGGTAGATGTCGTAGGGGTACCAGGCGCTGAGCGGAGCCAGCCCGAGCAGGCGGTTGATTGCCTTGCTGCGTGTCGGGTGGCCGTGCAGCAGTTCATGCTGCAGGCTCATGAACCAGGCGGTGACGACCACCAGCAAGGGCGTGACGAGCCAGCCGGGCCACACGGGGTAGGCCAGCACCAGCCCCAGCCAGCTGCCGTAGACAGCAACAATCAGCAGCCAGGTTTGCCACTCGAAGCCGTGTCCTCGGTGGGCAGCCAGCTCCATGGTGTGGTCCATTGCCGGGCCGGCCGCTTCCGCGACCTGTGTATCGACCGGTCGATTGGTTTCCTGCGCGGGTGCTTTCATGGATTTCCCGGGGTCAATGCCGCAACATCGGAGAGCCCTGCGCGGCATAACGCTCCAGCAGGCGCACCAGTTCCGCCGGTACCTCGATGCGGCCAGCGTGCGCGGCACGGGCGGCCAGACGCCTGTCTCCGGGCAGGCGTACGGTGGGTGTTTGCTGCATGGCGCCGAGCATGGACTCCAGTGCGCTTGAAAAATGCACGCCACCGAGCATCTGGGGGTTGAATGCCAACAACAACTGCCCGCAGCGTGTGGGCCCGCCCTCGCATGATCCGAAGGAGGACACCGCATGCGAGTAGCGGGACCCGGTGAGCCCGGCCGACAACACGTCGACCATCAGGGCCAGGCCCGAGCCCTTGTAGCCGCCCAACGGCATCAGGGTGCCGTCCATCGCTGCTGCTGCGTCGGTGGTCGGCACGCCATGCTTGTCCAGCGCCCAGCCGGCCGGCAGTGGCACGCCGCGCTTGAACGCATCGATCACCGCCACCTTGGCCACCACGCTGGACGATTGGTCGATCACCAGCGGCGCGTGGCCGGAGCGCGGCACCGCGAACGCGAGCGGGTTGGTGCCGAAGAACGGCTCGGTGCCGCCCCAGGGCGCGATCGAAGGCGAGGCATTCGCGGCCATCAGGGCAACCAGCCCGTCCTGCGCCAGTTCCTCGACAAAATACCCCAGCGAACCGCAGGCGTAGGAGTTGCCGACCGCCATCACGGCAACACCGTGGCTGCGCGCAGCCCGCGCCAGTGCCGGCAGGCCCAGTGCGATGGCCGGATGCGCGAAACCGGTCCGGGCGTCGACGCGGACTGCCGCCGCTCCAGGCTGCTCCATCACCGGTGTGGCGAAGCCATCGACCTTGTCGCATGCCGCATGGTCACAGTAGGTTGGCAGGTAGGACAAGCCGACGATTGCCTGCCCGTCGCGCTCGGCGCAGGCAATGGAGCGGGCCACGTGGGCCGCGTTCTCCGGGCTGACCCGGCTGCCAAGCAGGGCAGCTTGGGACAACGCCAGGATGTCTTCGAAGCTGAGAGATTCGGTGGTCATGCGAGGTCGTGGTTGTGCGGGCGCGAGGCGGCGGCGCAGCCCTCAATTCAGCGGAAGCCGCCGGTAGGTGCCAGGCAGCGCCGGGTCGTGGTACTTGTTCATCGCGCCGTTCTCCATAAAGTCTCGGTGCAGCCGCGCCAGCATGTCGCGGTCGAGGGTCACGCCCAGGCCCGGGCCCTCCGGCACCCGCACCGTATTGTTCTTCGGCCGGAACGGCCCCTCGTGGGTGATGTCCACCGGCTGCATGCGAAAGAGCGACTGGTTCGGCTCGCGGATCCAGGCCATGGCGGCACACAGGTGCAGGTAGGCGGCGCTGCCGATGCCGGAGTCGCCGCTGTAACACCAGTAGTCGATGCGCGCCTGCTCGCAGGCGCCCAGGAACCGCACCATGCGCCCGATGCCACCCACCAGCGTCGGGTTGCCGACCAATGCGTCGGGCACACGCAGCTCCATGGCGCGCGCGATGTCCAGGTTGTGGGTCGAGAACGGGATCGAGCAGTGCTGGCGCAGTTCGCGCATCTCCTCGATCGTGCCCACCGGGTCTTCCCAATTGCGCACACCCAGTTCTTCCAGCGGGCGCACCAACCTGCGGGCAGTGGCCAGCGAATACGCGTGGTTGGAGTCGATGCGCAGCATCACATCGTCGCCCAGGCGTTTGCGGATCAGCTCAAGCATGCGCAGGGAATCCTTCGGGTCTGGCGTGGAAAACTTGCCCTCGAAGAATGTCGTGCCGTGGGTCTCGTGCAGCATCACGCAGTAGTCGGCCACCTCCTCGGGCGTGCGCTCGCCGCGCACCGCCGGCAGGCCGGGCAGGATCGGGCCGTCGCCACGCAGCGAGAAGTAGTCGGTGAACGGAATGTCCTTGCGCACTGCGCCGCCGAGCAACTGGTACAGCGGCTGGTTCCAGGCCTTGCCGCGGATGTCCCACAGGGCCATCTCCAGCGCGCCGAAGGCGGCGATGCGGCCGGTGTCGTTGATGCTTTGCACGCCGACCCAGAACGGCAGGCAGCGGAATTCCGCGCCCGCAATGTCGATCGGGTCGTGGCCGACCAGGCGCGGGGCGAACACGTCGTTGATCAGTGTTGCGGCAGCCGCGCCGGACGCTTCGCCGAGCCCGGTGATGCCGTCGTCGGTCTCCACCTCGACGATGGTTTGCGAAAAGCCGGGCAATTCGCCGAACACCCAGCCGTAAGGCGCCTCCAGGGGGAAGTTGATCGGGGTGGCGGTGATGCGACGAATTTTCATGGATGGATACTGATCACCAGGGGCGGAAGACTGCTGAAAACATACTGTGGATAACACTAGAACTATGGTTCTCCAGCAAATTCTATACTTTGACCTCGAACTCTCAGCATAGGAATTGTCATGTCAAGTATTCATGAAACGCATGGATCCAATGTGCATTTGTTCCATCGGCGCCTGCCACCTCTGCATGCACTGACCGTGTTCGCCGCGGCTGCCGCTTCGGGGAGTTTCAGCCGAGCCGGCGAACTGCTGTTCGTGACCCAGGGTGCGGTCAGCCGGCAGATCCAGCAACTGGAGCGTTACCTGGGCTGCGCGGTGTTCATCCGCCACAAGCGCGGGCTCAAGCTCACCGCCGAAGGGCAATTGCTGCTGCCGGTGGTGGATGACGCACTGGGACGTCTGGCCGGTGCCTGCGACGGCCTGCGCACGATCGGCCAGGTGCTGGTGCTGCGCATGCCGCCGACATTCACCGCGCGCTGGTTCCTGCCGATCCTGCCTGAACTGCGGGCCCTGCTGCCCGATGTGGACGTGCGCATCACCACCTACGATTCGTGGGAGCCCGAATTCGAGCGCTCCGATGTGGACGCGGCCGTGGTGCAGGGGCGCGGCGTGTGGGTGGGCGTGGAAGCGGTCGCGCTGATGCCCGAGGTGCTCACGCCGGTGTGTTCACCCCAGGTCGCAGCGGGTATCCGGTCACCGGGCGACCTGCTGGCGCTGCCGCTGCTGCATTGCGACCCGCTCGACGGCTGGCCGCGCTGGCTGCACGCAGCCGGGGTGGAGAACAAGGACGCGCGCCGTGGCCAGACCTTCGACACGCTGGAGCTGGCCCTGGCGGCCGCCACGCGTGGCCAGGGTGTGGCCATCGGCGACCTGAACCTGGTGCGCGAGAGCCTGCGTGACGGCATCCTGGTGGCGCCGTTCACGCAGACCATCGACCAGGGCCTTTCCTATTACCTGGTCTACCCGCCGGACCGGGCGCAGCAGCCCAAGATCCGGATCCTGCGCGAGTGGCTGGTGGAGAGCGCCAGACGGCTGGCCGAACCGGCGCCCGAGGCCCCTACCAGTCGCGGATTGCCGGGCGGTGGCTTGGTAGCATCCAGGGATTGAGCCCAGCCCTCCCGAACGCCATGCCGCGCAAGCCGGACACAGTGCCGCAACACATGCATTTCCTGCTGCTGCCGGAGTTCTCCGTCATGGGTTTCGTGTCGGCGATCGAACCACTGCGGGTGGCCAACCGTTTCCAGGAAGGCGCGTACCAGTGGCGCATCCTGAGCCTGGACGGCGGGCCCGTCGTGGCCAGCAATGGCATGTCGATCAATGCCGACGCCGCATTGGCGCAGGCCGGGACGGTCGAGACCGTGTTTGTGGTGGCTGGTTTCAATCCGCTGGCGCTGTACCAGCCGGCGCTGGCGGACTGGCTGCGAAACGTGCACCGCCATGGTGCAAGGCTCGGCGCGATCGATACCGGGGCTTTCGTTCTGGCGCAAGCGGGCTTGCTGGGCGCCGAACCGGTCACCCTGCACTGGGAGGCGCTGGCAGCATTCATCGAAAGGTTTCCCGGGGTCCCGGTGACGCAGGAGTTGTTCGAGATCGGCCAGCAGGTCATCACCTGCGCCGGGGGTACGTCGGCCATCGACATGATGCTGGCCCTGATTGCAAGGAGGCACGGCCGCGAACTCGCGGCGCAGGTGTCGGAGCAGTTCGTGCTGGGTCGCATCCGCAGCCAGTCGGACCACCAGCGCATGGAGATCGCGGCGCGCTATGGGCTGCACAACCGCAAGACGATCCAGGTCGTCAAGCTGATGCAGGAGCACATCGAGGACCCGCTCACGGCCGATGACCTGGCGGGAATGATCTCGGTCACGCGGCGCCAGATGGAGCGGCTGTTCGCCGCCCACCTGCGCGAGACACCGGCGCGGTTCTACGTCCGCGTGCGCCTGGACCGTGCGCGCGAACTGCTGCGCCAGACCGACATGGGCATTCTGGCGGTGGGCGTCGCCTGCGGGTTCGGGTCATCGTCGAGTTTCTCGCGCGCCTACCGGGCGCATTTCGGACTGAGCCCCAAGGACGAACGGGTGCATTGAGCGGCCGCGCCCGCGCGGTGCGCCGACCGGTGCGACCATGCCGCGCACCGGTGTGATGCGGCCGCGGCGCCGCGCGGCTCGATCGGGTGCGTAGCGCTCTCACCCAGGTGGTGAACGCCGTCGTGGGTACAAAACTCAATGTTCATAGGGAGTTGCAAGCGGAAACAAGCGATCAACTGCCGAATCCAGGTTCAATTCAAGTAATTGATGCGCCGATAAGGCACGGGCCCGCCGACTAAGGGATTGTCTGGATGCCGGTGCTTGTGGGTACTGCGGTACCATGATTCCAGAGTGCAAAGCTGGTTGCCCTCGGGCTGCCCGAAATTGTCCATCACCACCGATGGCGGCGATCGGGGAACTGTTATTCGTCTTGATTGGAGAACCTCACAAATGGCAATGAACGAAAACACCACGGAATCCGGGATCATCCTCGACCGCCGTCAAATCATCACCGGCGCGGCTGCGCTCGGTCTGTCCACCACCTTCGGTGCTATGCCTGCGATGGCGCAAGGTGCTCCCAAGAAGGGCGGCACATTGCGCCTGGGCATGGAGGGCGGCTCCGCCTCCGACAGCCTCGATCCGCTGACCTATGCAGACTCGATCCCCATCGGCATGAGCCTGATGTTGTGGAACAACCTGGTCGAAATCGACGACAAGGGCAACGCCACCGGTGAACTGTTCGAGAAGTGGGAAGCCAAGCCCGGCGCCGCCGACTGGACATTCAGCATCCGCAAGGGCATCACCTTCACCTCCGGCAAGACGCTGGACGCCGACGACGTGATCTACTCGCTCAACATGCACCGCGGCGAGACCAAGTCGCCCGCCAAGGTGCTGCTGGCCGACATCACCGACATCAAGAAGGTCGACGCCAACACGATCCAGATGGTGATGAAACAGGGCAACGTGGACCTGCCCTACAACCTGAGCGACTACCACCTCATCATTGTTCCGAACGGTTTCAAGGACTGGGCCAAGCCCGACGGCACCGGCGCCTTCACGCTGGAAGAGTTCCAGCCTGGCGTGCGCGCCGTTTTCAAGCGCAAGCCCGGCAACTACTGGAAGCCCAACCGCGGCAACTTCGAACGCGTCGAACTGCGCTACATCGGTGATGCGGCTGCCCGCACCCAGGCCCTGGTCACCGGCCAGGTCGACATCATCAACCGGGTGGATCCCAAGACGGCCGCGCTGCTGGCCAAGAACAAGAACCTCAAGCTCGCGCGCACGGCCGGCATGGGCAACCGCTTCGCGTTCGTGGCGCATACCGACAAGGACCCGTACAGCAACAAGGACCTGATGCTGTCCCTGAAGTACGGCATCGATCGCAAGAAGATCGTCGACAACGTGTTCTCGGGTTATGCGTCCATTGGCAACGACCACTGCGTCGGCCCGCGCATGAAGTACTACGACGCCAAGCAGAAGCAGACGCCGTACGACCCGGACAAGGCCAAGTTCCACTACAAGAAGGCCGGCCTCAATGCGCCCGCAATCGAGTTGCAGGTCTCCGAAGGTGCGTTCTCCGGCGCCACCGACTCCGGTCAGATCTTCCAGGAGTCGCTGGCGAAGTGCGGCATCAAGATGGAACTCAAGCGCGTCTCCGGCGACGGCTACTGGGACAACGTCTGGCTCAAGGTGCCTTTCTGCGCGGTGTACTGGGGCAACCGCCCCACCATCGACAACCAGCTGACCAACATCTTCAAGGCCGGTGGCGCCTGGAACGACACCCACTTCAACAACGCCGAGTTCGAGAAGTTGCTGGTGGACGCACGGGTCGAGCTCGACCAGGCCAAGCGCGGTACGATGTATGCCCGCATGCAGGAACTGGTCCGCGACAACGCCGGCATGGTCAACTTCGCGGTCCAGGACTACCTGGACGCGCATACGCCCAAGCTGATGGGCCTCACGCCCTCCGGTCGTTACGACATGGGTGACGGCCGTATCGCCGAAAAGGGTTGGTTCGCCTGATCCGGCTGCCGATGCAGTGACGTGACAAGCGGGGTGGGGCAAGCGGCCCGCCCCGCTTTTTTTTTCGATTGCTGGCTGCATGCCCCGAACTTGCCGGCCGCAGGGTTAGCGTTTAGCCTTCGTTCATCGACACCACCCGGAAGTAGCACCATGGCGAAAATGATATGGAACCGGTTGTTCCTGGGGATCCTGACGCTGCTTGCAGTGTCGGTGCTGATTTTTGTGTGTACCGAGATCCTTCCGGGCGACGTCGCGTCGGCGGTACTGGGCCAGGGTGCCACGCCCGAGGCGCTCAAGGTGTTTCGCAAGGAGCTCGGGCTGGACACCCCCGCCTATCTGCGCTACTGGAATTGGCTGGTCGGAGCGCTGCAGGGCAACCTCGGTGTGGCGCTGACGAACAAGCGCGTGATCGTCGACGAAGTGCTGCCGCGGCTGGGCAACACCTTGTTCCTGGCCGGTTACGCGGCGCTGATCGCAATTCCGCTGGCGGTCGGGCTGGGCATCTATTCGGCCATCAACGAAGGCAAGCTGGCCGACAAGCTGGCCAACATACTGACGCTGATCGCGATCTCCTTTCCCGAGTTCTTCATAGCCTACCTGCTGATCATCCTGATGGCGGTCAATGTGGACTGGTTCCCCTCGCTCTCGACAGTGTCGCCGGGCATGCCGATCACCGACCGGATCTACCAGTCGACCCTGCCGGCGATCACGCTGACGCTGCTGGTCGCCGCCCACATGCTGCGCATGACGCGCAGTTCGGTGCTGTCGGTGATGTCCACACCCTACATCGAGATGGCCTTCCTCAAGGGGGCCAAGCGCCAGCGCGTCATCGTGCGCCATGCACTGCCCAACGCGGCAGCGCCCATCATCACGGTCATCGCGCTGAACTTGGCCTACCTGGTAGTGGGCGTGGTGGTGATCGAGGCGGTGTTCGTGTACCCCGGCCTGGGGCAGCTGATGGTGGATGCCGTCTCCAAGCGCGATGTGCCGGTGATCCAGGCCTGCGGCCTTGTGTTTGCGATGGTGTTCGTGCTGCTCAACACCCTGGCCGACATCCTGGTCATCCTGGTCAATCCGCGGCTGCGCCACAAACGCTGAGAAAGAGAGAACAAGACCATGAAACTCCTTGGACACAAACCGACACGGTCGGCCTGGTTCGGCCTGGTGGTGGTGGGCATCTTCATCTTCATCGCGGTGTTCACCCCTTTCCTCGCGCCGTATCCCGAATCGGCCAACATCGGCGGCACCTGGGACGAGCCCTCCGGCAAGATGTGGCTCGGCGCCGACCAGATCGGCCGCGACATGCTCACGCGCATCATGTACGGCTCGCGCATGACGATCGGCGTCGCCCTGGCCATCACCTCGCTGTCGTTCCTGATCGGCATCGTGCTGGGGTTCCTCAGCGCGGTGATGGGGGGCTGGGTGGACATGCTGCTCACCCGCCTGGTGGATGTCATGTTGTCGATTCCCGGCCTGATCTTCGCGCTCATCATCCTGGGGGTGTTCGGCTCCAGCATCCCGGTGCTGATCCTGACCATCGCGGTGCTCGACTCGACACGCGTGTTCCGGCTGGCGCGGGCGCTGGGCATGAACCTGACCGTGCTGGAATACGTCGAGGCGGCGAAGCTGCGCGGCGAGGGCACCTGGTGGATCATCCGCCGCGAGATCCTGCCCAATGCCTCGGCGCCGCTGGTGTCCGAGTTCGGCCTGCGTTTCTGCTTCAACTTCCTGTTCATCGCCGGCCTGTCCTTCCTGGGGCTGGGCATCCAGCCGCCGTATGCCGACCTGGGCGGCATGGTGCGCGAGAACGCCGCGGCGATCAATTTCGGCATGATGGCTCCGATCTACCCGGCCACCGCGATCGCGCTGCTGACGGTGTCGGTCAACCTGGTGGTCGACTGGTTGCTGTCGATCGAAGCCCGCCCCTCCGGCGCGCAGGCAGAAATGTGAGCACACCATGATCGACGACAAGAAAATCATCCTGAAGATCACGGGCCTGCGGCTCGAAGGCGTGCGTGCCGGCAACGTCATCGTCGACGACGTGGATGTCACGCTGCATGCGGGCGAGGTACTGGGCCTGATCGGCGAAAGCGGCGCGGGCAAGTCCACCATCGGCCTGTCGGCGATGTCGTACGCCCGCGCGGGCGTGCACATCGCGCTGGGTTCGATCGAGATCGACGGCATCGATATCCGCAAGCTCGACGCCAGCGGGCGGCGCGGTGTGCGCGGCAGGCGCATCGCGTATGTGGCGCAGTCGGCATCGGCGGCGTTCAACCCCTCGCACACCATCATGGACCAGGTCTGCGAGGCCCCCATGATCCACGGCCTGATGGCGCGCGACGAGGCGGAGTCCTGGGCCCGGCATCTGTTCAAGTCACTCGACCTGCCGGAGCCCGAGACCTTCGGCAACCGCTACCCGCACCAGGCCTCTGGCGGGCAGCTGCAGCGCGCGATGGCGGCCATGGCGATGTCGTGCCGACCGGACATCCTGGTGCTCGACGAGCCCACCACGGCGCTGGACGTCACCACCCAGATCGAGGTGCTGATCCTGCTCAAGTCGCTGATTCGCGAGTACGGCACCGCGGCGCTCTACATCACCCACGACCTCGCGGTGGTGGCGCAGGTGGCCGACCGCATCAAGGTATTGCGCCACGGCAAGGAAGTCGAGGAGGGCACGGTCGACGGCGTGCTGCAGGCGCCGACGCAGGACTACACCGCGCGCCTGGTGGCGGTGCGTGGCGCGGCAGCCAGCGAGCGCGCCGACCCGACCTCGGTCAAACCGGAAGTGATCCTCAAGGTCGACCACATCGATGCCGCATATGGCTCGTTCAAGGTGGTGCAGGACGTCAGCCTCGATGTCCGCAAGGGGGAAACCGTGGCTGTGGTGGGCGAGTCGGGCTCGGGCAAGTCCACGCTGGCGCGCATCATCACCGGCCTGTTGCCGCCCACCGCGGGCACCATCAGTTTCAAGGGTCAGGTCCTGCCCAGGTCGCTGGCCGAACGCAGCAAGAACCTCAAGCGCACGATGCAGCTGGTCTACCAGATCCCCGATGTGGCGCTCAACCCGCGCCAGACGCTGCTCGAAACCATCGGGCGCCCGGTGAGTTTCTATTTCGGCCAGGGCGGCAGCAACGACGTGAAGCCGGGCGAGCACCAGACCATCGGCGAAACCATCGGGCGCCCGTCGAGCAAGTACATGGGCATGAGCGACGCCGAGGTGGACACGCGCACCAAGGAGCTGATGGACCTGGTCGAGTTGCCGCAGGCCTTCCTGACACGGTATCCGACCGAGCTCTCGGGTGGCCAGAAGCAGCGCGTGTGTGTGGCCCGCGCGCTGGCCGCCAACCCCGACCTGATCATCCTGGACGAGCCCACCTCGGCACTCGACCCGCTGGTCGCGGAAGAAATCCTGAAACTGCTTCGCCGGCTCCAGGCCGAGTTGGGTTTGTCGTATGTGTTGATCACCCACGATCTGGACGTGGTGCACCGCATCGCGCACCGCACCGCGGTGATGCTGCGTGGCTCGTTTGTGGCTTTTGACGAGACCGAGCGGATATTTGCCGGGCCGTACCACCCGTACACCGAGAAGCTCATCACGGCCGTGCCGGTGATGCGCAGCGACTGGCTCGACGAGGTGCTGGCCAAGCGCAAGAGCGCGGCCGCAGCGGCCTGACAGGCCGGCCAGCGCGCCGGCAACAGCGTTACAGCAGCGTCTTGACGTGCTGTGCCACGTCGCGGTGGGTGCCGAACCACACGCCGGGCTGCGACTGCATGTGGCGGATCAGCTCCTCCAGGATGAACAGGCGTGAGCGGTATCCGATGACATGCGGGTGCATGGTCAGCAGGAACAGGCCACCCTCTTCATAGGCGCCGTCGAACTCGCGCCGGAAGATGTCGAGCACGGTGGTCGGTGCGGTGTACGGCCGCAAGGCGGCGAAGCGGTTCATGTTGAAGTAGACCGCGTCGTCGCGGATCCACTCCACCGGCAGCTCGATGATGCCGGTCGGCTCGCCGGCCTCCAGCAGTTCGTAGGCGTCGTAGTCGGCCATCAGCGAGGAGTCGTACAGCAGCCCCATCTCGCGCTGGATCGCCAGCGTGGCGGGCGAGAAATCCCACGACGGTGTGCGCATGCCCACCGGGCGCACACCGGTGACCTTTTCCAGCGTGTCTGACGAGCGCAGGTGCAGGTCGCGCTCGTCCTTGGCCGCCAGCGTGGAGTTGACCTCGTGGATCCAGCCATGCAGGCCGATCTCGTGGCCCTCGGCGATCACGCGGCGCTGCTCGTCCGGGTACAGGAGGGCCGACACGGCCGGCACGAAGAACGTGGCTGGCACCTGGGTGCGCGCCAGCAG
>JANMZX010000557.1:0-1718 GCA_031383745.1 Rhodoferax sp. | reverse complement strand
GGGCGAGTCCTTCACCACCCGGCGCCAGATCGCCGACTTCAACCGCTTCGGTTTCAACGACCGCGCCTCGTCGGTGATCGTCGCTGGCGAAAGCTGGGAGCGCTGGCAGGTCTGCGAGGACGTTCGTTTTGGCGGCGCGTGTGCGGTACTGCAGCCGGGGCAATACCCCAACCTGCGCGCGATGGGCCTGAACAACCGCATCTCGTCGGTGCAGGCGACGGCGCGGCCTGAAGTGCCCGGTCCGCAGGCTGGCCGCGTCGTCTTTTTCGAGCGCGAGAGCTTTGGTGGGCGCTCGTTCACCACCCAGTCCGAGATCGCCGATTTCAGCCGCAATGGCTTCAATGACCGCATCTCCTCGGTGGAGGTGTTCGGCGGGCCCTGGGAGGTCTGCCGCGATGCCGGGTTCGCCGGGACCTGTGTCGTGCTGCGGGCGGGCCAGTACCCGTCGCTGTCTGCCATGGGGCTCAACAACAGCATCTCGTCGGTGCGCGCCATGGCGCGCGATCCCGGCCCACCGCCGGCCGCAGCCAAGGTGACCTTGTACGAAAAGGAGAACATGAGCGGGCGCTCCTTCACGACACAGGGCGATGTGCCCGACTTCAGCGGCACCGGCTTCAATGACCGCATATCCTCGCTCGAGGTCTTCGGCGGCTGGTTCGAAGCCTGCCCCGCCATCGGCTACGGCGGTGCCTGCGTGCTGCTGCGGCCGGGCAGATACCCGTCGCTGGTCGAGATGGGGCTCAACAACCGGATCTCCTCGATACGCGCAACCGGCCGCGACGGGCGCGTGCAGGACAACCGGGCGCAACCTGGCAATCCGGTGTCGACCTACGACCCGCGCCGGCGCGCCAACGAACAACTGTACGAGGCCGACGTCGTCGCGGTGCGCGCGGTGGTCGGTTCGCCGGAGCAGCGCTGCTGGGTCGAGCGCGAGCAGGTGGTGCAGGAGCAGAGCCGTTCCAGCAACGTTCCGGGCGCTATCGTCGGTGCCGTGATCGGCGGCATCCTGGGCCACCAGGTGGGCGACGGCCGGGGCCGTGACCTGGCCACCGTGGGTGGCGTGATCGGCGGCGGCGTCATCGGCGCTTCGGTCGGGGGGCGTGACGGCCGCGCCCAGCCGGCGACGCAGGATGTACAGCGCTGCACCAGCACTTCCGGCCCCGTGCGCGCCGAGTTGTGGGACGTCACCTACAACTTCCGTGGCATCGAGCACCGCGTGCAGATGACAACTCCCCCGGGCCCGAAGGTCCTGGTGAACTGGGACGGCGAACCGCGCGTCTGACCGCCGCGCCGGGGCTCAACTGCGGCGGGTGCGCTGCTCCAGCAGCAGCCACTGCGCCTGCAGCGACGCCTGCGAACGTTCGAAGCGCAGCGGGCCGTCCACAGGGCGCGCGGCAGACCTCGCCGGCGCCTTGCGCGCCGGCGTCGTGGCGGTGTCGGGTTTCGACACCGCGGTGCCCAGGATCCGCTCGAAACTGCCCTTGACGGTATCCGGGTCATCATCAAAATCCCCATGCGACTTGGCCCTGGACGCAGCCACACCGGCTGCCGTGTTGGGCGCCACGACATGGTCGATGCGCCCGGCCCGGATCAACGCCGCCAGCTGCCCGGTGCCACTGAACTTCTGCATGCCCAGGATCGGCTCGCCGTCGGCCTCCCACCAGGGGCGCAAACGCTGCTCGAAGGCGTTGGACACCAGGTACAGCAGCGACTTGTTG
>JANMZX010000551.1:0-3168 GCA_031383745.1 Rhodoferax sp. | reverse complement strand
TCGCCGGCGCCGCCGTCGATGAAATCGAACACCACGCGCGGCAACCGGGCCCGGGCCCGCGCACGCAACTCGGCTACGCTGTGCATCGCTCAGGCGCCGGGCCGGGCGGCCTTCAGCCGCACCTGCTCGTACCACGACGGGCTGGCATACCACTCGACCACGATGCGGCGGTCGGCGATCAGCCAGCGCGCGCCGTCGCGGGCGAAGGTATCGAGGTAGCGGCCGCTGTGGTCCAGGCCATGGCGCGTCAGCGACATGAAATACGTCCAGCCCTGCGCGGTGTTGTCGTCCTGCAGTTCGACGCGCGAGGTGGTCAGGTTGTGGCGCAGCAGCGGGAGGGCGCCGTCCGGGCCGCGGTCCGGCCGTTCGGGGCCGATCACGGGAGTGTAGAACGCGCGGATCGCGGCGCGGCCTTGCGCCCTGGCGCCGCTGGAGAGCTCCAGCCGCCCGTCCTCGGTGAAACACGACACCACGCCCTCGACGTCGCCACTGTCCACGCAATTGCAGTAGACGGCCATGGTGTACTGGATCTGCACCCGGGCCGGGGTTGGGTCGCTGGTCATGGGGGTGTCTCCACAGCGCGAACACGCGAAGTATTTGAAGTGATCATAATATATACAAAACACGTCACACCAATATAAATTGACGGTCTGCGACGGATGTCGCGCACCACCCCATCTGCCCCCAGGAGACCAGCCCATGCGCACCATTCCCGTCTACCAGATCCTTGCCGAAGACATCAAGGGCCTGGGCGTCGACTCGGTATTCGGCCTGATGAGCGACGACATTTGCCAACTGTTCGCCACACTGGATGCGATGGGGGTGCGCATCGTGGGTGCGCGCCACGAGACCAACGCCGTGATGATGGCAGCGGGATATGCCGCGGCCACCGGCCGGCTGGGCGTGGCGCTGATCGGGCGGGGGCCGGCCATGGCCAACGCGATGCATGGCACGATCTCGGCGGCCAAGTCTGGCCTGCCGATCCTGATCATCAGTGGTGATGCACCTCTGGCGCGCGGTGCGACCAATGCCCTGGGGCCCGATCTCAAGGCCTTCCCGGCAGCTACGGTCGTGCGCGCCTGCGGCATCCCCACCTTCGTGCCCGGCAGCGCGGATGCCGCGCGCCAGTCGCTGGCCGATGCGGTGGCCGAAGCCTCGCTGGGCAGGACGGCCGTGCTGCTGCTGCCGACCGACCTGCAGGTGGCCTACACCGGCGTCGCCGACGGCCCGTCGCCGGTGGTGCTGTCCGCCCTGCCCGCGCCACAACCGGCCCGCAAATCGTCCATCGACACCGCCCTGGGGCTGCTGCAGGCCAGCCGCCGGCCACTTATCGTGGCGGGTGTCGGCGCACACCGCGGCGGCGCGCGCGCCGCCATCGAAGCGCTGGCCGAGAAGACTGGCGCGTTGCTGGTGAACTCGCTCAAGGGCAAGGACCTGTTCCTGGGCAACCCGTACAACCTCGGCATTCTGGGGTCCTCGTCGACCTCGATGGCGCGCCGCTACATCGAACAGGCCGACTGCGTGCTGGCTATCGGCGTGGCGCTCAATTCGCTGACCATGAGTTCGGGCATTGCGCTGCCCGCCGTGCCCTTGATCCATGTCGACGCCTCGCGCACCAGCATCGGCCGCTGGTGGCCGGCGGATGTGGCGGTGGTGGGTGATGGCGCCCTGGTGGCGGCGCAGCTGCTGGAGGCCCTGCCGGAGCGCGCCGCAGAAGACAAGCCCTGGCACACCGCCGCGGTGCGCGCCGAGATCGCGGCGTTCGAACACACCATGGATTTCCAGGTGGCGCACACTGCGCGCACGGTCGACCCGCGCATACTGACGCTGGAGCTCAGCCGCATCCTGCCGCAGAACCGGCATATTGTTTTCGACGGCGGCAACTTCATGGCCAACTGGGCCTATTTCACGGTGCCCGGCCCCGGCCACTTCACCCACAGCCTGGACTCCGGCTCGGTCGGGCTGGGCCTGGGCACCGCCATCGGTGTGGCGCGCGGGCAACCCGAGCGCACCGTGCTGCTGCTGATCGGCGACGGCGGCATGCTGATGAGCATGGGCGAGATCGAGACCATCATCCGCGAAGACCTGCCGATGATCGTGCTGGTGATGAACGACGCGGCCTACGGCGCGGAGGTGCACATCCTCAAGGGCCAGAACATGCCCCCGGCCAAGGCCGAGTTCTTCGACGTCGAGTTCGCACCCATGGCGGAGCCGCTGGGTTTCGAGAGCTACACCATCCGCAGCATGGGCGACCTGAAGAAGATCGAGCCGGTGCTGGCCAACCCGCAGGGGCCGATCTTCCTGGATTGCAAGATCAATGGTGACGTGATCGCGCCCTTCATCACCGAGTTCATCCACAAGGACCCGGTCAAGGCGAAGTGACGACGCGCGGCCCGGCGCCGCTGCGCCGGCGCGCGGGCGTCAGCGGGCGTCGGCGAGGATGAAGTCCGAGGCGCGTTCGCCGATCATGATGGCGGGCGCGGCGGTGTCGGCTGACAGCAGCGTAGGCATGATGGCGTTGTCGACCACGCGCAAGCCGCGCACACCCCGCACGCGCAAGGCCGGGTCGAGCACGGCGCGCTCGTCCACACCCATGCGGCAGGTGCCGGCGATGTGGTGCGCCGTGCCGCGCACCTCACCGCTGTAGGCCTTGAGCTCCTCGTCGGTCGACACATCCGGGTAGGCGTCGAGTTCGTCGCCCACATAGGGCTCCATCGCCGGGCGGCGCATCAGATCGCGCACCCGGGCCATGCCGGCGGCGACCGTCTGGCGGTCGAGTTCGGTGGACATGAAGTTGAAGCGGATCTTCGCGTCCTGCACCAGATCGGGGCCGCCGATCTCGACCGTGCCGCGGCTCTCCGGGCGCAACTGGCACACGGTGGCCATCAGCGCCGAGAACGGCAGCAGCGCGGGCTTGACCCGCTCGGTGCCGAACAGGAAGAAATGGATGTGCACGTCGGGCCGGTCGGGAGAGAGTTCGGTGCGACACAGCGCGCCGCCGTACACCGGGCCCAGCGCCATGAAGCCGCGCCGGCGCAGGGCGTACTGCAGCACCAGCTGCACACGGCCCCAGCGCGTGGCCATCTGGTCGTTGAAGGTCACCGGCTGCTTGCAGCGGTAACTGATCCAGGGGTTGAAATGGTTCTGCAGGTTGCGCCCGACGTCGGG
>JANMZX010000521.1:0-2103 GCA_031383745.1 Rhodoferax sp. | reverse complement strand
TCGCGGATGGTGCGGTTGAACAGCACCACCGGAATGCCGGCGTCGGAGCAGCGCAGCGCCAGCGCATTGGACAGCGAGGTGGACGCCATCACCAGGCCGTCGATCTGGTACTGCAATATTTCGCCCAGCACCGCGTCGGCCTCGCGCGAATCCGCGATGAACAGCAGCACGTGGTAACCGTCGCGCTGCAGGCGCTGCGAAATCCGCTCCAGCACCACCGGGTAGAACTGGTTCTCCAGGTACGACATCACCACGCCGATGATGCGGCTGCGCCGCGTGATCAGGCTGCGCGCAATCGCGTTGGGCCGGTAACCGAGCTTGCGCGCCGCCTCCTCCACCTTGGCGCGGGTCACCTCCGACACGCTGGCACCCGGCGTGAAGGTGCGGCTCACGGCCGACTGCGACACCTGGGCCAGGCGCGCGACATCGAGGGAGGTGACGGCGGCCATGGTCTTGCCTATCGAGCGGTCCAGCCGCCGTCGACCATCAGCGCCGAGCCCGTGACCAGCGTGCTGGCATCGGACGCCAGGAACACGATGGCCCCCATCACCTCGTCAAGCCGCCCGACCCGGCCGAGTGCCGTGCCGCCCTCGGCGAACGCGCGGAACTGCGGGTCGGCCAGCATGGGTGCGGTCATCGCGGTCTCGATGTAGGTCGGGCACACGGTGTTGACGCGGATGCGGTGCACGCCGAGTTCCCAGGCCAGCGCCTTGGTCATGCCCTCGACAGCGTGTTTGCTGGCGCAGTACAGGCTGCGCCTGGGGCCGCCCACATGCCCCATCTGGCTCGACACCGTGATGATCGAGCCGCCGCGCCCGGCAGCCACCATGCCGCGCGCCACCTCGCGGGTGACGAAAACCGTGGCGCGCACATTCAGGCCCATCACCAGGTCGTAGTCCGCGTCCTGCATGTCGGTGATCAACGAGGGGCGGTTGGTTCCGGCGTTGTTGACCAGGATGTCGAACGGCCCGGTGTGTGCGATGTAGGCGGCCACGGCCGGGGAGTCGGTCACGTCCAGCTGGCCCGCGGTCGCCTGCCCGCCGTCGGCGCGGATCTCGGCGCAGGCGGCCTCGACCTCGCCCGCCGTGCGCGCAACCAGGAACACATGCGCCCCGGCCTGGGCCAGTGCATGGGCTGCCGCCAGGCCGATACCGCGACCGGCGCCGGTCACCAGCGCCGAACGGCCATCCAGCCGGAACGAAGGCGTTTGCAGCTTGGACACGGCGGCAGCGGAAGACGCAGTCATCGCATCACCGGGCCTGGGCCGGCCTGGGCGGAGTACGTTCACCGCGGTCGAACGCCTCCCAGCCGTGACCGTTGAACGGGTCCACACCCAGTTGCTGCATCACATGCGGGAAATCGACCATCACCCAGTTGTCGACGATCTTGCCGTCGACCACTTTCCAGAAATCCATGTAGCGGATCTCGACGCGTTTGCCGGTGGGTGCAATACCCATGAACTCGCCGGAGTGGGTGGCCTCCTGGCGCCCGAAGGCGGCCATCCATTCGCCCTGCGCCAGGCGTGCCTCGTCGACGCAGACCTTGTCGGAGAAGGCCGCCTGGAACGGGCGCTGCCAGTTGTCCTGGAATTCCCGCAGCCCGTTCTTGGTGCCGCAACCGGCGTTGCCCATCCAGCGGAAATCCGGGGCAAAGAACGCCCCGATGCCGTCGATCACATGGTCGTTCAAGCCATCCACCATGCCCTCGACCAGCTGGCGGGTGGCTTCAGTCTTGCTCAGATCGTTGTGCTTGGTCAGAACGGCCTGTTCTGGTCGTGCGTGTTTCATCGACATTCCTTGTTGGCGTGCATCAGGCGACAAGCGCCGGCACCGGTTCGTACCACGGCACCTCGGCGCGCTTGCCGTAGCGCCGCACCCGCAGGTTGGCCTGCTCGCCGTGGCCGGCGAAGTTCTCCATGTGGCACAAACGCGAGCAGTATTCGCCCACCAGGGCCGATGCCTCGTCGGTCAGCACCTTCTGGTAGGTGCAGGTCTTGAGGAACTTGCCCACCCACAGCCCGCCGGTGTAGCGCGCGTTCTTGTTCGTCGGCAGCGTGTGGTTGGTGCCGATCACCTTGTCGCCGAAACTCACATTGGTGCGCGG
>JANMZX010000512.1:0-9509 GCA_031383745.1 Rhodoferax sp. | reverse complement strand
CCAGGCACTGCAGGCGTCGGTGCGAGAACTGCAAACGGCCCAGTTCGCCCAGGACTCCGCGGCGGTGAAGGCCGCGATGGGAAAACTCAAACCGGCCTACAGCAGGTTGTTCCTGAAGTTCGGCTGACCGGTCGGTTGCCGGGCCGCGATTGGCCGGATTGCGAATCCGCGTATATTCGAATCTACAGAACAATACGGATGCACGGCCGGTGCCGGCAACCAGGTTTGAAGGTTTGAACATGGCCAAGAAGATCGCATCAGCACCCGTTCAGTCGTTTTCGGAATCCGACCTCGTGTTCGAGAGCGCCGCCGAGGTGTTCCGCGTCATGTCCGCCCCGATGCGCCTGAAGATCATCAGCAGCCTGTGCAACGGTGAGAAGAATGTCGGGCAGCTGCTCAGCGAGATCGCCACCACCCAGCCCAACATGTCCCAGCATCTGAACACCCTGTACAAGGCGGGTGTGCTGGGCAAGCGCCGTGACGGGGTGCAGATCCATTACCGGATCATCAACGACCGTGTCGTGACCCTGTGCCGGGCTGTCTGCACCCAGATCGCGATCGAGACCGACGCCGGCACCCGGTAAGCGGCCTTCCCGGGGCGCCACGGCGGGCCGGCACCGGGTTTTCACGGGGGTGATGCCGTGCGGGATTCGGCTACCATCGGGCAGCAAGACATAAGCATTCACTGATTTACACGGCGATCCTGGCAGGGTGCTGCAGGCTTGCCGATTTCCCAGGAGTCACCATGACACGATGGACACGATGGACACGTTGGACACGTTGGACACACTGGGCCCTCGCGGGCATGGTCGGAGCGGGGGTATCCGGTGCCTGGGCCCAGGCCGACGTCCTGCAGGTGCGCAGCTGGGCGGCGGCATGCGCCAATTGCCATGGCACGGCGGGCGTCGCGCAGCCGGGCATGGAGTCGCTGGCCGGCGCGCCCCGGGACGAGATGGCCAAGAAGCTGCTCGACTTCAAGGCCGGTCGCAAGCCCGCAACCATCATGCACCAGCTATCGAAGGGGTATTCCGACGAGCAACTGGAACAAATCGCCGCGTACTTCGCGGCCTTGAAGAAATAAGGGGCCGGTCATGCAACGTCGTCGACTTCTCCAATCCCTGGCCGGTGCCTCGGCGCTGGGTGTCCTGGGACTGACTGCCGGTTGCGCATCGCCAGGCGTGGGCAAGGGCCCCAGGGTGGTGGTGGTGGGGGGCGGATATGGTGGCGCCACAGCGGCCAAGTATGTCCGCCTGTGGTCCGATTACCAGGTCAATGTGACGCTGGTCGAGCCCAACGCCGCCTTCGTGTCCTGCCCGATCTCCAACCTGGTGCTGGGCGGCAGCAAGACCTTGGCCGACATCACCACACCCTACGACAACCTGGCGCGCCGCCACGGGGTGTCCCTGGTGCGCGACATGGTCACGTCGATCGACCCCGACAAACGCACCGTGCGCCTGGCTGGCGGCTCCGAGCTTCCCTACGACCGCCTGATCCTGTCGCCGGGTGTCGACTTCATGTGGGACAGCCTTCCCGGCATGGCGAAACCTGGAGCCCAGGACAAGGTGCTGCACTCCTGGAAAGCCGGCCCGCAGACGCTGGCCTTGCGCCGCCAGCTCGAGGCCATGCCCGATGGCGGCGTGTATGCGCTGGCGATTCCCCCGGCACCTTACCGCTGCCCGCCGGGCCCGTACGAGCGCGCCTGCCAGGTGGCCCATTACTTCAGCAAGGCCAAACCCAGGAGCAAGGTGCTGATCCTGGACGCGAACGACGATGTCACGTCCAAGGGCCCGCTGTTCAAGAAGGCCTGGGCCGACCGGTACATGGGTATCGTCGAGTACCGACCCAAACACACCCTGGTCGACGTCGACGCCGCCACCAACACGCTCAAGTTCGAATTCAACGACGACGTCAAGGCCAGCGTGCTGAATGTCATCCCGCCGATGCGCGCCGGGGACATCGCCGTCAAGACAGGGCTGGCGACGGCCAACAAGCGCTGGTGCGAGGTCGATTTCCTGACGCACGAGGCCAAGGCTGCGAAGAACATCCATGTGCTGGGGGACTCGATCCAGATCGCGCCCGCCATGCCCAAGTCGGGCCACATGGCGAACCAGCACGGCAAGACCTGTGCCGCCGCGGTGGTGGCCATGCTGGGCGGGGGGCAGCCCAATGCGATGCCGATCTACAACAACACCTGCTACAGCTTCGTCAGCGACGAGGACGTCGTGCATGTGGCCAGCGTGCACCGGTACGACGCTGCGCAGAAGACCATGCTGGCGGTGGCCGGCTCCGGCGGGGTGTCGAGCGCAGCCAACGAACTCGAGGGCAAATATGCCCTGGCCTGGGCGCGCAACATCTGGGCCGATACGCTGGCGTGACCGGGATGGCTGTGGTGGACGGGCGACGACGGTGTAATCAATGGCTGGAGCGGGCAATGACATGCGTTGAGCGCGCATGGATGCAGCGCGCTACCGTGGGCCTGGTAGGTCTGGTGTTGGCCGGCGCGTCCTGGGCCCAGGCGGACGAAGCGCGTGCGAAGAAGATCGTCTCCGGCGTGTGTTTTGTCTGCCACGGTGCGGAGGGCGAGTCGTCGAGCGAGATGTTCCCGCGCCTGGCAGGTCAGCACTGGGAATACACCGCCAAGCAGCTGGCCAACTTCAAGTCCGGCCGGCGCAAGGGCACGGCGATGCCGGAAATGGTCGCCAAACTCACGCCGGACGAGATGGTGGCGCTGGGCAAGTACTTCGAGAAGATGCCGGTCGCCGCGGAGGCTGCCAAGGAGCCGGACCTGGCTGCCATGGGCAAATACATCTACCACAACGGCAACCGGTACAGCGGTGTGCCCGCGTGTGCCGGCTGCCACGGCCCGCAGGCGCTGGGCACCGCCGCGCTGCCGCGGCTGGCCGGGCAGTATGCGGTCTACACAGAAGCGCAGCTCAAGCAGTTCAACACGCGCGAGCGCAACAACGACAACGCGGTGATGCACACCATCGTGAGCAAGATGACGGCGCTGGAAATGGCGGCCGTCGCGCAGTACCTGGGCGGCAAGTAGCGCCGGTCCGCCCGGGGGCGGGTATCAGGTGGCGAGCGCGGTCCGGCGGGGCGCGCTGGCGTCCGGCAGAGGCGGACGATCCAGCAGGCGGTCCACCAGGCCGGCGCCTGCCCACATGCCCACCAGCGTGACCCAGGCGGTCAGCGCATAGATCGCGCCGCCGGTCATGCCGGCACCCACCGCGCAGCCGCCGGCCAGCATCGAGCCGAAGCCCATCAGCACCGCGCCGGCGATGTAGCGACGCATGCTGTAGCCGTCGGAGAACCCCTCCAGCTTCAGGTCGCGCCCGATCCAGGCGCCCACGAAGGCGCCCGCGAACACACCAGGCAGCAGGCCGAAGTCGAACCCGATACGTGGTGCGGGCGTGGACAACACCCGCATCAGCCATTCGGCCGAGGGGCCGCTGAAAGTCAGACCCTGGATCTGGATCGGTTCGAACGAATTTCTGGACACCAGTTGTGTGAACCACCAGGCCGCAGCGACCGTCAGGCCGGTGCCGATGCCGCCGACCCATTTCCAACAGCCGCCGCCACTGCGCAGGTCGAAATACAGCGCCGCCGCCAGCCAGACCAGGCCGACGCCCAGCCCGCCCCACGGGCCGATGCTGGTCAGCGCCAGCAGGTCGCGGCTTGCGCCGGCCTCCACCGTCCACCAGGTGCTGATCGTGTTGCGCAGCGGCGCGAGCGCTCCTGCCAGCGAGGCCTGTGCGACCACGGCGAAGATCAGCCCGGACAGCAGCGCGCGCAGGTTGCCGCCGGCCGACAGCACCAGCAGGCGGCTGGCGCATCCGCGCGCCATGACCATGCCCGCGCCGAACAGCAGGCCTCCGACCAGGGCCCCCGACAGGCTGCCGCGGGTGGCGATCTGGCGGGCGGTGCTGGTGTCCAGTGCATGGGTCGACGTGAGCCACTGCACCGCCACGACCGCAGTGGAAAATGCCAGCAGCCAGACCGAGAGCTTCTCGCCAGGTTGCCCGCGCCAGAATTCGACCACCGCCGAACGCAGGCAGAAGCGCGAGCGCTGCGCGAAGAAGCCGAACAGCGCACCAATCAGCAGGCCGCCCGCCGCGAGCACACCGCTGTCGCCGTATCGTTCCAGGATACTTGCCAAATCCACGCCACGCTCCAATAATTCAACCTGTACTTATATTAATCTATATGAATATGGCGCAACTCCGTTTGACGCTGCGCAAGCTGCCAGCCGGGTGGGGCCCCTGGGCCCGGGCCTGGCTCACCGCAGGCGTGCTGGCCCTGTGTGCGGCCGGCGCGGCGCGGGCGCAACCGGTGGCGGACGTGGTGCCCGCCCCGGTGGCGCCGGGTGTCTGGTATGTGCAGGGGCTGTCTGCGCTGGGTTCGCCCGCCAACCAGAACTTCATCTCGAATGCGGGTTTCGTGGTCACCCCGGCCGGTGTGGTGGTGATCGATGCGCTGGGGTCGCCGGCGCTGGCGCAGCGCCTGATCGCCGAGATCCGCAAGATCACCGCGCAACCCGTCACGCATGTGATCGTCACGCACTACCATGCCGACCACATCTATGGTCTGCAGGTGTTCAAGGCCGCCGGCGCGCGGATCATCGCCCACCGCGCCGCGCGCGAGTACCTGCAGTCCGACACCGCACGGCTGCGGCTGGAGGCCTCGCGCCAGGAACTCGCGCCCTGGGTCGATGCGCAGACGCGGCTGGTGGAGGCAGACGACTGGCTCGACGCCGACCGGACGCTGACGGTGGGTGGCGTTCCGATGGAGATCCGGCACGTGGGGCCGTCCCACACGCCGGAAGACCTGGTGGTTTACCTGCCCCGGCAGAAGCTGCTGTTTGCAGGCGATCTGGTGTTTCGCGCCCGCATCCCTTTCGTCGGGCAGGCCGACAGCAAGCAGTGGATCAAGGCGCTCGATGCGTTGCTGGGCTTGGACACATCGGTGATCGTGCCCGGACACGGCCCGGTGTCGACATCGGCGCGCGAGGACATGCAACTGACCCGCGACTACCTGACCCACCTTCGTACTACCATGGGCACCGCGGCACGGAACCTCGATCCCTTCGAGGATGCCTACAAGGCGGCCGATTGGAGCCGCTTCGACAAGCTGCCGCTGTTCCGGGTGGCCAACCGCATGAACGCCTACAACACCTATTTGCTGATGGAGCAGGAATCCAGATGAGCCCGCTGGCGCGACGTCCCCGCGGTGCATTGATGTCCCGGCGCGATCTGGTGCTGGGTGTGGGTGCGTTTGGCCTTGCGCGCCTGGTGCGCGCCGACAACGTCAGCCTGCCGCTGGCGGCGTCGTTGCCGCGGCAACTGGCCAGCGCGCTGGGTCAGGGGGATCCGCTGGTGGTGATGGTCAGCCTGCCGGGATGCCCGTTTTGCAAGATCGCGCGCGAGAACTACCTCGCGCCGCTGCTGCGTGAGCAGAATCTGCCCATCGTGCAGGTCGACATGCTGGCCCGGCAGCCGCTGGTTGGTTTTCAGGGAGCCACCACCACCCATGACGCGCAGGTCCATGCCTGGGGTGTCAAGCTGGCGCCCACCGTGCTGTTTTTCGGCCGCGGCGGCGCCGAGATCGCGAAGCGCCTGGTGGGTGGCATGCTGGCAGATTTCTACGGTGCCTACCTGGACCAGCGCATTGCGACAGCCCGCAAGGCCTTGTCGTAAACCCCATCGGCCCATCGCCGCCCACGGCAAGGGCGGGTTGCGTCTACCTTATTCCCGCTCCACCTCGATGTAGGTCCAGCTTGCATTGCCCGGCATCAGGTCGGGGCCATGGCGCAGCTGCTGGAAACGGGCCGACTCCGGCAAGGCATTGAAGGCCTTGCTGGCCGTACTCACATCGACGCCAGCGTCCACTGCCTTCTTCATGTAGCTGCGCAACGCAACCAGGTAGTCGCGTGTACTGGCCTGGGCGCCGGCCACCGTGGTGACGCGCCCATGGCCTGGCACGATCGTGGCGGGCTGCAGCGATTCGATCACCTGGAATGTGGCGAGCCACGCCCGTGTGTTGCTGACCGGAATCACGCCGAGCATGCGGTCGGTATAGACGACGTCACCGGAGAACAGCAGCTTGCGCTCGGGCAGCCACACCAACATGTCGCCCGGTGTGTGACCGCCGCCACGGTGGCGCAACTCCAGGCGAACACCGCCCAGGAGGAGTTGCGCGTCGTCGGTGTCGATGAACCGGTCCGGCAGCGTGGGCACGGTTCCGTCGGCGCGTTCCTTGAGCACCTCGCGTAACACGGCCAACTGGTCGTTGCCGCGCGCCAGCATGTCGGCACGGGCCCGCACATGGGAGATGATCTGTGCGCCCTGATCGCGGAAGTACCCGTTGCCCAGCCAGCGATGGTCCTGCCCGCCGGTGTTGATCACCCAGCGCACAGGCTGCGCGGTGACCTGGCGCACCGCCTGGTGGATCTGCCGCGCGGACTGGAACGACGCACCGCTGTCGACCAGCACGGCGCCTTGTGCGGTCACGATCAGCCCGATATTGGCGTTCAGCCCCTCGTTGTCGTAGCTGCGCCCGCCGGTGTCACCGATGTGGGCGTAGACACCCTCGGCCACCGGCGCAAAACGCATGTCGACCGCATGCGCCGGGACAGCTGCAATGGCCAGCAGCACAGCCCCCACGGCCAACAGCCAGCCGCGGCCTGGCCACGGGAGCCGGCCCGCCGTGTGTGGGCTGCGGATCGGCCATCCGGCCGCGCTCACGGCTTGATGTAGGCGAAGTGCTCGCGGCTCTGCAGCCGCCCGATACGCACCACACCCGAGGGGGTGAAGGTCGCGTCCATGTTGAACTGCTCTTTCTTGAGATTGCGGTTGCGCAGCGTGATCTCGCAGATTTCGAAGGTCACACCGCGTGCCTTGAGCGCACTCACCAGCGACGCGTAGTCGATGTTCGGGTCCTTGGCGTCCTTGGCGCCGTCCATCAGGAAGTCCACGCCATTGGCATGGGTCACCACGGCGATCCTGGTGTCGGGGGCCACGTCCAGGTGGTTGCGGATATTGCGCAGGCCCTTGGTGGCCTGGGCCGCCGCGTCATCGATGTGGTAGACCACCTTGTCCTGGGCCAGCGCTGCGCCGCACAGCAGGGCGCTGGCGACAAGCGCGAGAAACATCTGAAAAATGCGGCGCATCGAGGTCTCCTTCAATTAGTAATGGCTGATATTTAAGCACAGGCAACGGTTTTGCACCAGTGTCATTCGCGCTCCAGCCAGCGCATGGTGGCCATCGAACCGCACACGATGCCGGCCACGGCTATCAGGGAGCCGGGCGCCAGTGTGGACAGGCCCGACAGGCCCTGGCCCACCGTGCATCCGATCGCGGTGACGCCGCCGAAGCCCATCAGCACCGCCCCGGCAAGGTGGCTGCGCAGGTCCTGCAGCGACGCAAAACCTTCGAGCCGGAAGCTGCGCGTGGCGAGCGCCACCGCCATGGCACCGAGCAGGACACCGATGACGCTGACAATGCCGAAAGTGGCGTGCAGCGAGCGGTCGCTCCACAACATCAGCAACTCCAGGCTGTAGGCGGTGGGCGCAATGAAGCTGAAGGACTCCAGTGTGCGCGTGTTGGTTGCGAAGTACACGATCTCGAGCGTCTCCGGGTTCTCGCCGTGGCCGACATGGCCCGTCAGGTACCAGCCGGCGGCGACGAGCAGCCCGAGCACCACGCCGCTGGCGACCATCAGCCGCTGGCTGCGGAACTGCTGCTCCTTGAACACCACCAGCAGCAGGCCTGCTCCGACGATGGTCATGCTGGCAACCAGCATGGTGGCATGCGGCAGGCCGGTGGCATTCGCCAGCAGTGTCGCCAGGCCCTGGTTGGCCAGCCCGATGGCCGACAGGTCGATCGCGACCGGGTCCAGGTAGGTGCTGCGCCACTGCGCGAACAGGCCCTTGAGCGTCATGTAGCCGGAGATCGCCAGAAACACCAGCACCACCAGCGCGCGCAGGCTGCCGCCGCCCAGGCGAATCAGGTTCTTGTTCGGGCAGCCGCCGGCGAGTGTCATGCCGACGCCGAACAGGATGCCCCCGACCAGCAGCGACAACCAGGGCACGACCGGGCGCTGGTAGACCGATGCAGACAGGTCGATCCAGCCGGCAAGCTGCATCATGTTGGCGGCGAGCATGGCCACGACCACGGCCAGCATCCACATGCGCATGCGGTCCCAGTTGCCCATGTTGCGTGCGTCGGAAATCGCCCCCATGATGCAGAAGCTGCTTCGGCTGGCGACGGCGCCGAACATGACGGCGAGCACCAGCCCGCCACCCAGGACGGCGTCAGCGGGACTCATTGGCAGGGGGGATGGGGCACCGTGCATCCTGTTGTGTTACCGGCAGACGCTACGGTACCATGACGATGCATGCGCTGGTGCAGCGCGACAAGGGCGCCGATCATGTTCCGATGCAGGTATTCCGTGGCGCTGGTCGTGGCGCTGCTCGCAGCGCCGGTTCTTGGGCAGGGCGCGCGCATATTCGACGGCGCCGATCTGGAGCTGGGCCGCAAACTCATTGCCGACAACCAGTGCGCCGCCTGCCATCGCGGCAAGGTGGGGGGTGACGGCAGCGCTATCTACCGGCCCGCCGGTCGCATCAACACGGCGGGCTTTCTGCGCGGCATGGTGGAGCAATGCAACACCGAACTCAAGCTGTCGCTGTTCCCCGATGAGGTGACGGCGATCGCCGCCGTGCTGAACCGCGACCACTACCGGTTCCCCTGACCCGGCGCTGAAATGCCCTGGGCGCGATCGTCCAGGGTAAACCCCATATCGTCGTTGGGTACGGATGTTATATATTCGTTCATGCAAATATGTTGACTTAGCAAATCAATGGGGTCGACTCCGACGTGCATGCCGGAGGGGTCCCGGGATCAAGGAGGCTGCGTGACGATGAAGCATCTGGGGGCGGGGCGGATACGCAAGGCCCCGGAGGGGTTCTTGAGCCCGCATGGCGTCAAGACCGTGATCCAGGAGGCCCGGTCCGGCCGGCGCGATTTCCTGCGCACCGCGTTTGCCGCTGCGGCGGCAGGCGCTGCCGTGCCGGCTGCCGTGGCGCAGGGCAACCCGGTTCCGGCCGCAGGCGGTGACAGCAACATCCTGGAGTTGCCCGAGCACACCAGGGGCCTGGGCCAGGGCGTGGCGTCGGAGGGCTATGGTCGCCCGTCGAAGTTCGAGGCCAACCTGCAACGCCGCCAGAGCCCCGGCCTGACCCAGACCACCCAGTCGTCGGTGTCGTTCGCGCCGATGCAGTCGATGTTCGGCATCGTGACACCCAGCGGGCTGCATTTCGAGCGGCACCACCAGGGCTGGTGGGACATCGACCCGTCCAAACACCGGCTGATGGTCAACGGATCCGCACCCGGCATGGTCAAGACGCCCAAGGTGTTCACCGTCGACGAGATCATGCGCCTTCCCGGCGTCTCGCGTTTCCACTTCATCGAGTGCGGCGCCAACACCGGCATGGAGTGGGGCAACGTGGC
>JANMZX010000474.1:0-2791 GCA_031383745.1 Rhodoferax sp. | reverse complement strand
GGCGGTGGTGCGCAGCGATGCCACGTCGGACCCGCCGCCCGGTTCGGTGATGGCCAGCGCGGCGATCTTCTCGCCCCGCAGCACCGGCGGGATGATTTCGCGTTGGAGTTCCGGCGTGCCGTGGCGCAGGATCGGCGGCAGGCCGATGGTGTGCGAGTACAGGCTGGCGCCCACTCCGCCGCTGGCACCGAAACGTGCCATCGACAGCGTGGCCACATTGCGCATGCGCTGCGATGCCGGCGTGCCGCCGAGGTCTTCCGGGTAGCCCAGGCCAAGCAGGCCCAGCTGGGCCGCACGCGTGTACAGGCTGCGCGGGAACTCGCCGGCCTGGTCCCATTCCTGCACATGCGGCGCGATCTCGCGGGTGGCGAAACGCGTCACCAGGTAGGCCATGGCATCGAGTTCGGTGCTCTCGTCCCTGTGGAAGATGGCGGCGGGGTCTTGGTGGTTCAACAGATGCTCCAGTTCACTGCACGGTGCTTGATCAGGCCTTCGGTGGCCGCTTGGCGATGCCCATGGTCTTGGCGAGTATGCCCAGCATGACCTCGTCGGCGCCGCCGCCGATCGAGCCCAGCCGGCCGTCGCGGTACTTGCGCGACACCCGGTTCTCCCAGGTGAAACCCATGCCACCCCAGAACTGCAGGCAACCATCGGGCACGATGCGGTTGAGCCGCCCAGCCTTGAGTTTGCACATCGACGCCAGCTCGGTCACGTCCTGCCCCTGGATGTACAGCTCGCAGGCACGGTAGGTGAGCGCACGCAGGCATTCCACCTCGGTCTTCATCTCGGCCAGCTTGAACTGCACCCACTGCTGGTCGGCCAGCGTGGCACCGAACAGCTTGCGCTCCTGCGCCCATTCGATGGTCAGCTCGATGCAGGTGGTCAGCCCCTGGATCGCGCTGGCCGCAGCCCACAGCCGCTCCTCCTGGAACTGCATCATCTGGTACATGAAACCCTGGCCCTCGGCCCCGATGCGGTTGCGCTGCGGCACCCGCACCTCGTCGAAATAGATCAGCCCGGTATCGCTGGAGTTCATGCCGATCTTGCGGATCTTCTTCGCCTTCTCGATGCCCTTGCTGTCCATCGGCACCATCACCAGGGTCTTGTTCTTGTGCTGCGGGCCGTCGCCGGTGTTGACCAGCATGCACATCCAGTCGGCCTGCAGGCTGTTGGTGATCCACATCTTCTGGCCCGAGATCAGGTAGTCGTCGCCGTCCTTGCGGGCGTAGCTCTTGATCGAGGCCACGTCGCTGCCCGCGCCCGGCTCGCTCACGCCGATGCAGCCCACCATGTCGCCGGCGATCGCGGGGGCGAGGAATTCGCGCTTGAGTTCGTCGCTGCCGAACCGCGCCAGCGCCGGGGTGCACATGTCGGTCTGTACGCCGATCGCCATCGGGATGCCGCCGCAATGGATGTGGCCCAGGCCCTCGGCCATGGCCATGGCATAGGAGTAGTCGAGCCCCGAGCCGCCGTAGGCCTCGGGCTTGGTCAGGCCCAGCAGGCCCAGCTTGCCCAGGCCCTTGAACACCTCGTGCGCCGGGAAGATCTCGGCCTCTTCCCATTCATCGACATGCGGGTTGATCTCGGCGTCGATGAAGCGCTTGAGCGTGTTCTGGATTTCCAGGTGTTCGTGGGTGTATTGCATGGCTAAGGGCCTTGGGGGTCAGACGGAAAATACTTTCGGGACTATCGCACGGTGGAAGCCGTCGAAGGGCTTGACGGCCAGCCGGTCGGCCACCGACGCATCGGCATGTTTCGCGTCCCAGCCCAGACGCGCCTGGGGCCGTGCGCCGTCGATGCGCAGCGTGCTGCCGCTGATGAAGGACGCGGCGGGGCTGAGCAGGAACACGATGCCGGCCGATGTCTCGGCCTCGTTGCCGAAACGCCCCAGCGGCACTGTGCCGGCCAT
The DNA here is from genome assembly GCA_031383745.1 of Rhodoferax sp. Lineage (GTDB taxonomy): Bacteria > Pseudomonadota > Gammaproteobacteria > Burkholderiales > Burkholderiaceae_C > CAISIP01. The sequence continues at coordinate 882 of JANMZX010000474.1, read as the reverse complement.
CGCGCGCAGGCGCGGGCCCTGCTCGGGCGGGTAGTGGTCCATGCCGCTGGACGCGATGTAGCCCGGGGCGACAGCGTTGACCCGCACGCCGCTGCGGGCCCACTCGAGCGCGGCGGTCTCGGTGAAACTGACCATGCCGGCGCGCGCCGCGCCGCTGTGGCCCATGCCCGGCATCGAGCCCCAGATATCGGCCACGATGTTGACGATGGCGCCGCCCGCATGCTGCATCGCCTGCAGGTAACACTCGCGTGCCATAAGGAAACCACCGGTCAGGTTGGTGTCGATCACGGCCTGCCAGCCCTTGGCGGAGATCGACTCCAGCGGCGTGATGTACTGGCCGCCGGCGTTGTTCACCAGGCCGTCGATGCGCCCGTGTGCCGCCACCACCGCAGCCACGACCTGCCTGACCACGTCTTCCTGGCGGATATCGCAGACCTGGGCACTGGCACTGCCGCCGTCCTGCGTGATCTCGGACAGCACCGCCTGCAGCTTCTCCAGCTTGCGACCGACCAGCACCACGTGCGCGCCCAGGGATGCCAGCTCATGGGCGGTGCAGCGCCCGATGCCGGAGCCACCCCCGGTGACAAGCACCACACGACCCGCCATCAGGCCGGGCGCAAACGCAGATCGGTAACTCATGCCAACTCCTGAACTCCAAGATGATTGCGGCCGGCCGCATTCTCCGCGCCGACCCGACCGCGCGGTTCGCGTGCACGGGCCACCGCCGCACTGCGAAGATCATAGGGCAAGCAGGCCACCGGACGGCACGGTCAACGGCCTGCTTCAGCCGGCTGGCGGGCCACCTGCGCCTCCAGCCCCAGGGCCCGCACCGTGGTGGCAGCGGCCTCGGCCTCGGACAGGGTCTGGTAGGGGCCGGCGCGC
>JANMZX010000447.1:0-3200 GCA_031383745.1 Rhodoferax sp. | reverse complement strand
TGCTGGCCCAGGCCCAGGAAGGACAGGCTGGCCTCGGCGATCACCGCCGCGGCGATCGCCAGCGTGGCCTGCACGATCAGCGGCGCCAGGATGTTGGGCAGGATGTGGCGCAGCGCAATACGCAGCGGCGGGTTGCCCACGGCGCGCGCGGCCTCGACATAGTCCTCGACCTTGATGTTGATCACCTGCGCACGCGTCAGGCGCACGAAAATCGGGGTGGCCGATACACCGATGGCGATCATCGCGTTGGTCAGGCTCGGGCCCAGGAAGGCAGCCAGCGCAATCGCCAGGATCAGGAACGGGCAGGCCAGGAAGGCATCGGTGATCCGGGAGATCAGGCCGTCAATGAAGCCCCCGAGAAAACCCGCAGCCAGGCCGATCGGCACCCCGAGCAGCAACGCGATCGACACGCTGGCCAAGCCCGCCAGCAGTGACGCCCGGGTGCCCCAGACCACCCGCGACAACACGTCGCGGCCGATCTCGTCGGTGCCCATCCAGTGTTCGGCGCTCGGGCCCTTGCGGATCGCGCCCCAGTTGGTGGCGATCGGGTCCTGCGGCGCGATCCAGGCCGCGAACACCGCCAGCACGACGAAGATCAGGACCACCGCCAGGCCCAGCATGGCCCCGCGCCGGCGGCGCAGCCTGCGCCAGGCCCGCAGCCACGGGCCGGCCTCGGTGTTGCGTGCCGCAACAGCCATCGGCAGCGCCGCACTGCCACTCATCAGGCAACCTCCATGCTGCGCATTGCGGTATTCGCCCTTGGGAACGGCCCGGCGTGGCTCATGTCCGCAGCCTCGGGTTGACCAGGAAATAGGCCACATCGGCCAGCAGGTTGAGCAGGATGTACGTAGTGGCAGTAACCAGCACCACGCCCTGCACCACGGAATAGTCGCGGTTGAACACCGAATCGACCACCAGCTTGCCGAAGCCGGGAATGGTGAACACCTGCTCGGTCAGCACCGCGCCCGAGAGCAGCGTGCCCAGCTCCAGCGCGCCCAGCGTGATGATGGGCGTGAGCGCATTGCGCAACGCGTGCTTGAGCACCACCACCCGCTTGCTCAGGCCCTTGGCGCGGGCCGTACGCACGTAGTCGGCGCCCAGCACCTGCAACATCGAGCTGCGGGTATGGCGCATCAGCACAGCGGCGATCGCATTGCCCAGCACAAAGGCCGGCATGACCATCGCCGCCAGGTTCGCCTGCAGGTCGACAAACGGGCTCTCATAACCCGACGCCGGCAACCAGCCCAACTGCACCGAAAACAGCAGGATCATCAGGATGCCGAGCCAGAAGTTGGGCGTGGACAGGCCCCACAAGGCAAACAGGTTTGCCGCGTAATCCCAGGCCGTGCCGCGCCCGACCGCCGACACCACGCCAGCCGGTATGCCGATCACCAGGGCGATGGCCATGGCCAGGACCGCGAGTTCCAGCGTGACGGGCAGCTTCTGCAGGATCAGGTCGAGCACCGGCAACTGGGTGCGCACCGACTCGCCGAGGTCGCCCTGCAACACGCCGCCGATCCAGTAGGCATAACGCACCGGCAGCGGCTGGTCGAGGTGCAGCTTGGCACGAAGATGCGCGATCACCGCCGGGTCCTGGTCTTCGCCGGCGAGGATCATGGCCGGATCGCCGGGCAGCAGTTGCTGCAGGCCGAAGATCAGCATCGACACGAACACCAGCGTCGGAACGATGGTGAACAGCCGCTTGACCAGGAATTCGATCATCTGCGCAACCTGCCAGCGAAGTCCGTCCGCGCGCTCAATTCATCTTCAGGCCCTGCACCCGCAGCAGGCCGTCGGGGATGTTGCGAACGCCGGCGAGTTTGCCGTTGTAGGCCCACAACCAGTTGACGTGGTACAGGTAGACCACCGGCCGTTCCTTGCCGACGCGCGCCGCGATCTGCTCGAACACCTTCTTGCGTTCTGCCGGGTCGCGCAGTGCGCGCGACTTGTTGAGCAGCTCGTCGGTTTCGGCCGAGCAGTACCCGGCGTAGTTCAGCGGCTGCTTGCAGCCGTGAAAGCTGTACAGGTTGCCGTCCGGGTCGGGGCGGCCGCTCCAGGCCAGCACATAGGCCTCGTAGTCGCCCTTGTCTGCCAGGTTGAGCGAGGTCGCGAACTCGGTGGCCTGGATCTTGACGTCGAAGCCAGCGTCGCGGCTCATCGCCTGCACCACCAGGGCCAGGCGCTGGGCCTCGGAGTTGGTGCCGGTCATCAGCGTGAAGCTCGGGTTGGTCACGCCGGCTTCCTTGAGCAAAGCCCGTGCACGCTCCACGTTGCGCTTGGGCATCGGCATGCTCTTCGCATAGTAGCTGTTGTTGGGCGGGACCCACTGGTTGCCGGTCATGGCTTCGTTGTCCATCACCACCTGCGCCAGGCCCTGGCGATCCAGCGACAGTTCGAAGGCCTCGCGCACGCGCGCATCCTTGCCCAGCGGGTTCTTCTGCGCCTGGTCGCTCTTGCCGACGTTGATCGTGATCCCGGTGTATCCGATGCCGGTGATGCGCGCGATCTTGAGCCGCTTGTCCTTGGCGATCCCCTCCATGTCGCTGGACGCCACGCGCTCGATGAAATCGAACTGCCCCGCGCGCAGATTGGCCAGGCGCACGGTGGAGTCGGGTACCGGCGTGTAGGTGATGCGGTCCAGGTGGATCGCCGACTTGTTCCAGTAACCGGCGTACTTCTCGAACACCATGCGGTCCTGTGCCACGCGCTCGACAAACCTGTACGGGCCGGAGCAGACCGGCTTGACGCCGAAATTCGCACCACCCGCCTGCGCCGCCTTGGGCGACACCATCATGCCGGCCCGGTCCGCCAGCGCCGCCAGCAGGGGCGTGAACGGCACCGACAGGTTCAGCCGCACCGTGGATGCGTCGACGACGTCCACCGTGCTGACCGGGCGCAACTCGCCGCTGCGGTTGGAGCCGGCCATCGTCTTGTGGCGTTCCAGGTTGAACTTGACCGCTGCCGCGTCCATCTTCTCGCCATCGTGGAAGGTGACGTCGGTACGCAGCTTGATGGTCAGCGTCTTGCTGTCGGCCGACCACTCGTAGCCGGTGGCGAGTTGGGGCACGATGGCCAGCTTTTCGTCCACGTCGAACAGCTTGTCGCACAGGGCAGCGAACACGATGCGGCCCACGAAGGTGCGCGCCAGCGTGGGATCCAGGATGTCCGGATCCTCGGCCAGGCCAATGCGCAGGTTTTGC
>JANMZX010000423.1:0-6614 GCA_031383745.1 Rhodoferax sp. | reverse complement strand
TGCTGCTGGAGTTCCCCAAGCCCCGCGGATCGATGCAGCGCGACTTCAAATGGCTGGGCAGCTACCGCTACGCCATCATCCACCTCGGCGCGGCCGACAAGCGGCATCTGCGACGGCGCTGCGAAGCGGCCAGCGCGATCTTCGGCTGGCCGGCGCCCTACGCTGACGCCGGCGTGGCGTCCCCGGAACCGGCCACCGGGCGCCTGCGCGACGGCGCCTATTCGCTCGAACCGTCACCCTGACCAACCGGCGCCATGGGCGCCATGCCCGGCATGAAACACTGAGGCGGGCGGGCCCGCCGGCCGACCCCGGGCAAGCACCGATGGACGCCTGGCGACGGCAGCCTGACACTGGCGGATCCATCCATCCACCCGCCTGTTGTCCGGAGTCCCTATGCCGCTGCGCCGTGCCCTTCTCGGTTTGACCCTTATGCTCGCCCAGGCCGCGTGGGCCCAGGCCCCAGTGAAGATCCTGGTCGGTTTTCCGGCTGGCGGCTCGGCCGACGTGACGGCGCGTTCCATCGCCGACAGGATGAAAGACGTGCTCGGCGTCCCGGTGCTGGTGGAAAACCGCCCCGGTGCCGGCGGGCGGATTGCCACCCAGGCGGTGAAGGACGCCGCCCCGGATGGCAACACACTGATGCTGGTGCCGTTTGCGGCGATGGTGGTGCAGCCGATGGTGTTTCGAAGCATCAAGTACGACACCACGACCGATTTCACGCCAATCGGCAATGTGGTCAGTTTTCCGCTGGCGCTGGCGGCGGGGCCATTGACCCCGGCCACGAACATGAAGGAACTGGTCGACTGGTTGCGCGCCAACCCGGCCCAGGCCAACTACGGCTCGCCAGCCGCAGGGTCGATGCCGCACTTTCTGGGTGAATTGCTGGCCTCGGCCGCCAAGGTCAAGCTGACCCACGTGGCGTTCCAGGGCGGTGCGCCGATGGTGGTGAACCTGTTGGGGGGCCAGATCCCGATCGGATTCGACACGCCGGCCGAGTTTGCCGAGAACCACCGCGCCGGCAAGCTGCGCGTGCTGGCGCTCAGCGGCGCCAGGCGTAGCCCGCAGTTCCCCGGCGTGGGCACCTTCAAGGAGCAAGGGATCGACATCGATGCCGTCGCCTGGTTCGGCCTGTTCGGCCCGGCCGGCATGCAGCGCCCCGCCGTCGACAAACTCAACGCGGCACTGCAGGCGGCGCTGAAAACGCCCGACGTGGCCGACCGGCTGGAGAAGCTCGGCCTGAGCGTCGCGCCCGGTTCGGCCGACGACATGGCGCGCCGCCTCGCCGCCGACAAGGCGCTGTGGAACCCGGTGATCAAGGCGTCGGGGTTTCAGGCGGACTGACTTTTGCGACGCGCCGCTGGCGCAACAGCAGGTACACCGCGGGCACGACAAACATCGACAGCAGCGGCGCTGTCACCATGCCGCCGACCATCGGCGCTGCGATGCGCTGCATCACCTCCGAGCCGGTGCCAGTGCCCCACATGATCGGGAACAGGCCTGCCAGGATCACCGCCACCGTCATCGCCTTGGGGCGCACCCGCAGCACCGCGCCCTCCCGGATCGCATCGAGCAGGTCGGCCCGCGTCGTCCTGCCCTGTGCCACGCGCTCGTCCCACGCATGGCGCAGGTAGAGCAGCATGATGACCCCGAACTCCGCGGACACGCCGGCCAGCGCGATGAAGCCGACCGCGCCCGCCACCGACAGGTTGTAGGCAAGCAGGTACAGCAGCCAGATGCCGCCCACCAGTGCGAACGGCAGCGTGGCCATGATCAGCAGCGCCTCGTCGAAACGCTTGAAGGTCAGGTACAGCAGGACGAAAATGATCAGCAGCGTGAACGGTACCACCACCTTGAGCTTGGCGGTGGCCCGCTCCAGGTACTCGAACTGCCCCGACCAGGAGATGGAATATCCCGCAGGCAGCTGCACCTTGTCGGCCACCGCCCGCTGCATGTCCTGCACCGCCGAGCGCAGGTCGCGCCCGCGGATGTCCACGTACACCCAGCCCGAAAGACGCGCGTTCTCGCTGCGCAGCAACGGCGGCCCGTCGGCGATGCGGATGTCGGCCACATCGGACAACACCAGCCGCGCGCCGCGTTCGGTGACGAAGGGCAGGCTGCGCAGCTTGGCCAGCGAGTCGCGCATCTCGCGCGGGTAACGCATGTTGATCGGGAACCGCTGCAGGCCCTCGACCGTCTCGCCGATGTTGTCGCCACCCACCGCGGCACTGATGACCGACTGCACGTCGGCGATGTTCATGCCATACCGGGCCGCTGCGTCGCGGTTGATGATCATGTCCACATAACGACCGCCGGTCAGGCGCTCGGCCAGCGCGCTGCTGACGCCGGGCACGTCCTTCAACACCCGCTCGATGTCGGCGCTCACGCGGTCGATGGTGGCCAGGTCGGTGCCGGCGACCTTCACGCCCACCGGGCTCTTGATGCCGGTGGCCAGCATGTCGATGCGGTTGCGTATCGGCGGCACCCAGATGTTGGCCAGCCCGGGCACGCTGACGATGCGGTCCAGTTCCTCCACCAGCTTGTCCTGCGTCATGCCGGGGCGCCACTGCTCGCGCGGCTTGAACTGGATCGTGGTCTCGAACATCTCCAACGGCGCCGGGTCGGTGGCGCTGTCGGCGCGGCCGGCCTTGCCGTAGACACTGGCGACTTCCGGCACGGTCTTGATCAGCCGGTCGGTCTGTTGCAGCAGTTCGCCCGCCTTGCCCGCCGACATGCCGGGCAGGGCCGACGGCATGTAGAGCAGGTCACCCTCATCCAGGCGCGGCATGAACTCGCCGCCAATATGCTGCAGCGGCCAGATGCTGACGACCAGCACCACGGCTGCCACTGCCAGCGTCAGCCTGGGTGCGCGCAGCACCGCGTCGAGCAGCGGGCGGTAGACGGCAATCAGCAGCCGGTTGAGCGGGTTGCGGTTCTCGTTCGGGATCCTGCCGCGGATCAGGTAACCCATCAGCACCGGGATCAGCGTGACCGACAGTGCGGCGGCGGCGGCCATGGCGTAGGTCTTGGTGAAGGCCAGCGGCGAGAACAGCCGCCCCTCCTGCGCCTCGAGCGTGAACACCGGCACGAACGACAGGGTGATGATCAAGAGCGAGAAGAACAGCGCCGGCCCGACCTCGGCGGCGGCGTCGCCGATCACCTTCCAGCGTGTCTCGCCGTCCAGCCGGCTGTCGGGATGCGCGTGGCTCCAGCGCTCCAGGTGCTTGTGCGCGTTCTCGATCATCACCACAGCGGCGTCGACCATGGCGCCGATCGCGATGGCGATGCCACCGAGCGACATGATGTTGGCGTTGACGCCCTGGTACCGCATCACGATGAAGGCCATCAGGATGCCCAGCGGCAGCGAGATGATCGCCACGAAGGCCGAGCGCAGGTGGAACAGGAACAGGAAACACACCACCGCGACGACCAGGAACTCCTCCAGCAGCTTGAAGCCGAGGTTGTTCACCGCGCGCTCGATAAGCCCTGAGCGGTCATAGGTCGGCACGATCTGCACACCCTTTGGCAGGCTGGACTGCAGCGCCTGAAGCTTCTCCTTGACCGCCGCGATGGTCTCCAGCGCATTCTTGCCCGAGCGCATCACGATCACGCCGCCGACGGCTTCGCCGACACCGTCGAGTTCGCCGATGCCCCGGCGCATTTCCGGGCCGACCTGGATCCGCGCCACGTCGCCCAGGCGCACCGACACGCCGGCGTCGGTGGTCATCAGCGGCACCTTGCGGAAATCGTCCAGCGACTGCAGGTAACCCGAGGCACGCACCATGTACTCCGCCTCGCCGAGTTCGACCACCGAGCCGCCGCTCTCCTGGTTGGCCTTCTGGATCGCATCCACCACCCGGGAATGGGGCAACTGGTAGGCGGCCAACTTGTTCGGGTCGAGCACGATCTGGTACTGGCGCACCATGCCGCCGATGGTCGCGACCTCGGCCACGTTGGCCACCGTCTTGAGTTCGAACTTGAGAAACCAGTCCTGCAGCGCGCGCAGCTGCGAGATGTCCATCGTGCCGCCGCGGTCCACCAGCGCGTACTGGTAGATCCAGCCGACGCCGGTGGCGTCCGGCCCGAGCGAGGCTTTGGCCGCCGCAGGCAGGCGCGCTTGCACCTGGTTGAGGTACTCCAGCACCCGGGAGCGGGCCCAGTACAGGTCGGTGCCGTCCTCGAACAGCACATACACGAAGGAATCGCCGAAGAAGGAGTAGCCGCGCACCGTCTTGGCCCCGGGCACCGACAGCATGGTGGTCGTCAGCGGGTAGGTGATCTGGTTCTCGACGATACGCGGGGCCTGCCCGGGAAAGGTGGTGCGGATGAAGACCTGCACGTCCGACAGGTCGGGCAGCGCGTCCAGCGGGGTCCGCTGCACCGAATACACGCCCCAGGCGCTGACCATGACGCTGGCCAGCAGCACCAGGAAGCGGTTGGTGATCGACCAGCGGATCAGCGCCGCGATCATGGCTTGGAGGCCGCTGCGGCGGGCGCCATGGCCGGTGCTTCGTTGAGCCGGGCCTCGACGCCTTTCAGGCTGGACTCGGAATCGATCAGGAACTGGGACGACACCACCACCCGCTGTCCGGCCTGCAGGCCGCGGCGGATCTCCGTCTGCCCTTCGCTCTCCAGCCCGGTCTCGACGTCCACCGGGCGGAACCGGCCGTCCGGCTCGGCCAGCATCACGACCGTACGCCTGCCGGTCTGGATGACGGCCTCGGTAGGGACCAGCAGGGCCTTGGCACCGACCATGTCCAGGAACTGCATCTGCACGAACATGCCCGGCACCAGACGCTGGCCGGGGTTGGCCAGCTCGAGCCGCGCCTTGAGCGTGCGCGTGGCCGGGTTGACGTCAGGCAGGATCGCCTGCACCTTGCCGTTGAAAACCGTGCCCGGCGCGGATGGGCTGCGGGCCTGGACCCGCGCCCCGGGGCGCAGCAGCACCGCCTGGCTTTCGGGCACTTCGGCGTTCGCCCACACCGTGCCCAGGCCATTGATGCGAAACAGCGTGGCGCCGGCCATCACGGTCATGCCCTCGCGCGCCAGCAGTTCGGTGACCACGCCGGAGATCGGCGCCACGGTGGTGATCCGCGCCTGCGTCTGGCCGCTGCGCTCCACCAGCGCGATCTGCGCCTCGTTCATGCCCACCAGACGCATGCGCTGGCGCGCGCCATCGACCAGTGGCGCAAGATCGGTGCCCTGCATGCGCCGCACCGACAGGAACTCCTCCTGCGCCGCGATCCACTCCGGAATGAACAACTCGGCCAGCGGCTGCCCCTTGACAACCGGGTCGAGCGTGGCTCGCACATGCAGCCGTTCCACGTAGGCCGTCGCGCGCGCCTGCACCAGCGCGAGATCGCGCTCGTTGAACGCGATGCTGCCCACAGCCGCCACCTGGGGCGACAAGCTGCCCTCGGTCACGGGTGCGGTGCGCACTCCCAGATTCTGCTGGGTACGGGCACTCACACTGACCTTGCCCTGGTCCGCGGCGCCGGCGCCGTCTCCATCCCCATACACCGGCGACAGCATCATGTCCATGTAGGGCGACTTGCCTGGTTTGTCGAATTTGGTGGCAGGTGCCATCGGATCCCGGTAGAACAGGATCTTGCGGCCGACCTTGGGGTCGAGATCCCCGGCCTTGAGCCCCGCTGCGAGATGGCGACGCGTGGCGTCCTCTCCAGGCTCGTCGTTGGCAGGGGCTGCCGGGTTTGCGGCCGCCAGCGCGGGCGCGGCCGGTGGCGCCGCCATGCCCATGCCCTGGCGCATGCCCAGCGCGTAGAGGCCATAAGCGCCCGCTCCCAGCACGCCGACGGCGACCAGGGCAATCAGTGTTTTCTGGAGTGTCATGGTCATCGTCCGGTAGGTGGGGGCGTGCCCCCTGTCGCGCTGGCCTGCGTATCGGTGGGTACCAGCGACTCGAGTTGGGCCCACAGGCCGGCGGTTTCCATCTCCAGGCGCAGACGGTCCATCCGGGTTTCGATCTCCATGCGCCGCGCCTCCAGCACGCCCGGCAGCGGGCCGCCGCCGCCGCGGTACGCGGCCAGGGCCGCGCGCGTGCGCTCGCCGGCCAGCGGCAGCAGGGTCTTGTCGTAATGCGCCAGACGCTCCTGGTTGCTGTGCCACTGCTGCAGCCAGGCGCGCGCCTCGGCCAGGTGCTCGCGCGTCGCCTCCTCGCGCTGCGCACGCATCTGCTCCAACTGGGCCAGCTTGGCGGCCACCTCCCGGTCCTGCCGGTTGGCCTGGTCCCACTGCAGTGGAACCGAGACGTTCAGCGAGACCATGTTGGGAAAACTCGGACCGCGCTGGCTGAGCATCAGCTCCACGGTCCAGTCCGCTGTCTTGTTGCTTTGGGCGATGTCGACCTCGGCCTGGGCGACCAGCTCCTGGCGTAGCATCATGGCGATCTGCGGGTGCTGGGCGAATACGCCGTCGGCCGCGATGGCATGGTGTCGCACGTTGGTGAGGTCGGGCGGTGCGCCCAGGGGCTGGCTGGCCCCGTCGCCGACCCAGCGCGCCAGCCTGGTGCGCGCGGTCGCCAGCTGGCGCTCGGTCTGCCAGATGCGGTCATCGATCTGCGCCACACCCTGCCGCGCAGCGAACACGTCGGCTTGGCT
>JANMZX010000324.1:0-20580 GCA_031383745.1 Rhodoferax sp. | reverse complement strand
GGCGATCATCATGTCGTCGAGCAGCCGCGGAAAGCGTTTTGCACCGCCATAACACTCGTAGACCACACGGGCCGCCGATGGCGCGCCGGGGTAGATGATGTAGTTCTTGGGCCGCTCGCCGCCCGCATTGCGCACGGTTTCAGAGGCATGGTGGTCGAACACCAGGTGCGCTCCTGCCACATAGGGCAGATTGGTGGTGATGTCGCGCTCGGTGATCTCGATCTTGCCGTCCTGCATGTCCTTGGGATGCACGAACTTGATGTCGTCGATCAGGTTCAATTCGTCGAGCAGGATGGCGCATGCCAGCCCGTCGAAATCGCTGCGTGTGACAAGCCGGTATTTCTGGTCGGGCATGGGGGGCTCCGCGGTGGGCAGTTGAAAAATGGATTCTATGCCGACGCGTCGCCCAGCCACCCCGAGGATCGCGTGCCGGCGGCATGCCGGCACGCCGCCGGCGCCACACGCATCGGCCCTACTTGTTGGTCTTGTCGACCGAGACGCTGGTGGTGGTTGCCACGTCATCGGCACCGCGTCCGCCACGGGCGTGGCCGACGGCATCATCGGCACCGCGTCCGCCACGGGCGTGGCCGACGGCATCATCGGCACCGTGCCCACCACGCGCGTGGCCGGCCGCGTCGTCCGCGCCACGCCCACCACGGGCGTCGCCGGCGCTGTCACCGCGCCCGCCGCCGCCGCTACCGCCGCCGCCGCCGCTACCACCCTTGTCGCCGTGGGCGAGTGCCGGTACCGCCGTGATGCCGAGGGCGATTGCGGCCAGCACGGCCAGGGAAGTCTTCTTGAAATTCGTCATGCCATCTCTCCTGAAAGTTGAAGGAATATCCGCCTGTTTGGTGTGGAAAAATTTCCCACACACGACTGAACTATACGTGGGAAATATTCCCTCGTATACTTTTCGTGTGATTATTTCCCACAATTTTGTGACAAAGTGCTACCATTCCAGACGTCATGGACCCCACATCTCCCGGCCCCCATTCGGCTTCGGCGGCGCCGCCGCCGGCGGTGGTACGCGCCCTGCGCCGTGCGTTGCGACCGCTGGTGCGCGTCATGATTGCGCGTGGGCTGACGCTGCCGTCGGCAGTCGAGTTGCTGAAATCCCTCATGGTCGAGGTGGCGGACAAGGAATTCGGCATCGGTGGCAAACCCCCGACAGACAGCCGCGTGAGCCTGGTGACCGGTGTCCATCGCAAGGATGTGAGCCGCCTGCGGCAGGTCATGGCGTCCAGCGACGAACACGTGCCTGCGTCGGTGTCCCTGGGCGCGCATCTCGTGGCGGTATGGCTGGGAACGCCGCAGTATCTCGACGAGCAGGGACTTCCGCTCGCGTTGCCCCGTTTTGCCAGCGAGGGCGGCGCCGTGTCCTTCGAGGCGCTGGTATCCAGCGTGAACAGCGACATCCGCCCGCGGGTGGTGCTGGACGAATGGATCCGGCTGGGCCTGGTGCGCATCGATGCGGAGCGCCGCGTCTGCCTGAACGCCGAGGCCTTTGTTCCGGCGGAGGGGTCGGATGAAAAAGCGGTCTACTTCGGCCACAACCTGCACGACCATGCTGCCGCCGCGGCCCACAACCTGCTGGGCGGGCAACCCGCGTTCCTGGAGCGCAGCGTGCATTACAACGCCCTCAGCCCGGAGTCGGTGCAGTTGCTGGCCCGGCAGTCCGAGGCCGCCGGCATGAAGGCCTTGCTGGCTGTCAACAAGAGCGCACTGGCGGCGGAGCAGAAAGAACTGGACGGCGCTGCGCCGCGCCAGCGCATCACTTTCGGCGTGTATTTTTATGCGGAGCCTGCCGCTTCGGATACGGATGACGCGCCTGCCGCAGCACCAGGCGGCCCGACCCGGGACATGCAGCCATGATGCGCCACCTGTCCATCGTCGTCGCCTTGCTGCTCGGCCTGGTTTCGGCTCCGGATGCCGGGGCCCAGAACACCTGCGCCTCCGGTGCCTCGGCGGTGAATCCGCTGCTGGCCGGCGCCAGCACCGGCACCGGCGGTATCGGCGGCACCGGGGCCGTCGCAGGGCGTCCCGGCCTCGGCGGCACGGGCATCAGCGAGGGTGGCATCGGAGGCACCGGGATCGTGGGTGTGATTACCGGATTCGCCAGCATCTGCGTGAACGGGGTCGAAGTGCAGTTTGACGATCAAACCCCGGTCACGGATGCGGGCGAACCGGTATCTGCCAGGCAACTCGCGGTCGGGCAGTTGGTTGCGCTACGCGCCGGCGGATCGGGCGCCATGTTGTCGGCCAGCCGGATCGCATTGATCCACACTGCGGTGGGCCCGCTGACCGCGGTCGACGCTGCGACCGGCGAATTCCGGCTGCTTGGGCAGACCGCGCGGGCACTGGAACCGGCGGTGCTGGGCCAACTCCTGGTGGGCGACTGGGTCCGTGTCAGCGGCCAGCGGCTTGCGCGGGGCGAGATCGCGGCTTCGCGCGTCGAGCGCATTGCACCACAGGCACTGGCGCAGTTGAACGGTGTGGTTGAACGCGTCGATGCAGCCGGTTTCGTGGTCGGGGGTGCACGGATCGCGCTCGATACCCTGGCGCTGGCGGCGCAGGTCGTGGCGGGGAGCGAGGTCACGGTATCTGGCCAGTGGAACGGCCGCGCGCTGCTGGCGCAGCGCGTGGTGCAGGAGCCGACCCGCAGTGGCCTGGGCCCGGTGGCACAGGTCATCGTCGAGGCCTACCTGCATCAGGTGGATGCGCGCCAGATCGACCTGGGGCTGGGCGCGTGGCCACTGGGCGCGGCGGCCCGATTGCCGGACGGCGGCATTGCGGCCCTGGCGGTCAACCAGCGCGTACAGGTGACCGGGCGTGTCGGTGCCGATCAGCAGATCACCGTCGAGCGCGTGGACATCAGCGCATCGCGCGGCGACGCCGCGGGAGGCAGTGCGGCCAGCGCCGGTCGCGGTTCTCGCGGCAGTCAGGAGCGCGAACGGCCGCGAGGGACCCCGGGTGCTCTGGACCGGTCGGGATCGTCCGGGAACTCCAGTGGATCGGATCGGTCCGGAGAGTCGGAGCGATCCGGCAGCTCCGAGCGGTCGGGTGGCTCCGAAGGCGGCAGCGGGGGTGGCGGCAAGGGCAAGTGAGCGGCCTCAGGCGCCCTCCGCCCCTTCGATCAGGAACTTCACCTTGCGCGTGCCGTTCCACTCGTCGGCGTCGAGCCGGAACGCGATCTTGACGCGCGCGGGCAGGCTCTCGGTGTGGCCGAACCAGATGCCGTCGATCGGCGTGCCCTGGTGCTTGAGCTTGAGCGCCAGGTGTTTTTCGCCGACCAGGCGCTGCGACAGCACCTCCACCTCCTCGCTGAAGGTGGGCGGGGCGAAGCCCTGGCCCCACACCTCCTTGTGCAGCGTGTCGACCAGGTCCACCCGACGGTACTGCGCATCGAGCGGCCCGTCGGTCTCGATGCGCCGCGTCAGCGTGGCGGCATCGAGCCACTCCAGCGCCACCTGGGCCAGCCCCTGTTCGAACTGCTCGAATCGTTCTTCGGCAATCGTGCAGCCCGCGGCCATGGCATGGCCGCCAAAACGCAGCAACACGCCCGGATGGCGTTTGGCCACGAGGTCCAGTGCGTCGCGCAGGTGAAAGCCTGCGATGGAGCGTCCCGAGCCCTTGAGTTCGTGTTCCTTGCCGGGCGCCTGGCTGGCCGCAAACACGAAAGTCGGCCGGTGCAGCTTGTCCTTGATGCGCGAGGCCACGATTCCCACCACGCCTTCATGGAAATCCGGGTCGAACACGCAGATGGCTGGCGGCGGCTCTTCGCCGTCGTCGAACAGGGATTCCGCGATCTGCATCGCCTGGTCGCGCATGTCGCCCTCGATCACGCGCCGCTCCCGGTTGATGCCGTCCAGCGTGCGGGCCAGTTCGTCTGCGCGCGCCGGGTCGTCTGTCAGCAGACATTCGATCCCCAGCGTCATGTCGCTCAGGCGCCCGGCCGCGTTGATGCGCGGCCCCAGCGCAAAACCGAAATCGAAGGTGGTGGCTACCTGGGACTTGCGGCCGGCGGCCGCGAACAGGCTGGCCAGCCCGACCGGCATGGCCCCGGTGCGCACGCGCTTGAGGCCCTGCGCGACCAGACGGCGGTTGTTGGCGTCGAGCCGCACCACGTCGGCCACCGTGCCCAGGGCCACCAGGGGCAGCAGCGGGTCGAGCTTGGGCTGGGTCGCGGCGGTGAAAACACCGCGCCGGCGCAGTTCCGCACGCAACACCAGCAGCACGTAGAACATCACACCCACGCCGGCGATCGACTTGCTGGCGAAGGGGCACCCGGGCTGGTTCGGGTTGACGATCACATCGGCGTCGGGCAGTTCGGCTGCCGGCAGATGGTGGTCGGTCACCAGCACCTGCAGGCCCAGCGCGCGGGCGCGGGCCACACCCTCGATGCTGGCGATGCCGTTGTCGACCGTGATCAGCACATCGGCGCCGCTGTCCTTCACGCGCTGGGCGATCGGGGCGGTCAACCCGTATCCATCCAGCACACGGTCGGGCACGATGTAGCCCGCATGGCCCGCGCCGAGCAGGCGCAGGCCGCGCAGGCCCACGGCGCAGGCGGTGGCGCCGTCGCAGTCGTAGTCGGCCACGATGCACAGGCGCTTGCCGGCGGCGATGGCGTCGGCCAGCAGGCAGGCGGCCTCCTGGGCGCCGCGCATGTCCGCGGGTGGCAGCAGGCGGTTGAGCCCGTCGTCGATGTCGTCCATGCTGCTGACGCCGCGCGCTGCGTACAGGCGGGCGATCAGCGGGTGCAAGCCGCCCTGTTCGAGCGCCCACACTGCGCGCGGTGGAACATCCCGGGTGGTGATCTTCACAGGCGGTCCTGCAGGCTGTGCAGGGTGGTCGGTTTCCAGCGGCGCTGCAGCCGGCGCCATGGCGGCTCGCGGACTGCCGCAAAGGTGATCGCATGGCTCTCACCGCACAACGTGAGCCGGCTGTCCGGTTCGCTGGAGTGCGCCTCCAGCAGTTGTTTGCAGGCGTGGCGGTCCAGCGCGATCCACGCCGCCGCCCAGGCCGCCCAATCCCCGTGTACGGCTGCATCGCGCAGGCTGCGGTCGGTCTGCACCGGGGCTGCCGGGTCGGTGCGGGCGGTCGGTGGCAAAGCGCCTGTGCCGCTGACCCAGAACGAGTTCACGCTGGCCTGACCGCGGGACTCGCGCGCGTCGTTCACGGGGTGGGTGTAGAGCAGCATCTGCATTTCATTCTGCAGCCGTCGCAAGGCCGGCACTGCGGGCATGAGCAGCTGTATGTCTCGCCCTGCCACGCGCTCCAGCGCCGCGCTGTGCAGCCCCTGGAACACCGTGCCGCGCGCCAGCCAGCGATCCGGCGACGCGTATTCCAGCGCGATGCCGTCTTCCGAGAAATACGGCGCCATGGCGCCCAGCAGCGCATGGGACTGCGCTTCGTCCAGGGCGAGTGCCGCCGGGTCGGTCATCTCGATGTGGTGGGCGGCCACGTTCCAGTGCGCCGGCGAGATCCATGCCCAGGCGTCACCGGTGTGGCCGCGGCCGGTCTCGCGGGCCTCCAGGGCCGCCCAGGCCAGGCAGCCATCGGCCGCCTGCATGCCATGCAGGCGCGCCAGCACGCGCTCGTGGGGCGGCGACAGGCTGGTGGCAACGCCTCGGTCGGTGTCGACGGGAACCATGCGCTGCAGCAGTGCGTCGAGGTGCGGCAGTCGCAGCCCGCGCAGCGACTCGGTGCACCCGGGTGCGTCGGAACAGGCAAAGGGAATCAGCAGGTGCATGCGGTGATTGTCCGGGATGCCACAATCCGGGCTGTCCCATGGCACCTTTCCCCTCCCCGATCTCCTCCACGCGATGCAACTGCCCTACGAACTGATGCTGGGCTGGCGCTACACGCGTGCGGGGCGCAGCACCCGGCGCAATGGCTTCATTTCCTTCATCTCGGGCGTCTCGATGCTCGGCATCGCGCTGGGCGTGGCCGCGCTGATCATCGTGCTCAGCGTGATGAACGGGTTCCAGAAGGAGGTGCGCGACCGCATGCTCGGTGTCGTGTCGCATATCGAGATATTCGCACCGGGCGGCGCGGCCCTGGGCGACCTGGACCGCACGCTCTCGGAGGCCGGGCAGAATCCGCTGGTGATCGGTGCCGCACCGTTCATCGCCGCCCAGGGCCTGCTGGCGCGCGGCGAGGACATGAAGGCCACGCTGGTGCGCGGCATCGACCCGGCGCGTGAGCCCGAGGTGACCGACCTGGCACTGGGCCTGAAGAACGCGGGGCTGGAGCGCCTGGTGGCGGGTGAATTCGGCGTGGTCGTGGGCGGCGAGCTGGCGCGCGCGCTGGGCGTGCGCCGCGGCGACAAGGTCACGCTGATCACGCCGAGCGGCCAGGTCACGCCGGCCGGGGTGGTGCCGCGTCTCAAGCAGATGACGGTGGTGGGCATCTTCGATTCCGGCCATTTCGAATACGACTCGGCGCTGGTGCTGATGCATGTGGACGACGCGGCGCGGCTGTACCGGCTGGAGGGGCCCACCGGCATCCGGCTCAAGCTGCGTGACCTGCACCAGGCGCGCGCTGTGTCCGCGGAACTGGCCAGGACGCTCACCGGCGACCTGCTGATCCGAGACTGGACCAAGCAGAACCGCACCTGGTTCGCGGCGGTGCAGGTCGAAAAGACCATGATGGCGATCATCCTGACGCTGATCGTGGCGGTGGCCGCCTTCAACCTGGTGAGCACGCTGGTGATGACAGTCACCGACAAGCGGGCCGACATCGCGATCCTGCGCACGCTCGGCGCGAGCCCGCGCAGCATCATGGGCATCTTCGTGGTGCAGGGCGCGATGGTCGGTGTCATCGGCACGCTGGCCGGGCTGGCGCTGGGCCTGGGAATTGCCTTCAACATCGACATCATCGTGCCGGCGCTGGAGCGGCTGTTCAACGCCAGTTTTCTGCCCAAGGATATCTACCTGATCAGCCGCATGCCGAGCGATCCGCAGCAGGGCGACATCCTGCCGATCACGCTGATTTCGCTGGCGCTGGCTTTCCTGGCGACGATCTACCCGAGTTGGCGTGCCAGCCGCGTCAACCCGGCGGAGGCGCTGCGGTATGAGTGACGTGGTGCTGGCCGCAGCCGGGCTGACCAAGCGGTTTTCGGAAGGACGGCTCGACGTCACGGTGTTACAGGGCGTCGACCTGCAGGTGCACCGCGGAGAGACGCTGGCCATCGTGGGCGCCTCCGGCTCGGGCAAGAGCACCCTGCTGCACCTGCTGGGCGGGCTCGACGCCCCCACGGCGGGAAAGGTGCACCTGATGGGCCAAGACCTGTCGAAGCTCGGGCCGGGCGCCCAGGGGGTGCTGCGCAACCGCCACCTCGGATTCGTCTACCAGTTCCACCACCTGCTGCCCGAATTCAGCGCACTCGACAACGTGGCCATGCCACTGTGGATCCGGCGCATGCCGGCGTCGGAAAGCGCACAGGCCGCCGAGAAGACACTGGCCAGCGTCGGCCTGCAGGACCGCCTGCACCACCGCCCCTCAGAGTTGTCCGGCGGCGAGCGCCAGCGCGTGGCGATCGCACGCGCGCTGGTTACCCGACCGGCCTGCGTGCTGGCCGACGAGCCCACCGGCAACCTCGATCGCGCCACCGCCGATGGTGTGTTCGAGCTGATGCTGCAGCTGGCGCGGGACCAGGGCACGGCCTTCATCCTGGTGACGCACGACCAGGGCCTGGCCGCGCGCTGCGGGCGGCATCTGCAGCTGGTGCTGGGGAAGTTGTCGGAAGCGGGCTGATGTGCGCTGGTGGCGGCCGTGCACACGCATCCGCCTCACGGGCGCAGTTTCGGAGCTTCAACCAAGGCCTTGACCAGGAGCGCCAGCGCGTGGTCGGAAGCACGCACGGGAGCCAGTGAAAAATTGCTCTTGAACTCGTCGAATGTCGCGTGCCCATAACCGCTCACGCGGATGACATCGACGGGCTGTCCACGGGCGTCGGTTATGGTGCAGGTGAGATCGACGGTGAATTGCGTTGGCGGCCAAGTGAACACACTGTCGGACGACGACATCGTCAGGATCTTTGGCCTCACCAGCAGGCTGATCCCGCTTGCCGAGACAGCCGCCGAGTGCAGCTGAAGCAACGATAGAAAGTATGCGGGCTATCCCTTGCTTGGCAGTCCTCTGTGGTCAGGGCTTGGGTGGGGTGGCCACGACGTCCTTGCCCAGGTTGGGCGTCGCTTCCTTGTCGTCATTGCGGTCGAAACCCAGCACCTTCCCTGCCACCAGACGCATCCATTGTGGATAAGTGTAGGCCGTGCCCTTGTTGTGGTCGATGATGGCGCCGATGCCGCCGCCCAGAATGATGTTGCCGAACATGCCGCCGTTGGCCCGCGATACGGCGACGCCCTTGGCGTCGGGTTCACCGGTCTTGCTGCATACGATCTGCAAGTCCTTGGACGAGCGCCTCACCTGCGCCGTGGCGGGGGTGCGGACTGTCTGGGGGCCATAGTCGTTTTCGAGCTTGCAGTCCATGTCCTTGACCTCGCCGCCGTTGGCGGCAAAGGTCTCCAGGCGAATCGGACTGGTCGTGTCGTTGACAATACTGGCGCAGCCGGATAGAACAAGTGCCAGCAGGCTGACGGCGAGGATGGTTCGTTTGTGCATGGAGGCAATCAAAGTGGCCCCCATTGTGACAAACGGCCGTGGGTGCTTGCGGACCGCAACGGCCCACGACCTTGATGCAGGTCACAAGATCCGGTTGAACCACAGCAACGACAGCGCTGCCGAACTGATCGCCAACACTGCCGCTACCAGGGCCAGCAGCCCCGAGATTTCGGTCTCCTTCTTCACCGAGGTCAGCCGGGAGCTCAGCTTTTCGTAGACCTTCTTCAGGGTTTCGGCATTGCCGGCGTAAAAATACTCGGCCTGCGTCTGCGTGGCCACGGTCTTGAGCGTGGCCTCGTCCAGGCGCACGCGCATGGACCAGCCTTCGAAGCCGATGGTCTCGCCCTCCACCGTGCCCACGCCGACCGTGTACACGCGCACTCCGCGGTCGGCAGCCATCTTGGCGGCCTCCAGCGTATCGATGCCCGTGGTGCGCTGGCCATCGGTGAGCAGGATGATGGCCGCCGAGTTGTACGAGCCCGGCGCGACGGGGACGAACTCCTTCTTGTCCTTCTTGGGCGCCTGGTCGATCGCCACGCCGCGCGGCTTGCCGCTGCCGTAGGTGAGGGCCGCCAGGTCGATGCCCTCTTCCGGGAACAGTTCTGCCAGCGAAACGACGATGGCGCTGCCGATGGCGGAGGCGCGCTGCATCTGGAACTTGTCGATGGCTGCCACCAGGTCCTCGCGGCTCAGGGTGGGCGGCTGCACCACCTGGGCTGAGCCGGCGAACGCGACGATGCCGACCTTGACCGAGCGCGGCAGTTCGGCCAGAAACGCCTTGGCAGCGTTCTGCGAGGCGACCAGCCGGTTGGGCTTCACATCGGTGGCGCGCATGCTGCCCGAGACATCCATCGCCAGGATGATGGTTTCCTGGGTCGACGGCAGGGTGAGCACGGCGAACGGCCGCGACGCGGCGAACAGCATGGCGGCAATGGCCAGCAGGAACAGCAGCGGCGGGATGTGCCGGCGCCAGCTCATGCTGGAGCCCAGCGCCTCCTTGACGATCGACAGGCTGGCGTAACGCAGCGTGAGCTTCTTCTTGCGCCTCAGCAGCCACAGGTATACCAGTACCAGCACCGGGACGGCCAGCATCAGCCACAGGAATTGCGGCCACAGGAAGGTGATGGGTGGTGATGTCATGGCGTGTGCTCCCGCAGTGGCGGCCTCATGCGGCCGCGCGCAAGTGGCCCGGTATCGCCGCAGAGCCCGACAGCCGGCTGCGGCGCTTGCGCAATTCCGAAAAACGCATCACCGCATGGACCAGGTCGTCATTGGTGGAAAGCTCCAGCGTGTCGACGCCAGCGCGCAGGAAGGCCTGGCGCAGGTCGGCCTCGCGCTGCGCCGCGATGCGCGCGAAGCGCTTGCGAAAGCCGGCGTCGTGGGTGTCGACCAGCATCTGTTCGCCGCTTTCGGCGTCGCGGATCGGGATCAGGCCGAGGTCGGGCAGTTCCAGCTCCATCGGGTCGAGCAGGCGCACCGCCACGACTTCGTGGCGCTGTGCGAGTTGCGCCAGGGGTTTCTCCCAGCCGGGTTCGCTGATGAAATCCGACACCACGAAGATGGTGGAGCGCCGCCGCACTGTGGCCAGGCCCGCGTGCAGCAATTCATGTAGCTTGGTGCTGCCTTGCGCCGCGGCCACCGGACGGGTCTGCATGGCGTGCAGCAGCTGCAGCACGTGCATGCGCCCGCCGCGGGCCGGCATCACCGTGTCGACGCCCGCGCCGTACAGCATGGCGCCCACGCGGTTGCCGTGGCGCGTCAGCATGCGCGCCAGCACCGCGACGAATTCGGTCGACACATGGCGCTTGCGCTGGTCGGTGGAGCCGAAGTCGACCGAGGGGCTCAGGTCGAGCAGGAACCAGGCAGCCATCTCACGGTCTTCGGTGAACACCCGCACATAGGGTGCCTGCATGCGGGCGGTCACGTTCCAGTCGATGTGGCGCACGTCGTCGTGCAACTGGTATTCGCGCAGGTCGGCCAGGTCGAGCCCGCTGCCACGCATCAGCGTGCGGTAGTCGCCCTGCAGCAGGCCGTCGAGACGGCGTATCACGGTCCATTCGAGCCGGCGCAATACATGGTCGACGCCAGGCACCGGCGGTGCCGGTGGCGGGCCGTCACCGGCCGCCTTGGTGCGTGACTTGAACAGGCCGAACATGAACGAGCGCTCAGGCTGCGAGTTTTTCGTGCTCCAGCGGTTTCGCCGGGGCCGGGATCCTGGCCATGATCTTGCTGATGACGGCGTCCGAGCTCAGGCCCTCCGACAGCGCTTCGTAGGACAGCGACACCCGGTGCCGGAAAACATCGTGCACCAGGTCGGTCACGTCTTCCGGCAACACATAACTGCGCCCGCGCAGCATGGCCAGCGCCCGGCCGCCTTCGATCAGGTTGATGGTGGCGCGCGGGCTGGCGCCATAGGTGATCAGGCGGCGCAGCTCCTTGAGGTCGTGCTTTTCCGGCGTGCGCGTCGCCGACACCAGCCGCACCGCATAGGTGATCAACGACGGATCCACATACACCTGCCGGCATGCCTGCTGCAACTCGGCTAGTTGTTCGGTGGTCGCCACCGCGGTCACGGCGACGGCCGGCCCGGTGACCCGCTGCACGATGACGAACTCTTCCTCGTCCGTGGGGTAGTCCACCAGCACCTTCATCATGAAGCGGTCGACCTGCGCCTCGGGAAGCGGGTAGGTGCCTTCGGTTTCGATCGGGTTCTGGGTTGCCATGACCAGAAACGGGTTGGGCACCTTGTGGGTTTCACCGGCTATCGTCACCTGGCGCTCCTGCATCACCTCGAGCAGCGCGCTTTGCACCTTGGCCGGCGCGCGGTTGATTTCGTCGGCCAGCAGCAGGTTGGTGAACACCGGCCCGAGCGAGGTGCCGAACTCGCTGGTCTTCTGGTTGTAGACACGGGTACCCACCAGGTCGGCCGGCACCAGGTCGGGCGTGAACTGGATGCGCTTGAAATTGCCCCGGATGGTGTTGGCCAGCGTCTTGACGGTCAGGGTCTTGGCCAGGCCCGGCACACCTTCGACCAGCAGGTGGCCCTGGGCCAGCATGGCCACCATGACCCGCTCCAGGAAGCGGTCCTGGCCGACCACGATCCGCTTGACCTCGTACAGGATCTGCTCCATCAACTGGGCCGTGTCGCTGCTGCCTGCCGGAGTCGGTTCCATCGGATTGCCTTTCTGTGCTGCTGTGAGGGGGTCTAGAACGGGTGCAGGCCCACGGCGGACGCCGCGTTCTCGATCGGCACGGCGAACCCGATGCCGATGAAGGTGCGCTGGTGGCTGGGATTGAGGATGGCTGTCACTATGCCGACCACCTGGCCGTCCATGGTGACCAGCGGCCCGCCGGAATTGCCCGGATTGGCGGCGGCGTCGAACTGGATCAGGTTGGTCATTTCCTGCTTGCCCTCTGGCGAGCGGAACGAGCGCTTGAGGCCGGACACCACGCCGGACGAAGCCGACGGGCCGATGCCGAACGGAAAGCCGACAGCCACCACCTGGTCGCCGGGCATCAGGTCGTGGGTGGAGCGCATGGTGGCCGCGATCATGTCGTCCGGGATCTTGTGCGCCTGCAGCACCGCCAGGTCGTTCTCCGGCTGCACGTTCTTGATCGACGCCTTGGACTCCATGCCGTCGGAGAACACCACCTTGATCACCTCGGCGCCGCTGACCACATGCAGGTTGGTCAGGATGATGCCCTTGTCGACGATCACCACGCCCGTGCCCACACCGGTTTCGATCTCGTCCCGGCCATTGACGCCGATCTCGTAACTGACCACCCGCACCACCGAGGGCGCTATCACCTCGTAGGCCTTGGCGGCTGCAGACGGCAGCGTGTTGGTCTCCAGGGTCTTGAGCACCGCGGCGTCGATGTCTTCCTGGGTCAGCTTGCGGGCGGCCGGGCGCATCAGCAGACTGACAACCACCAACAGGCTCAGGGCCAGCAGCCCGATCGCCAGCCACAGGACGCGGGGGTCGGACGCGGTTGGCAGCCAGCGACGCGCGCGTCTGGCCGGTTGGTCGGCGGCACCGGGCGCTGCGCCAGCCGCCGCCGCGTCGGCCACCGCCGCACCGGTGACGCCGGCCCGTGGGGGGGAACTGCTGTAGAGGGCGGGCCTTCGCATCGGGGCACCTTGCAAATGGTTGGTTATTACCGGCTGGCAATCGAAGTTATCACGGTTCCCGGTTTCCTGCTCGGCCAAGGGCCGAACGGTACCCGCCAGCGATTTCGCCGGCAACTGTCGATTCAGGCGCGCTCTGCGCCATGACCCTGGCCTGAACGTCGCATGAGCGTCAACGCCAGGATGGCCGACGCCACCATCAGGAACAGGCTCACCGCATTGAGCACCGGCGTGGCGCCTTCGCGCATGCGGCCGTACATCATGACGGTCAAGGGAGGGTCCGAGCCGACCAGCATCAGCGTGGTGTTGAAGTTCTCGAAGGACATCAGGAACGAGATCGCCGCCGCGCCGATCAGTGCAGGCCGCAGGTAGGGCAGGGTGACGGTCATCAACACGGCCGCCCTGGAAGCGCCCAGGTTGTAGGCGGCTTCTTCCAGCGTGACATCGAAGCGCTTGAGGCGCGCGCTGATCGTCAGGGTGGCGATGGATACGATGTAGGAGAACTGCCCCAGCACCACCAGGGGCAGCCCGGGTCGCAGGAACTCCAGCTCCAGGCCCCAGGTGTCGTCGGCGAACTGCGCCAGCCGGCTGGCGAAGGCCAGGATCGAGATACCCAGGATCACGCCCGGAATCACCAGCGGCGCGAGCATCAGCATGGAGAGAGCGCTCTTGCCGGTGAATTCGGTGCGCTCCAGCAGGAACGCATTGGCGCAGCCGACCAGCACCGCCAGCACCGTGACCCAGCTGGCGACCACCACGCTGGTCCACAGGCTGCCCAGCATCGGCCCATCGGCGAACAGGCCGGTGCGTTTGGCGGCCGGGTTGCCCAGGAACCAGTCCAGCGTGAAGCCGCGCCAGGGCGGCGCGGGGTAGGGCGCGTCATTGAAGGCGAACACCGCCACGATCACCAGTGGCAGGAACAGGAAGGCAAAGAACAGCACCGCGTAGACCACGGTGCTGGCCCTGAGCCAGGCCGGGCGTGGCAGCGACGGGATCATGACCTGCGCATCACATCGCCGAACCGCTGGCCCGACAGCCGCAGACCCAGCCACACGATGGCGGTGGACAGCACCAGCAGCAGGAAACCGAAGGCCGCGCCCTGCTCCCAGTTGAAGCGGGTGATGAACTGGGTGTAGATCTGCTCGGTGAACCAGAGCGAATTCTTGCCACCGAGCAGCGTCGGCGTGAGGTAGTTGCCCAGGGTGAGCATGAACACCACGATGCAGCCGGCGACGATGCCCGGCGCGGCATGCGGAACGATGATCTGGCGCAGGATCGACCAGCCGTTGCCGCCCAGGTCGTAGGCCGCCTCGATCAGCGAATCGTCCAGGCTCTCCAGTGCGCTGATGAGCGGCACCACCATGAACAGCATCGAGGTATAGACCAGGCCGACAAGCACGGTGCTGTCGCGGTACAACAGCTCGATGGGTGCGGCGGTGACGCCCAGCTGCACCAGAACGGCCGGCAACACGCCCGATTCGCGCAGCAGGATCATCCAGCCAAGCGTGCGCACGGTCTCGCTGACCCAGAACGGGATCAGGCACATCACGAACAGCATCGATTGGGTGCGGCCGCGGGCGATCTTGGCGATCGTCCAGGCCAGCGGAAACGCCAGCAGCAGCGTGACCAGCGTGGACAGCAGCGACAACACGGCCGTGCGCACGAAGGTATGCCAGTACAGCGGCTCCTCGACAAAGGTCTGGTACTGCGCCAGGCTGGGTTCGTATTCGCCTGGCGCGACACGCGCGCGCAGCGACAGGATGGCCAGGTCCACATGGGGCAGCACGATCAGCCCGAACAGCCACAACAGCGCAGGCGCCATGAGCAGCCCCAGCAGCAGCCGGCGCTCGAGCCGATAGGGTGCGGGGTCAGCCGGCATGGCGCTTGTCGGCAAAACACAGGGCCCGCTCCGGGTCGAAACCGAAGGCCACGGTCTCGCCCACCGCCAGGTCGGCGAACTGCCCGGTCTGGGGCAACGCGATGTTGAACTCGGTGCCGGACTGCAACTCGCGCAGCAGCACGGCCGAGTTGGCGCCGTCGAACAACAGGCTGCCGACCGTGCCCTGGTAGCGTGGCTGGTGCGACGGCAAGGCTGCCATGTCGCGCGCCAGCGTGGCAACCTCGGGCCGCACGAAGGCGACCACTGCGTCGCCCACCGCAAGCCTGTCCTTGTTGCGGGCAAACAGCGTCAGCCCCTGTTGGGTGGTGAGTTCCACCAGGTCTGCGCTGGCCTGCATCACGCGCCCGCTCAGCCGGTTGTTGGCCCCCACGAAGCCGGCCACGAACGGTGTCTGCGGCTCGTAGTACAGCGATTGTGGTGTGCCGAGCTGCTCGAACGCGCCGTTGTGCATCACCGCCACATGGTCCGACAGCACCAGCGCCTCGGACTGGTCGTGCGTGATGTAGACGAAGGTGGTGCCAAACGCCGCCTGCAACTGCTTGAGCTCGATCTTCATGTGTTCGCGCAGCTTGAGGTCGAGCGCGCCCAGCGGTTCGTCGAGCAGCAGCAGCGTGGGCTCGAGAACCAGGCTGCGCGCGATCGCCACGCGTTGTTTCTGGCCCCCGGAGAGCTGGTCGACGCGCTTGTTCTGGGCGCCTGGCAGGCTGACCCGCTCCAGCATGGCACCCACGCGCGCCGCAATCTCCCTGGCCGGCAGGCCGCGCCGCGCCAGCCCATAACCCACGTTCTCGCCGACGCTCATCATCGGGAACAGCGCCAGGTGCTGGAACACCATGTTGACCGGGCGCCGGTTCGGCGGCACACCGGCCATCGAGGTCCCGCCGATGAGGATGTCGCCGCTGTCGGGCGCCAGGAAGCCGGCGATCATGCGCAGCAGCGTCGTCTTGCCGCAGCCCGAGGGGCCGAGGATCGAGAAGAAGCTGCCGCGCGCGACGGAGAACGACAGGTCGTCCACCGCGACCAGCCCGGGGTAGCGCTTGCCGACGCCCCGGGCCTCCAGGTCAGGCTGCTGCATCGACGGCGATGCCGCGCCGGGTCAGTTGGCGGCCTTGATGCGGTCCAACACGCGGCCTTCGATCTCCTCCAGGCCGGCAGGTACCGCCGGGTACCACTTGACGTTGTTCAGCGCGGCAGTCGGGAAGCTGGCGGCAAACTGCGCCTTGAGCTTGGCGTCCATCAACTGGTCGGCACCCTTGGAGGCGGTGAAGTTGCCCGCAGCGCCGGCCACCTTGGCGGCGATCTCCGGGCGCATGTTGAAGTTGATCCAGGCGTAGGCCGCTGCGTCGTTCTTGCCCTTGGCGGGGATGGCGAAGGTGTCGATCCAGCCCAGGGCGCCCGATTTGGGCGCGATGTACTGGATGTCGGCCTTCTCGCTGTTGAGCTTCCAGCCGCCGGTGTCCCACATCATGGCGCCGACGATCTCGTCGGTGCGCATGCCGTTGAGCAGCTGGTCCTTGTTGTCCCAGAAGAACTTCAGATTGCCCTTGCAGGCGATCATCGTCTTGCCCACGTCGTCCATCAGCGCGCTGTAGGCCTTGGGGTTGTTGTACAGGGCGAACGGGTCCTTGCCGGAGGCGAAGGCAAACGCCAGCAGGGTCGGGCGCTTGAGGCGCACGGCGGTCTTGCCCTTGAACTCGGGCTTGCACAGGTCGGGGTAGTTGCTCATCTTGGCCAGCTTGGTGTTGACCACCAGGCCGTCCGTGCCCCAGATGTGCGGCAGGCCATAGACTTTGCCCTGCAAGGTGGTGTTCTTCTTGGTGGCTGCGAGCATCGAGGGGATGAACAGGTCGGTCTTGAGCTTGCCCAGATCCATCGGCTTGTAGATCTTGAACTCCTGCTGCGGGCCGGTGATGCGGTCCTGCGAGGGCTGGGCCAGGTCGAAACCGGCCCCGCCGGTGGCGCGCAGCTTGGAGATCATTTCCTCGTTGTTGGACAGCGTGATCTCGACCTTGTAGCCGGATTCCTTCTCGAACTGGGCCTGCACGTCGGCCGGGACGTAGTCGGCCCAGGTCAGCAGGCGCAGGGTCTTCTCCTGGGCGAACGCGGAGCCTGCCATCCCGATGGCCAGGGCGGCAGCGACAAGTGTCATTTTTGTTTTCATGGTTCTTCCTTGGGGTTTGGGGAAAATAGGGTGTGGCAACGGAGCCGGCTGCACTGGAGCATGGTACTGCGCTCGCATGACCTGCCGATGACAGGCGTGACAAGCACATGACAATCTAGTGTCAAACAACCGCCACAACACAGAGGGTTTTCCCTGAATGACGAGCTGGATCGACACCCATTGCCACCTCGATGCGCCGGAGTTTGCGGTGGATCAGGCCGCGGTGCGCGCGCGGGCCATGGCCAACCGGGTGACCCACTGTGTGGTGCCGGCGGTGGAGGTGGCCAACTTCGACGCCGTGCAATCACTCGCCCATGCGGGCGGCGACAGTTATGCACTGGGCATTCATCCGCTGTTCGTGGCGCGTGCGCGGGACGCCGACCTGGTGCGGCTCGACGATGCCTTGCTGGCCCATCGGGATGATCCGCGCCTTGTGGCCGTTGGCGAAATCGGCCTGGACTATTTTGTGCCCGCACTGTGCGTGAGCCCGCTGCGCGAACGCCAGGAGTTCTTCTACATGGAGCAGTTGCGCCTGGCGCGCAAGCATGGGCTGCCGGTGATCCTGCATGTGCGCCGCTCGGCCGACCGCCTGCTGCAGGGCCTGCGCGCAACCCGGACCACAGGCGCACCGTGGAGTGGCATAGCGCATGCCTTTGCCGGCAGCGGACAGCAGGCCGACGCGTTCGTGAAGCTCGGTTTCAAGCTGGGCTTTGGCGGGGCCGTCACGTACGAGCGCGCGCTGCAACTGCGCCGGCTGGCCAGCAGCCTGCCCCTGGAGGCACTGGTGCTGGAAACCGATGCGCCCGATATCCCGCCGCATTGGCTGTATCGCACCGCGCTGCAGCGCGACCGGGGGCTGGCGCAGGGGCGCAACGAGCCCGGTGAACTGCCGGCCATCGCGGCGGTGGTCGCAGAACTGCGCGGCATCGACGGATCGGCGCTGGCGCGCGCCACCGTGGAGAACGCCTGTGCCGCACTGCCGAAGCTGCGCCGCTTGCTGGTATAACGCGCCATGGCTCCGACCGATACCGCAACACTGCCAGACGTGTACTTTTCGGACGAAGGTCCGATCCGGCACCTGCACCTGGATTCGATCTGGATCCAGGGCTCGATGAAACTCGACGCCCCGCAGGAGCTGGTGCACCAGTACATCCAGCGCATGATGGCCTGGCTGCTGTTCGTCGACCCGGAGACGGTGTCCGGGCGGCGCGCGATGCAGCTCGGCCTGGGCGCCGGGTCCCTCACCAAGTTCTGCTCCAAGGTGCTGCGCATGCAGACCACCGCGATCGAGATCAATCCCAAGGTGCTGGTGGCGTGCCGCGGCTGGTTCAAGCTGCCGGCAGACAGCGCGCGCATGCAGATGATCCTGGCCGACGCCGGGCGGGAGATCGCCGACCCGAAATGGTGGGGCACGGTGGACGCGCTGCAGGTCGATCTGTACGACCATGACGCGGCGGCGCCGGTGCTCGATACCGAAGCGTTCTACAAGGCGTGTCGACGGCTGCTCACCGACGACGGCTGCATGAGCGTCAACCTGTTCGGTCGCTCGTCGAGTTACGCGCGCAGCGTGGAGAAGATCGCGGCTGCGTTCGGCCGTGACGCGATCTGGCCGTTCAAGGCCACGCGCGAGGGCAACACCGTGGTGCTGGCGCAAAAGACGCCTTCCCGGCCGGCCCGCGTTGTCTGGGCCGCCCGTGCGGACGCAGCCGAAAAGCAGTGGGGCCTGCCCGCCGCGCAATGGGTGCGCGTGCTCAAGCCGCTGGTGGCATGAGCGCCGCGCCGGGCCGTTCCCAAGGCGCTCGCACCGCAGTGCGTAGCGCGGAGGTTGCCTGATGAGCGCCGCCGGGCCGTTCCCAAGGCGCTCGCACCGCAGTGCGCAGCGCGGAGGTTGCCTGATGAGCGCGCCCGGCAGCACCAGGCAGGCAGGCAGCGCGCGGCGCAGCGTGGAGGGTTGCGCGTGACATCGGCAGCCAGGCCGGCTCCGCGCCCCAGGACGTTGCACCAGGGGCCGGTCGACTGGCGCAGCCTGGTGGAGTGGTTGCGGGCGGACGGCGTGATCGCCGACGACGAAGCGCAGCGCACGATCGCGCGCTGTGCACAGGCCGAAAGCGCGCAGCATCCGCTGGTGCGCCTGGCCAGTGTGTCGATGCGTCGCGCGCTGGATGGCCGGCCGCTGGACATCGAGTCGCTGACCCAGTGGCTGGCCGGCCGGGCCGGTGTCGACTACCTGCGCATCGACCCGCTCAAGGTCGATGTGGGCAAGATCGCCGATGTCATGAGCGCGGCCTACGCCGAGCGCCACCGGGTGCTGCCGGTGCAGGTCACGCCCACCGAGGTGGTGGTGGCCATGTCCGAGCCCTTCATCACCGATTGGGTGGCCGAACTGGAGCGCCAGTCGCGGCGGTCGGTGCGCCGGGTGCTCGCCAGTCCCGGCGAGATTGCGCGCTTAACGGCCGATTTCTTCGCGCTGGCCAAGTCGGTGCGTTCGGCGATGAAGTCGGGCGGCAACAGCGGCGGCGCCAGCTTCGAGCAGCTGGTGGAGCTGGGCAAGGCCAACAAGCAGCTCGACGCCAACGACCTGGGCGTCGTGCAGGTGGTCGACTGGTTGTGGCAGTACGCGTTCGACCAGCGCGCCAGCGACATCCACCTGGAGCCACGGCGCGAACAGGGCGTGATCCGGTTTCGCATCGACGGCGTGCTGCACCCGGTCTACCAGATGCCGATGGGCGTGCTCAACGCGATGACAGCCCGCATCAAGCTGCTCGGGCGCATGGACGTGGTCGAGAAGCGCCGCCCGCAGGACGGCCGCATCAAGACGCGCAACCCGCGCGGCGACGAGATCGAGATGCGCATCTCGACCCTGCCCACGGCCTTCGGCGAAAAGATGGTGATGCGCATCTTCGACCCCGACAACGCGGTCAAGGACCTGGACGCGCTGGGTTTTGCGCCGCATGACGCGCAGCGCTGGGAAACCCTGGTCAAGCGTCCGCACGGCATCATCCTGGTGACCGGGCCCACCGGGTCGGGCAAGACCACGACGCTGTATTCCACGCTCAAACGCATCGCCACGGAAGAGGTTAACGTGAGCACCGTGGAAGACCCGATCGAGATGATCGAGCCCTCCTTCAACCAGACGCAGGTGCAGCCGCAGCTCGATTTCAACTTCACCGAAGGCCTGCGCGCGCTGATGCGCCAGGATCCGGACATCATCATGGTGGGCGAGATCCGCGATCTGCAGACCGCCGAGATGGCAGTGCAGGCGGCGCTGACCGGCCATCTGGTCTTCTCCACGCTGCATACCAACGACGCGCCGTCGGCGGTCAGCCGGCTTCTGGAGCTGGGCATCCCGGCCTACCTGATCAATGCGACCCTGCTGGGCGTGCTGGCGCAGCGGCTGGTGCGCACCCTGTGCAAGCAGTGCAAGCTGCGCGACGAGGAGGCCACCCGCGTCGCACTCGACGAGGCCATCAAGCCGTGGCAGATCAGCGGCGGCTACCGGCCTTTCAAGCCGGTGGGCTGCGTGGATTGCCGCATGACCGGCTTCCTGGGGCGTATGGGCCTGTACGAATTGCTGGTGGTGAGCGAGGCGTTCAAGGCCACCGTGACCCGCGAACCCAGCATCGACGCGCTGCGCAAACAGGCGGTCGCCGACGGCATGCGGCCGCTGCGACTGGCTGGCGCATTGCGCGTGGCCGAGGGCCTGACCGTGATGTCCGAAGTGCTCACTTCCACTCCGCCGCTGGTGTAAACCCTGAGCTGTCGCGCGCT
>JANMZX010000286.1:0-12537 GCA_031383745.1 Rhodoferax sp. | reverse complement strand
CCACCCCGCAGTGAACCACCGCAGGCACGGGCATCCAGCAGTGTTGAACCCGTCAACGCAACCCTGCCCCGCACAACCTGGAAACACCTTATGAAAATCGCTCAAGAAATCCGCGCCGGCAACGTGATCATGCACGGCAAGGACCCGATGGTCGTGCTCAAGACCGAATACAGCCGCGGCGGCCGCAACTCGGCCACGGTGCGCATGAAGCTCAAGAGCCTGCTGAACAACTTCGGCACCGAAGTGGTCTTCAAGGCCGACGACAAGATGGACCAGGTGATCCTGGACAAGAAGGAATGCACCTATTCCTACTTCGCCGACCCGATGTACGTGTGCATGGACCAGGAGTTCAACCAGTACGAAGTCGAGTCCGAAAACATGGGCGACACCCTGAACTACCTCGAAGACGGCATGCCGCTGGAAGTGGTGTTCTACGACGGCAAGGCGATCTCGGTCGAGTTGCCCACCAGTGTGGAGCGTGAAATCACCTGGACCGAGCCGGCCGTCAAGGGCGACACCTCGGGCAAGGTGCTCAAGCCGGCCAAGATCGCCACCGGTTTCGAGATCGGCGTGCCGATCTTCGTGGCGCAGGGCGACAAGGTCGAGATCGACACCCGCACCGGCGAGTACCGTCGGCGCGTCTGAGCGATCCGCATGCAGGGTCAAGGCTCCCGCGGGAGCCTTTTCTTTTCCTCGCTGCAGTTGTCCCCCGCATCCACCGATGGACTTTGATTTCAGTCAGGTCAGTGTGCCGTTTCGCATGCGCCCGGGGCTCGCCCGGCTCGCGCCGGACACCTGTCACCTGACGCCGCTGTGCCCCGGGACTGCACTGCATGGCGAAAAGCTGGCCATCCAGCGGCACTGGCGCACACGGCACACGGTCGACGGCTTCGACCTGACCGACGCGATGGCGGCGATCCATGCACAGGTGCTCCAGGCCGGTGTGGATCCCGCGCAGGCCGACACCGCGCCCCTGGAACTCCTGGTGCAGGAGGACCTGGTGGTGCTCGACACCTCGAGCGGCCGGATCCCGTGGATGTGCGTCTGCGTCCCGAGCCACTGGGCTCCGGAGGACAAGATCGGCCTGGGCCTGGATCAGGTCCACCGCCCGGTGGCAGACGGCGCCGCACTGGCCGCCGCGCTGCCACACCTGCTGCGGGTGCTCGCCAACGGCAGCCATTGGGTGCGTTTCGTCTGGACCCTGACGCCGTCGCCGCGTTTCGACCAGCACCCGCATCGGCAGGTCCACGCGCCCTGGCCGGACACCCGCGATGCCGGCGAACTGGCGCGCCAGTGCCACTTCCGCGCCGAGCGCCAGACGTTCCTGCCCGTGTTCGACGCGCAGGGCCAGCCACTGCCCCTGGTGGTGTTCACGATCCGCGTCATGGTCGAGCCGCTGGCCGCGGTGCTCCACCGCCCGGCCGACGCGCAGCGCCTGGCCGACAGCATCGCATCGATGACCGACGCCGTGCTGGCCTACAAGCATCTCGCCCCGGCGCGCGACCGCCTGCTGGAATGGCTCGGCGCGCGCGCGCAGCAACCGGCTCCTGCGTCCGCCGCACCGGTGTAGGCTTCGGACATGGGCAACCCCGACTCCCTCGCGTCGCGCGCACCGGCCATGAGCCTGGCGCTGCGGCGCGTCGGCATCGACACCTACCGTGAAAACGTCGCCTACCTGCACCGGGACTGCGCCATCTACCGCGCCGAAGGTTTCCAGGCGCTGTCCAAGGTCGAGATCCACGCCAACGGGCGCCACATCCTGGCCACACTCAATGTGGTCGACGACCTGAACATCGTCGAATGCAACGAGCTCGGCCTGTCGGAGGATGCGTTCGCACGGCTCGGCGTCGTGGATGGTCACCCTGCCACGGTTCAGCAGGCCGAGCCACCGGCGTCGACCAACGCGCTGAGCCGCAAGATCGCCGGGGAACGCCTGAACCGCGAGGAGTTCCGTGTCATCGTGGCCGATATCGCCCAAGGCCACTATTCCAAGATCGAGCTGACCGCCTTCCTGATCGCCACCCACCGCGACGAACTCGACCGCGAGGAGGTGCTGTTCCTCACCGAGGCCATGGTGGCCAGTGGCAGGCGCCTGGACTGGCGTGAAACGCAGGTGGTCGACAAGCACTGCATCGGCGGCATTCCCGGCAACCGCACCTCGATGCTGGTGGTGCCGATCGTGGCGGCGCACGGCCTGTTGTGCCCCAAGACGTCGTCGCGCGCCATCACCTCGCCGGCAGGAACGGCCGACACGATGGAGGTGCTGGCACAGGTGCAACTCGGGGTCGACCAGCTGCAGGCCATCGTGCGCGAGCACCGGGCCTGCCTGGCGTGGGGTGGCACCGCCGACCTGTCGCCCGCCGACGATGTGCTGATATCGGTGGAGCGTCCGCTGCACCTGGATTCGCCCGGCCAGATGGTCGCGTCGATCCTGTCCAAGAAGATCGCGGCCGGCTCCACCCACCTGGTGCTCGACATCCCGATCGGCCCCACCGCCAAGGTGCACAGCATGGCCCAGGCGCAGCGCTTGCGCCGGCTGTTCGAATACGTGGCCAGACACATGCAGCTGTCGCTGGACGTGGTCATCACCGACGGGCGGCAACCGATCGGCAACGGTATCGGGCCGGTGCTGGAGGCCCGCGATGTCATGCGCGTGCTGGAAAACGACGCCCGCGCTCCGATGGACCTGCGCCAGAAGGCCTTGCGCCTGGCCGGCCGGCTGATCGAATGCGACCCCGACGTGCGGGGCGGCGACGGGTTCTCGATTGCGCGCGACATCCTCGACTCCGGCCGCGCATTGGCACGCATGAACGCCATCATCGCGGCGCAGGGTTCGCGCGGGTTCGACCACAACCAGCCGGCGCTCGGACCCTTGAGCTTCGAGGTTGCGGCCGACAGCGCCGGCGTCATCACCGGCATCGACAACCTGCAGATCGCCCGGATCGCGCGGCTTGCCGGGGCGCCCAAGGTCGGGAATGCCGGAGTCGACCTGCTGCACAAGCTGGGCGAGCCGGTGGCCCGGGGAGACCGGCTCTACCGCGTGCATGCCTGTTACCCGGCCGACCTGGCGTTTGCGCGCGCGGCCTGCGCCCGGTCCACCGGGTACACCGTCGGCGACGCAGCCCGGGTGCCCCATGTGTTCGTGGAATTCTGAAGGAACCCATCGCATGCTCTTGTACTTCGAAGACCAGCAGGTCGCCGCGTTGCGCCTGGCCAGCGCCGCAGGCATGGCATCTGCGTGTATCGAGCGCCACCGCTTTCCGGACGGTGAACTCAGGCTACGCCTGCCGCCCGGGCTGCCGCAGCGTGTGACGATCTACCGCGGCCTGGACAACCCGAACGAAAAACTGGTCGAGTTGCTGATTGCGGCCCAGACTGCACGCGCCCTCGGAGCACGGCACCTCGCGCTGGTCGCGCCCTACCTGGCCTACATGCGCCAGGACATGGAATTCGTGCCGGGTGAAGCCGTCAGCCAGCGCATCGTCGGGCGGTTCCTGGCCAGCCAGTTCGACGCGATCGTCACCGTCGATCCGCACCTGCACCGCGTCGCCACGCTGGAGGAGGCCGCCCCGGTGGCCCAGGCGGTTGTACTGACGGGTGCGGGCGTGCTGTCCGACCTCATCGTGCAACGCAGACACAGGCCCTTGCTGGTCGGCCCCGATGCCGAATCGGAGCAGTGGGTCGCGTTCGCAGCGGCGCGCCACGGCCTGGAATTCACGGTCTGCAGCAAGGTCCGCAGCGGTGACCGCGAGGTCGACGTGGCCCTGCCCCCCGGGCTGGTGCATGGCCGCCCGGTGGTGATACTCGACGACCTGGCAAGCACCGGGCACACCGTGGCGGCGGCAGCCAGGCTGTTGCGCGCGGCGGGCGCGGCCTCGATCGACGCCGCGGTCACGCACGCGCTGCTGGCACCCGATGCGCTGGAGATGCTGCGCGCCAGCGGCATCGGCGAGGTGTGGAGCACCGATTGCGTTGCGCACCCGACCAACGCCGTCAGCATGGCGCCCGAACTGGCGCAGGCACTGCGCGACATCGCGCAGGCGGTGGCACCCGCCTGAGCGCAGTGCGGGCTGCCGGGCCGGCTACCGCCCGACGATCTGCACCAAGTGCAGACCTGCCAGGCCGGCGAGGACCCAAAAAGCAATCAAATGCCGGTTGCAGTCCCTCCCGCCAACTAACCACGGCGGCGGGCGCACCCGCAACACCCCGACCCGAATCCGGGGCGGTCTTCAGGCGCACGGCGGGTACCAACACCAAGTGGATACACTCACCGGTGTGGCCGTGCCACGGCTGCATGTGTTTCATGGGTTCGCCCACCGGCACTCCTTGATTGAACGCAATAGGGCCTTGAATTCACTGGCCATCCGGCTTGAATCCCGTGGTCAGCCGCCCTATTCTGATAACTGGCCATTGCAATCGCCATGTCTTGGGAAAACCAAGCCACCATCCATTCCCGTTGGAGACCAATCATGTTCATCCGCATTGCACTTGCCGCCGCCGTTGCCGCCGTCGCGTTGCTATCCGCAACTGGTTGCGCGGTCACCCGCGGCCAGGAAACGGTTGGCGCCTATATCGACGACACCACCATCACCACGCGTATCAAGAGCCGCTTCATCGAGAGCAAGCAGGTCGATGCCGCGTCGATCAGCGTCGAGACGCTCAACGGCACTGTCCTGCTCTCCGGTTTCGCCAAGAGCGCCACGGAGAGAGGCACCGCAGGCAGCATTGCCAACGGCGTTGGCGGCGTGAGAGCGGTCAAGAACGAGATCGCCATCCGTCCTTGAACAAGCGCGGGTAGTCACGCCCGCGGACAATCCGATCAGACTGCAGTCAATCCACATTCCAGGACATAGGCTCGGCCGTCGTGGGTAGCCGGTTCTAGCTGCCGCTACAGCCAGACCATCAGCCCGACCTCGAACGGATGTGCCAGCGCGGCGTGCCTCGGATAACAGCGCACCCGGTAGTCGATCTTGCCGCACAGTTCTGGCTCGAGTTGCAGCACATAGCGGTGCTCGCCGGGGGCGATCGGCACCGGGTCTGGCGACAACTCCATGGCCTTGTGCGCACACGCGCCGGCGTCTTTCTCTGACTGCCCGAATACCACCTCGACCACCACGTCACCGGGATCCAGGCCATCCAGTGCAGCGACCACCTCCAGCTGCATCGACTGGCCGAACAGGATGCGCGACTGTGGCACGTCGAGCCGGCGCAGCCCCACGCTCGGCCACGACTGTCGCACCCGCGCCTTCCAGGCGGCGAGCGCCCGTGCCTCCTGGAACCGGCCTTGCGCCAGCAGCCGGCCCTGGCTGGCGGCGCGCCGGTAGAACCGGTCGAGGTATTCGCCGACCATGCGTGCGGCGTTGAACTGCGGCAGGATGGTGGCCATCGAATGCTTGGCGATGCGGACCCAGTCGGTGGAGTAACCAAGCTGGCTGCGGTTGTAGTAGGTCGGGATCACCTGGTCCTGCAGCAATTCGTACAGGGTGCGCGCCTCGTCATGGTCGCGCAGCGCGCCGTCCGGGGCTTCCTTGACCGGCTTGATGGCCCAGCCGTTGCCGTGTTCGTAGCCCTCGCCCCACCAGCCGTCGAGCACCGACAAGTTGATCACGCCGTTCATGCCCGCCTTCATGCCCGAGGTGCCGGATGCCTCCAGCGGGTAGATCGGGTTGTTCAGCCAGACGTCCACGCCCGACACAAGCCGGCGCGCCAGGCGCAGGTCGTAGTTCTCGACGAACAGGATCTTGCCCTCGAACTCCGGCATGCGCGACACCTGCATCACGCGCTGGATCATGTCCTGACCCGGGCCGTCGGCAGGGTGCGCCTTGCCGGCAAAAATGAACAGCACCGGCCGTGCCGGGTCGCTCACGATCTGTCGCAACCAGTCGAGGTTTTCGAACAGCAGCACGGCGCGCTTGTAGGTGGCGAAACGCCGGCCGAATCCGATCGTGAGCACATTCGGGTCGTGCGGGTCGGCATGGCGCAGCATGCGGTCCAGGTGCGCCTCGCTCCCGTGGTTGCGGAAATGCTGCTCGCGTACCCGGTACCTGACCAGGTGCAGCATGCGCGACTTCAGGTACTGGTGCAGCGACCAGAAGATCTGCCCGGGCATCAGCTCGATGCGTTTCCACCAGGCGCGGTCATGCAGGCTCTGGGTCCAGCCGGCGCCCAGGAAGCGCTCGAAGGAATCGACCCAGTCGGGCGACAGGAAGGTCGGCACGTGCACCCCGTTGGTCACGTGTCCCACCGGGTTTTCCTCGGGCTCGATCTGCGGCCAGTGTTCGCGCAGGATGTCCGACGACACGGCCCCATGAATGCGCGACACACCGTTCTGGAAACGCGAGCCGCGCACGGCCAGCGCAGTCATGTTGAAGTCGGGGCTGGCGGAGGTGCGGCCGATCGCCATCAGCGTGGCCAGATCGATACCCAGTTCGCGGCAATAGGCCTCGAAATAATGGCCGACCATCTGCTCCGGAAAGTGGTCGTGCCCGGCGGGCACCGCCGTGTGCGTGGTGAACACCGTGTTCGCCGCCACCGCCTCGATGGCCGCCGGGAACTCCAGGCCCTGGCCGACCAGCCGCCGGATGCGCTCCAGCACCAGGAAGGCGGCATGGCCCTCGTTGATATGCCAGACCGTTGGAGCCAGGTTCAGGGCGGCCAGCGCGCGCACGCCGGCAATGCCCAGCACGATCTCCTGCTCGATGCGCGTGGAGCGGTCACCGCCGTACAGCTGGTGCGTGATGCCCCGGTCGCGCGCGCTGTTGGCGGGCACATCGGCATCCAGCAGGTACAGCGTGATGTGGCCCACCCGCGCCTGCCAGACCTTCAGGAACACCCTGCGCCCGGGCAGGTCGACGTCGACCAGCAGGTCGGAACCGGCCTCGGTGCGCACCGGCTGCACTGGCAGATCGTCGAAGTCGGAATCGAAGTAGGCGGCATCCTGGCGGCCCTGTGCATCGATGGTCTGGTGGAAATAGCCCTGCCGGTACAACAGGCCGACACCGACGAAGGGCAGGCCCAGGTCGCTGGCGGCCTTGCAATGGTCCCCCGCCAGAATGCCCAGGCCGCCCGAGTAGATTGGCAGGCTCTCGTGAAAACCGAACTCGGCGCAGAAATAGGCCACCAGGTCGGTGCCGCGGAATGCCGCGAGGTCGTCGCGCCACACCGGCTCCTGGTGGTAGGTGTCGTAGGCCGACAGCGCCCGGTTGAAGTTGGCCAGGAACACCGGGTCTCCCGCGGCCTCTGTCAGCTTGCGTTCGTCGATGCGTTTGAGGAACGCCTTCGGGTTGTGCCCGACTGCAGCCCACAACTGCGGGTTGAGGTGCGCGAACAGTTCCCGCGTGGGTCTCTCCCAGCTGTACGACAGGTTGTTCACCAGTTCGTGCAGGCGCACCAGACGCGGCGGGATGCGCGGGTTGACTTCGAGTGTGTAGGTCTGTCCGGGTGGCATGGGCAATGCTCCATCAGTCGGGTCGCCAGCGACGAAAGCCGACGGCGGCAGATTGGCCGGCGCCTGCAACGCCAACCGGTATGCCCGGCGAACAAGCCATTTGCTTGCGCACCGACGGGCAGCGGCAATGACCAGGTCCGCGCGGCACAGGCCGAAGTCGGTGGGCGCGGCGCTAGCCGGCGTGCATCCGGCTGGACGGCGCCGGGCGATGCCCGTGCGGGCGCTCGCCGTCATCGAGCGAGCGGCGCGTGCCACAAGAAAACACCTTCAGGCCCTCGATATCGAGGATCTCCACTTCGCGGTTGTCGACCTGCACCAGTCCCAGCCCCGCGAGGGTACCAAACGACCGGCTGACGGTCTCATGCGCCACACCCAGATAACTGGCGATGTCGCGCCGGCCCATGCGCAGGTGGAACCGGCGCGGCGATTGTCCGCTGCTGGCCATTCGCTCGGACAGGTGCATCAGAAAGCGTGCCAGCCGGACCTCCGCCGCCACGGCCGCCATGACGTCCGCCAGGTCTCCGCGCCGAGCCAGTGCGGTGCTGGCTGCGCGCAGGATCAGGCGATCCAGCAAGGGTATGCGCTGGCCGAGTTCGAAATAGTCGCGCAACAGGACCACAAAGACGCTGGAGTCCTCCAGTGCAATTGCCTCATTGGGGTGGTAGCCCATGCAGATCGCGTCAAAGCCCAGCACTTCGCCGCGCCCTGAGAATCCCAACACCTGCTCATACCCGTCTTCGGCTGTATTGAAGATCTTGAACGTGCCCGCCCGCACAAAGTGGATGGCATCGACCCGCGAACCGGCGTGGAACAGCGATTCACCATCACACAAACGCCGGACCGGGACCGGCATGTGGTCCACGATCTGCGCGCCGTCGTTGTCGTCACCCAATAGTCGCAGCAGATCGGCCACGCCGCCTGCCATGCCGGACGTCGTACCCACCAGGCGCAGGCCACCGTCGAACGGGTGCGCGTTTTCGGCCCGCAGGCCATTTGACGTGGTCATGGTTCAACTCCAGAAGATGTGGGTTTTGCAACAGGGATCCTTGGACACACTGTGCCCACTGGCCAGCCGTCTGGCTATCGGCGGCTGGGCCAATGCGCTGTCGGTCAGTTCCGGATCGACGCAGAACCGTCTGAATGGCGATTCAGACTATTCCTATCCGTCGGGGGATGGCGGCTCGGCCCGAGGACACTTATCATCGTCCGGCATGACTGATACGCCCGCGTCCATTGACTCTGCGCCGCCGCGCAGGACGAGGACAGTGCTGCCGCGCAACCCGCTGCGCGAGCAGTTCGGACCTGTCAGTGACACCATCATCCACGCCGCGCAGGAAGCCGTCATCGTCGTCGACGACGCGCAGTGCATCGTGATGACCAATCCGGCTGCGCAGCGCATGTTCGGTTATGGAGCGGCAGAGATTCTGGGCGGCCACCTGTCGCGCCTGATTCCGCCGCACCAGCGCCAGGCGCACGCGCAGCACATGCGCCAGTTTGCCGAGGCCGGCACGATCGAGCGCTCGATGGGTGAGCGCAGCGCCGTGGCGGGCCTGCGCGCCAACGGCCAGTCTTTCCCGGCTGCCATCACGATCTGTCAGGTCGACGTGGCGGGCGACCCGGGGCCTCGCCGGTACTTCGCCGCGCTGGTGTGCGACCTGACCGAAAACAAGGGCTTGCGAAACGAACTCGACGACCTGGGCCAGCGCATGCGCGCAATTTTCGATCTGTCACCGGTTGCGATCTGGATCACCGACCTGGACCACATCGTGTTCGCCAACCGCGCCTGCGCCGCGTTGTTCGGCACGGCGACGACCCGGGAATTGATTGGCCGCTCGATCTATGGCTTGTTGCCACCTACCTCACATGACTCCTTGCGCCGGGCAGTCGCCCTGGCGCTGAGCGGCGACCACCCGGTTCCGATCGTGAAGGAACGCATCGCGCAGACCGATGGCAGCACGCGAAGCGTGGAAATGGCCGTGGCCGCGCTGCCTGACCACGGCCGGACTGCGCTGCAGATGGTCATCACCGACATCACGCGCCAATCGGAGGAACACCGCGCCCTGGAGTTGTCACGGCGCCAATTGCGGGAGTTGTCGGCCGGCATGGTCACCTCCCGGGAAGAAGAACGCCGGCGCATCGCGCGCGAATTGCATGATGAACTGGGGCAGCGCCTGACCATCCTGAAAATGGAGATCGCCAACGTTCCCCGCCCGGAGACAGGCGAAGCCACCGAGGTACGCAGGGCCGCCATGCTGGAAATGGTCGACGAGACCATCAACTCCGTGCGGCGCTTGGCCACGGAATTACGCCCGCTGATGCTGGACGACCTCGGGCTCAATGCCGCCATCGAGTGGCTGTGCCAGGGCTGGGCGCGCCGCATGGGTGTGGCCGTGCAGTTGCGGCTGGATTCAGACGAGCCCGCCGCCGGCCAAGCCACCGGTATCGCGGTCTACCGCATGGTCCAGGAGGCGCTGACCAACGTCGCACGCCATGCCCGCGCGACCAAGGTCAGGATCAGCCTGCGGCGGGAGAAAGCAAGCCTGGTGCTGGAGGTGCGAGACAACGGCGTCGGTTTCGACGAACCGTCGATGTTCAACGTGGGTTCGCACGGACTGATGGGGATCCGTGAACGCGCCTACATGTTGGGCGGCACGCTCGAGATCGGCAATGCGGCGGGAGGCGGTGGGCGTATCGTCGTACGGCTGCCGTTCGACGAGGTCAGCGCGACGGTTGCGCGCGATCACGGGGAGCAGGGATTGATGAAGGATGCCGGATGAACCCCGCCACCAGCCAGCCCCGATTCGGGCTGCTCATGGTCGACGACCACACCATCGTGCGCGAAGGGCTCAAGCGCATACTGGAACCGATTGCCCACCAATGGGCCATCACCGAGGCCGGCACCGGATTCCAGGCGCTCGAATTCCTGCGCAACGGGCGATTCAACCTGGCAATCGTGGACCTGTCCATGCCCGGCATGAGCGGACTGGACCTGATACGGCGCGTCAAGTCCGAACACCCGGCTGTCGCGGTACTCGTGCTGAGCATGCATGGTGAAGAACAGTACGCGTTACGCGCCTTCAAGGCCGGTGCCAATGGCTATGTGACC
The DNA here is from genome assembly GCA_031383745.1 of Rhodoferax sp. Taxonomy (GTDB): domain Bacteria; phylum Pseudomonadota; class Gammaproteobacteria; order Burkholderiales; family Burkholderiaceae_C; genus CAISIP01. Next base: position 1,984 of record JANMZX010000286.1, on the reverse strand, counting down.
AAGGACAGTGCATCCACGGAGCTGGTGGCGGCGGTCCGCAGAGTCGCGGCCGGGGGAACCTATGTGTCCTCGAGTCTGGCCGAGCGCGTGGTGCAGCAACTCAGCGGCAAGACGCAGGAAAACCGGATCTCGGAATTGTCCGACCGGGAACTCGAGGTGCTCAAGGGCATTGTCCGCGGCCAGCGCCTGACCGACATCGCGCTATCGTTGCACCTGTCCATCAAGACCGTCAGCACACACAAGGCCCGCATTCAGGACAAACTGCAATTGCCCACCATGGCGGCATTGATTCGTTATGGCCTGGAACACGGGCTCGACCGGGACGACACCGACAACGGTGGACTGCCTCAACGCCGCAAGGGTGACTCCGTATGGACAGACTTGGAGCGCCGTTCCGGGCGAGACGATTCCGGTTTCGACAGCCTGACTTGAACTGCGCCCCCGGGGTGGACCGATCTCCGTTCCGTTCAGCCGTTGCCGCGTTTTGCAAGATGGCGGTCGAACCATTCGGCTGCCAGCTCTGCGACGCTTTCCAGCGCACCAGGTTCCTCGAACCCGTTGGTCGCGCCAGGAAGCACTTCCAGGCGCTTGTTGCATGCCAGCTGGCGCAATGCGGCACGGTTCGCGGCCAGCACGTCCGGATCTGCACTGCCAACGATCAGCAGGGTCGGCGCCGCCACACAGGCGAGGTGGCCGGCAGCCAGGTCGGGGTGGCCACCACGAGACACCAGCGCACGCACGGTTTCCGGTCGCAACGCTGCCGCCACCATGGCGGCGGCAGCCCCCGCGTCGGCCGCCATCAGTCCGATCGGCAACGCCACGAGGTCAGGGCGCTGTCCGATCCAGCCTAGTACCGAACCGACGCCGGACGCCAAGATGCCGACAGCATGGCCGCCGGACTTGGCGGCATGGTTCAGCAAATCCACGTGCAATGTGCCCAACCCATGCCGATGCAGCACGTGCTCGGCATACACATCGCCCGGCCAGCGTCCGCCGATGCCGCCGGTGTCGACAAACAACACCAGCGCCGTTGCGCGGCGTGGCAGTTGCAGCCTGCCGGCTAGGCCCTTGGAGGCCACCCGGACCTCCTCGGTGGTGACCTTGGCGGGCGCGCTGCCCGGCCTCGACGGCGGCATGCGGTGGCTCGCCAGGGCGAATCTGTCGCTGGGCACGCGCTCCCATGCCGCGCTGGCCCTGTCACCGGCTGGGCAATTCGGAACGGCGGCGTCGGCACGGCGACCGGTGCGCGCGCCGGCGCAGAAGATCAGCCGCTCGGCTGTCATGGCAGGCTCCAACAACGTCTGACGCGATCTTTGCGCAACCACCGGCGGCTCGATTGAGCCTGCTCAAGCGTCCATGTCAAAAGCCGGGTTGGCCGCTGTGAGAGGTGTCAATCGCGCTGCATGAGATCCATGAAGTCGGTCAGGCCCTCGCGGTGCGCAGCCGGCGGCAGCTTGCTCCGGGCATCGTCAATCGCGAACGTGGCCACTGGCCGTTGGCCGCACAGCTTCGACAGCTCGGCAAACCCGTGCCCAGCTGAACTGCCCCCCTCGGCACAGAAAAACGCGACCCGCTTGAAACGACCGGCGTACTGGTGCACGTAGGCGCGCACCGGCGCCGCGATGGCGGAGCGCACCAGCGGCGAGCCGATGATGACGAGGTCGTAGCGCGCCGGGTTACGGTCGGGACGGTGGATCATCGGCTCCGCGTGCCGCTGGGATCGCAACCGCGCCACCAGTCGATCCCACCAGCCCTCGGCCCGCTCCCACCACCCGGATCGCGTCCAGATCGGCCTCGCAGCGGCGAGCGATCTCCTTGGCAATCCGCCCGGTATGCCCGCTGCGGGAGAAGTACACCACCAGAATCTTCATCACCAGGATCGTCCAGAACCGCACTTTGGCGCAGGCTGCGCCTGCTTGTCAACCCCCTCGTGCGATGGTTCCGCAAGTACCTTGTCGACCTGTTCGCACAGGGCGCGCCAGCG
>JANMZX010000282.1:0-4483 GCA_031383745.1 Rhodoferax sp. | reverse complement strand
ACCGGCGCCACCTGGCGCAGCATGCCGCGCATCGGTAATCCGACCAGCGCGCCACCGATCACGAACAGCGACAGCGCGCCGCTGGCCGTCGCGAACAGGCTGACCGTGCGGCTCACCGGCCCGGGCAGCTGCCAGCCGGACACCGACACCACAAAACCCGCCAGCAAGCCGATGATCAGTGGATTGCGCAGCAGCCGTCCCAGCGATTGCCCCACGACGCGTACCCAGTGGCCGCCGTCCCCGCGCCCGCGTTCCGCCAGCGCCAGCATCAGCGGGATGATGATGAAGTTCTCGACCACCATGTTCAGCGCCAGCACCACACCGGCCACCGGTGCCACGGTGAGCAGCAGGATCGGGAACCCGACGAAGCCGCTGTTCGAGCAGGCCATGCCCATCACCCGCACCGCACTCGCGGTGCCGGCGAGCCCCTCCACGCGGCGGCACCAGAACAGCCCGGCGCCGACCACCACCAGCGATCCGGCCAGGTAGGCCAGCAGATAGGAGCCGTTGAGGATCTCGGTGATCTGCCGCTGCGCCAGCGCATTGAACAGCATCGCCGGCAGCGCCAGGTTGAGCACGAACTTGCCGAACGCCCGCATGTCGGCGGCGTTGAACAGGCCCCAGCGGGTGGTGGCATAACCCAGCCCGATGGCGGCATAGATCGGCCCGGTGATGCCCAGGATGTCCAGCACGGTCAGCTCCCTGGTTCCGCCGCGGTCACACCACCAGTGGGTCTTCCTGCATCGCCTCGAGCTGCTCCTGCAGCATCAGCACCTGCCCCTTCCAGTAGTCGCTGGAGCCGAACCACGGAAAGTTGATCGGAAAGATCGGGTCGTCCCAACGGCGCGCCAGCCAGGCGCTGTAGTGGATCAGGCGCAGCGTGCGCAGCGGCTCGATCAGCGCGAGCTCGCGCCGGTCGAACGCGCGGAACTGCTCGTAACCGTCCACCAGGGCGCCCAGTTGCCGGCTGCGCTGCTGCCGGTCGCCGCTGACGAGCATCCACAGGTCCTGCACCGCCGGCCCGCTGCGTGCGTCGTCCAGGTCCACGAAATGCGGCCCCGGCCCGGCCGTGCTCGGCGCGTCCAGCGGCGTCCACAGGATGTTGCCGGGGTGGCAGTCGCCGTGCAGGCGCAGGCGGCGTAACGGGTCCCGGTCGGCATCACTGGCCGTGTCAGCCAGGCCGGGGAAGCTGCGCAGCATGTCGATCGCCTGCTGAGACAGGCGCTCCCAGTCGGATTGCACGTCCAGCGGGATCTTGTCGTTGGCCAGCAGCCAGGTGCGCGAGTCGACCGCAAATGTCGCCACATCGAGCGCAGGCCGGTTCAGGAACGGCCGAGTGGCACCCACGCTGTGGATACGCGCCAGAAACCGGCCGATCCACTCCAGCACGTCGGCGTCGTCGAGTTCGGGTGGCCGGCCGCCGCGGCGCGGGCTTACGCTGAAGGCGAATCCCTCGAAGTGGTGCAGGCTGCTGCCCTGCAGCAGCAGCGGAGCGACGACCGGAATTTCGGCCGCCATCAGCTCCAGCGAGAAGGCGTGCTCCTCCAGGATCTGTGCGTCGCTCCAGCGCTTTGGGCGGTAGAACTTGACCACCACCGCCGAGCCGTCTTCCAACTGGACCTGGTACACCCGGTTTTCGTACGACGAGAGGGCCGTCAGCCGTCCGTCGCCACGCAAACCGACCGTCTCGAGTGCATCCAGCACCCGGTCCGGCGTGAGGGTCTCGAAAGGGTGGATGCCGGACAGTTGGGAGGGGGGTGACGCCATGGCGACATTGTCGGGCGAAAGCCGTACATACCCGCTTGTCAAGTCGAAAACATTGACCTACGATAAGTCCAACTAAGAAAGTAAACGGAGACCGGCTTGGACACCTCGGCGAACAGCGGCGCGAACCCCTTGCTGGGCACCTGGCACCTGGTGCGCTGGGATATCCACTACGGCGATGGTCGCCCTCCCAGCCTGCCCTACGGCGCCGACGCACGGGGCATGATCCTGTATACCGCCGACGGGCACATGAGCGCCTGCATCGCGCGTGGCGGGCGCGGCCGCCTGTCCAGCGACAGCGTGCGCAGTGCGCCCGAGCCGGAGCGGCTGTCGGCGTTCGAAAGCTACTTTCAGTACGCCGGGCCGTACGAGATTCGCGGCGAAGCCGGCAGCCAGCAGGTGGTGCACACCGTGGCCCAGTCGCTCAACCCCAATTTTGTCGGGACCCAGCAGGTGCGCAACATGGCGTTCGCCCATGGCGGCCAGGAGTTTACCCTGTCGGCGTCGGACACCGTGCCGGGCACCGCCGTGGCGCGGTACCACCGGCTGGTCTGGAGCCGCAGGCCATGAGCCCGCCGGGCCGCCCCAAGGGCGAATTCCGTAGTGCGCAGCACGCAGGGCTCCTGATGAGCGCCGCCGGGCCGCTCCCAAGGGGCTCTCACCGCAGTGCGCAGCACGAAGGCACTCTGATGAGCCTGCTGGAGCAACACCGCGCCCGCTTTGACGGTGCCCGGGCGGCGTGCCGTGAACGCTATTGCTGGAGCCCGTTCCCGGACATGCCTGGCAAGTACCCGGACGCGGCGCAGGCGCAGGCCCTCGGCCTGGCCGCGTTCCAGGCGCATCTCGGGCAGCCGTCGGCGCCCCGGCGCTTTGCGCTGGACCAGCCCGGAACCATCGGCGAACTCGGCGAAGAGGTCTCGCCGTATACACGCCAGCCCCTGGGCATCCGGTACCCGCAGGCCGACATCGACACGCTGTTCGGCGCCGCCACCGCCGCCATCGGCTCCTGGGCCGCGGCCACCATCGACACCCGCATCGGTGTGCTGATGGAAGTGGTCGATGTGGTCTACCGCTTGCACCTGTTCGAGATCGCGCAGTCGGTCATGCACACCGCCGGCCAGAGCGCCAACATGGCCTACGCCGGCTCGGGCGTGAACGCGCTCGACCGCGCCATCGAGGCGCTGGTCTATGCCGACCAGGCGATGCGCGCGGTGGCTCCGAGCGCGCGCTGGGAGCGCCAGTTCGGGCCCTCGAAGATCGTGCTCGACAAGACCTACCGGCTGGTGCCGCGGGGTGTCGCGGTGTGTTTTTCCTGCGCCAGTTTCCCCACCTGGAACGCCTGGCCCTCGATGATGGCCAGCCTGGCCACCGGCAACGCGGTGATCGTCAAGCCGCATCCGGCCACGGTGCTGCCGATGGCGATCTCGGTGCGGGTGTTCCGCGAGGTGCTGCAGGCCGCGGGCTTCGACCCCAACCTGGTCACGCTGGCCCTGGACAGCAGCAGCGAGCCGATCGGCAAGCGGCTGGTCCAGCACCCGCAGACCGCGATGGTTGACTTCACCGGCAGCGTCCGGTTCGGCCAGTGGGTCGAGCGCAATGCGCACCCGGCGCTGGCTTTCACCGAGACGGCGGGTTGCAACACCGTGGTGCTGGAATCCTGTGACGACCTCGACGCTGCGCTGCGCAGCCTGGCCACCACCCTGTGCATGTTCAGCGCGCAGATGTGCACCAGCCCGCAGAACATCTATCTGCCGCGCCAGGGCGTGCGCACGCCCCAGGGCCTGGTGCCGCCGGACGATGTGGCACGCCGCCTGGCCGATGCCGTGGCCGCCCTGACGGGCGACCCGAAAAAGGCCGCGATGATCCTGGCCACGATCCAGTCCGACCAGACGCTGGCGCTGCTGCAGCACATGCAGTCGGAGGGCGCAACTCGCGGCCGGGTGTTGCTGAAGCCGCGGGCGTATGTCCATCCCGAATTCCCCGATGCGCGCACCAGCACGCCGCTGATGCTGCAGGTGGGCAAGACCGAACGCGACCTGTACGGCGAGGAACACTTCGGGCCGATCAGTTTCGTGATCACCTGCGACGACGGCGCCGATGCGCTGCACCAGGCCACGACCGACGTGCGCCAGTTCGGCGGCCTCACCGCCTTCCTGTATTCCACCGACGAGGCCTTCATCGCGCAGGCCGAGACCGCCTACGCCCGGGCCGGCGCTCAGCTCACCACCAACCTCACCGGTGCTATGCCCCTGAACTTCGCCGCCGCCTACAGCGACTACCACGTGACCGGCCTGAACCCGGCTGGCAACGCCAGCCTGACCGACCTGGCCTTCGTGGCCAGCCGCTTTCGCATCACCCAGTCGCGCCGGCCCGCTCCCGGCTCCACCGCGAGCGCCTGAAATGAAGCACGTGTTGTCCGAGTACCGGAGCAGGACAGGAACGTCACCGGCCGCTTTCGGCCCGTTGCGGTCATTCGAAAGCCAGCCGGCGCCATGCCGCATCCCGGGCCAGCGCGCCGGGCGTCCGCACCGTGCTGCTTGCAGTCGCGCGCAGATGCCGTTGCAGCACGCCATGGTGCTGGCGCGACCACCGGGGCTGGGGCGCGTGACTCTGCAGCATGCGCGAATACTTCCAGCATCCCGGTGCAGCCACCCGCCACGCCCGCATGAAGGGCAGGATCGCGTTGCAGGGAAGCCAGGGCTCCGACATCCCGAAAACC
>JANMZX010000276.1:0-19038 GCA_031383745.1 Rhodoferax sp. | reverse complement strand
GGTCTTCTTTGGCGCCACTGTGGTCTACGCAGATGATCAGGGACGGGAACGCGCGGTCACCATTCTCGGCATCGACGAGGCAGACAGCGCTCGGGGCGAGGTGACCTGGGTCTCGCCAATTGCACGCACCTTGCTCAAGGCGCGATCGGGTGACGTCCTGAGCCTGGTGACGCCCGCAGGCGTGTCTGACATCGAAGTACTGCGGATCGACTACCCGCCACCGTCGCCGCCAGGCTGAGTCAGCTTCTGTCGGCGCGCAGCACCGACGACGTTCTGCGCAGGTTTCTCAACGCCAGTTCCAGATGCGCCTTGTCGCGGATCGCGATCACAAAGCGCAGGTCGGTTGCATCCTGGGCGCCATCCTGACCCATGTCGATATGGGTGATGTCTGCCTCGGCCGCAGCCAAGGCCGCGGCGACACGTGCGAGCACGCCCTTGCCATTCATCACCGAGGTCACGATCTGGACTTCAAAGGGACGCACCGGTTCGTCGGCCCAGTCCACGGCGATAAAGCGTTCGCTGTCCTTGTGCTGCAACTTGCTGGCGATCGGGCACGACCCTGTGTGCACCACGAGGCCCTCGCCCCGTCCGAGGTACCCGACGATGGAGTCGCCAGGAATTGGCCTGCAGCAGGTGGAATAGTGCACCGATGCGTTCTCGCTGCCATCGAGCGTCACGACGCCTTGCGCGAAGCCATCGTGTGCCGTGAAACGCTCACGCGTGAGCAACAGTGCGTCAGGTTTCTCGCCGGTCTCCTCCGCCAGCAAGGTCACGAGGCGTTTGCCGACGATCGTCGCGATACGTTTGCCCAGGCCAATGTCTATCAGTAGTTCGGACTTGGTGCGATTGCCGGTGAAACGCAGCAACCGTTCCCACACGCCATGGTGGGCGGCGTCATCCTCCGGAAAATGCTCAATGCCTTCGGAGCGCAAGGCCTGTGCCAACAACTTCTTTCCGAAGCCTTCGGACTCGGCATGCGCCAGGGTCTTGAGGTGGTGCCGGATCTTGGATCGTGCCCGGCCGGTACGCACAAAACTCAGCCATGCCGGATTGGGGCTCGAGAGGGGGGCTGTGACGACCTCGACGACATCGCCGTTCTTCAGCTCCGTACGAAGTGGAGCCTGCTCGCCATTGATCCGCGCGGCCATGGTCCTGTCACCCACGTTGCTGTGGATGGCATAGGCAAAATCCACCACCGTGGCGCCCCGCGGCAGTGAGAGGATCTGGCTCTTGGGCGTAAAGACATAGACCGCGTCCGGATACAGGTCGACTTTGACATGGTCCCAGAACTCAGCAGCGTCGCCGGTCTCCCGCTGGATATCGAGCAGGGATTGGAGCCACTGATTGCCGAGCCGATCAGCGTTGCCGCCCTCTGGGCTGCGCGCCTTGTACAGCCAATGCGCCGCGACGCCTGATTCGGCGATGAGGTGCATGGCTTCGGTGCGCAACTGGAATTCGATGTTGACCCCGGCCGGTCCGACCAGGGTGGTGTGCAGGGACTGGTAGCCGTTGAGCTTGGATATGGCGATGTGGTCCTTGAAACGTCCGGGTACCGGCTTGTACAACTGGTGCAAGGTTCCCAATGCCGTATAACAGTCCAGCAGCGTCGGCACAATCAGGCGAAAACCGTAAATGTCGGTGACTTGCGCGAAGGTCAGATGTTTTTGACTCATCTTCCGGTAAATCGAAAACACCGACTTTTCGCGTCCGGCGATTCGCAGGCCCATGCCGGCCGCTGCAAACGCCGACTCGACCTCCTTTTGCACCTTCTGGATCAGGTCGCGCCTGCGACTGCGTGCCTTGTCCACTGCCCGCGCCAGGATCGCATTGCGCCATGGATGCAGGTAGGCGAACGACAGGTCCTGCAACTCGCGGTAGATCTGGTTCAGCCCAAGCCTGTGGGCAATCGGGGCATATATCTCGAGGGTTTCCGACGAAATGCGCGCCCACTTGTCCCGCGACACATCTGCCAGTGTGCGCATATTGTGGGACCGGTCGGCAAGCTTGATCAGGATGACCCGGACATCGCGTGCCATCGCCAGCAGCATCTTGCGAAACGATTCGGCCTGGTTTTCTTCGCGGGTCGTGAAATGCAGTTTGTCGAGTTTGGTGAGGCCATCCACGAGCTCCGCAACCGGAGAACCAAAGCGTTCGATCAACTCGACCTTGGTGACACCGCAGTCCTCCAGGGCATCGTGCAACAAAGCGGCCATCAGAGCCTGCGCGTCAAGCTTCCAGTCCGCGCACTGCGCCGCCACGGCAATCGGGTGGGTGATGTAGGGCTCACCGCTATTGCGGATCTGTCCCAGGTGGGCCTCGTCGGCAAACTTGTAGGCGAGCCGGACTTTCTCGATATCGGCGGGCGGCAGGTAGTCCAGCTTGGACGTCAGCGCCTTGAAGCTGGCGGCCGCTGCATTGGCCGCAGCCGGCGTGACCGAAGCGCTGGCGGGGGCTTTGCGGTTTCGCTTGGTGGGTGCGGGCGGGCTGATGGGGTCGGTCACCCCATGAATATAGCGTGAGGACCCGATTGCGGCACAGCCAAAAAAAATGGCACCTGCCAAGGTGCCATCGCCGGAGAGCCGGTGCGGCTCAGAGCGGAACTTTCTTCAGCATTTCCAGGCCCACCTTGCCCGCTGCAATTTCGCGCAACGCGGTGACGCCGGGTTTGTTCTTGCTCTCGATCTTCGCCGCGTGGCCTTGGCTGAGCATGCGCGCCCGGTACGTTGCCGCCAGCACGAGCTGGAAGCGGTTGGGGATTTGCACAAGGCAGTCTTCAACAGTGATGCGGGCCATGGAATCTCCGATAAACAGGGTGACACTAGGAAATATTCAGCGCGGCGAAGATGCCGGCGCGGGCGCGGCGCTGTGCCGCCAGTCTGAGCCGCTGCGCGTGCACAATCGCCTTGAGGTCGAACAGCGCACGATCAAACGAGTCGTTGATTATAACGAAGTCGAAACGACCGACCTGGGCAACTTCCAGGGCCGCGTTCTTCAGGCGCAACTCGATGGTTGCTGCGGCATCTTCACCCCTGCGCTCCAGGCGGGAGCGCAGTTCTTCCCAACTTGGCGGGAGGATGAAGATCGATATGGCATTGGCAAACAGTCGCTTGATTGATACTGCTCCCTGAAAATCTATTTCCAGCACCACGTCGGAGCCTTCCTGCATGCGTTGGGCGATCGCCTGACGCGACGTTCCGTAACGATGGCCGTGGACTTCAGCCCACTCCACAAACCCATCGGCCTGCACCATCGCATCGAACTCGGCGGCTGAAACGAAATAGTATTCCCGGCCGTTGATCTCCTGGCCACGCGGCGGCCGGGTGGTGTGCGACACGGAGGGCTTGACGTGTGAGTCCAGTTCCAGCAATGCCTTGACAAGGCTGGATTTGCCTGCCCCGCTCGGTGCCGCGACCACAAAAAGATTGCCGGGATAGTCCATGAGATAGGTGTCGAAAAGACGGCCAGAAGTGGCTGCCCATTCTATGTGGCGTCGAAACAGGGTCGATTGTCCGGGCCGATCGTGTGGCAGGAGCAAAATGGGCGTCCCAACTTCCTGCCCCTCCATGCCATGAGTGACGACAGTCTCATCACCGACCCAACTGCCAGGCCAGTGCTTGACTACCCATGCGGCGACGCACCCGGATCGGGGGAGGTGCGTGAGGTGGCGCCTGGCGTTTTGTGGCTGCGCATGCCGCTGCCGTTCGCGCTGGTGCACATCAATTTGTGGGCTGTTCGGGATGGCGGCGGATGGGCCGTGTTCGACAGCGGGGTGCAGACCAGCGACACAGCTGCCGCATGGCGAAAGCTGTTCGGTACCGGTGGTGCACTGTCGACGGGCGGCTTGACGCGGCTGTTCGTCACGCACATGCACCCGGACCATGTGGGAATGGCGGGGTGGCTGACACGCAAGTTCAATTGCCGGCTATGGATGACACGCCTTGAATACCTGACCTGCCGCGTGCTGGTGGCCGACACCGGCCGCGAGGCTCCGGTGGATGGCGTGAACTTCTACCGGCGCGCGGGATGGGATGACGACGCGATCGAGAGCTACCGGGCCCGTTTTGGCGGATTCGGCAAACTGGTGCACGCCATTCCCGACAGCTACCGCAGGTTGTTCGATGACGAAAGCCTGCGCATCGGGGACCATGACTGGCGCGTGGTTGTCGGAAACGGGCATTCGCCTGAACATGCGTGCTTTCACAGTGCCGAGTTGAAGCTGTTCGTGTCCGGCGATCAGGTGCTTCCCCGCATCTCGTCCAACGTATCGGTGTTTCCCACCGAACCGGATGCCGACCCGCTGGGGGACTGGTTGTCCTCACTGGACAAGATTCGATCGCAGGTCCCTGACGACGTGCTGGTCTTGCCGGCCCACAACGAACCGTTCCGGGGTCTGCATGCACGCCTCGATCACCTGTCGCGCAGCCAGCACCGGGCACTTGACCGCCTGCGGGCGGCGCTGGCCGCGCCCAAACGCGCGGTGGACGTTTTTGGCGAACTGTTTTCAAGGCCGATCGGCTCCGAGCCGAACCTGCTGGGCATGGCCACCGGAGAAAGCATCGCCCACCTGAACTACCTGGTACGGCGCGGCGAGGCGCGCATTAATCTCGCCGACGATGGGGTGGCATGGTACCGGGCAGAGTAGGCGCCGCTCACTGCGCAGAGGGACAGCGACCAGCAGGTTGCGGCATCGCGCGAACTGGCACTGGACGGTGTTCCGTGCCAGATCCGGCGCATGGCTGGGTCTTGCAGCAACGGGCACGACACCTGCGCCGCCAGATCCAGCCCTGCTTGGACGAAATTCACCTGTGAAGTCCCCGGAATGTGCAATTTGTTTGTATCATTTCGTCAACGAAAGGCGTGCAATTTATCGGTATTTACCCTGATCTCCACAGGGTGCCGAGAGCTTAAAATACTACAAGTACAAGTGGATTGCCTGTTTTTTTGTGTCATGAGTCGGTGTGTAGGCGTTGCGCAGGGTGCCAGCCACGGGTTGGTCCCACTGGCTGACAGGCGTTGCCCGCACTCCCACGTTCTGAGGATCCAGCGATGACAGCACAGCCCCAGAGCTGTACCGGTGATGCGCAGGCGCTGGCCGACGCAGTGGGCGCGGCCATGTGGGCGCGCGACCACGCGACGCAGGCGCTCGGCATGTCCCTGAGCGCGATCGGCCCCGGTCATGCCACCATGACGATGCCGGTGCGCCGTGACATGCTCAACGGCCACCAGATGTGCCATGGCGGTTTCATCTTCACACTGGCTGACAGCGCCTTTGCCTACGCCTGCAACAGCCACAACATCAACACGGTGGCTGCCGGCTGCCAGATCGACTTCCTGGCGCCGGCGCGGGAGGGAGAGGTGCTCGAAGCCGACGCCACTGAACGCGCCATCACCGGACGCACGGGCGTGTACGACATCGCGGTTCGCGTACGCGGTGGGCGGCAGATTGCCCTGTTCCGGGGCAAGAGCCACCGCATCGGAGGCGACGTGATTGCCGGCCTCGCGCCACCGGCCTGACGCACCGCATCCTCGCCGAAGCCCCGTCACCCAGGAGATCGCACACATGACCGTCAAGCAACCCGCCCAGGGCGAACTCGAGCCAATCGAACTCGCGAGCCGGGACGAAATCGCGGCACTGCAGTTGGAGCGCCTCCGATGGTCACTGCGCCACGCGTACGACAACGTACCCCATTACCGCCGCAAGTTCGAGGCCCACGGGGTGCATCCGGACGATCTGAAAACCCTGGCGGACATCGCCAGGTTCCCTTTCACCACCAAGGCCGACCTGCGTGACAACTACCCGTTCGGCATGTTTGCCGTCGCCCGCCAGCGCGTGGCCCGGGTGCACGCATCGTCCGGCACCACGGGCAAGCCGACGGTGGTGGGGTATACGCTGAAAGACATCGACACCTGGGCCCATCTGGGTGCGCGCTCCATCCGCGCCGCAGGCGGGCGCGCAGGCGACATCTGCCATGTGGCCTATGGCTACGGTCTTTTCACCGGCGGGCTGGGCGCGCACTACGGCGCCGAGCGCCTCGGCTGTACCGTGGTGCCGATGTCCGGCGGGCAGACGGAGAAGCAGGTCCAGCTGATCCTGGATTTCCGCCCCGACATCATCATGGTCACGCCTTCCTACTCGCTGGTGATTGCCGAGGAGTTCGAGCGCCAGGGCGTCTCGCCGCAGGACATCTCGCTCTCGGTGGGCATCTTCGGCGCGGAACCCTGGGGAGAGGGCATGCGCGCCGAGATCGAAAAGAAGCTCGGGCTCGACGCCGTCGACATTTACGGCCTGTCCGAGGTCATGGGCCCTGGTGTGGCCAGCGAATGCATCGAATCCAAGGACGGCCCGGTGATCTGGGAAGACCATTTCTACCCGGAGATCATCCACCCGGATACAGGGCAGCCGGTCGCCGATGGCGAGGAGGGCGAACTCGTCTTCACGTCGCTGACCAAGGAGGCAATGCCGGTCATCCGTTACCGCACGCGTGACCTCACCAGCCTGCAGCCCCCCTCGTCGCGCAGCTTCCGGCGCATGGGGCGCATCGTCGGCCGCTCCGACGACATGCTGATCATCCGCGGCGTGAACCTGTTCCCGACCCAGATCGAGGAGCAGGTCCTGCGTGACAAGCGGCTTTCGGGCAACTACCAGATCGTCGTAACCCGCGAAGGCCATCTCGACAACGTCGAAGTGCGCTGCGAACTGCAGCGCGCGCTCTCGGGGCGGCTGAGCCAGGAGGACGTTTCGTCGATTTCCCGGGACGTCCAGCACCACATCAAGACCCTCATCGGAATCACCACCCAGGTCTCGGTGATGGACTTCGATGCCCTCCCACGCAGTCTCACGGGCAAGGCCAAGCGCGTTCTCGACCAGCGGCCGAAACAGGACTGAATGCCGCTTGCCGCCCACCAGCTTGCCCGTCCACCGTTGCGACCAACCCCCGACCCAGGAGTGAATGACCATGTACACCCAATCCTTCAGTGTTCAGGACGAACCGGCCCCAAAGCCGGTCAACACGCTGGCGTCCACCGAACCCGCCGAGCAGATGGCCAGGTTCGACGCGCGCATCGACGCCGATGGCCGGATCGAGCCGCAGGACTGGATGCCCGAGGCCTACCGCAAGACGCTGGTGCGCCAGATCAGCCAGCACGCGCACTCCGAGATCGTCGGCATGCTGCCCGAGGGCAATTGGATCAGCCGAGCACCCAGCCTCAAGCGCAAGGCGATCCTGATCGCCAAGGTGCAGGACGAGGGTGGGCACGGCCTGTATCTGTACAGCGCCGCCGAGACCTTGGGCACCAGCCGCGAGCAGATGCTCGACGGCCTGCACAGCGGCAAGGCCAAGTACAGCTCGATCTTCAACTACCCCACGCTCAGCTGGGCCGACGTCGGCGTGATCGGCTGGCTGGTCGACGGCGCGGCGATCATGAACCAGATTCCGCTGTGCCGCTGCAGCTACGGGCCCTACGCCCGCGCCATGGTGCGGGTCTGCAAGGAGGAGAGCTTTCACCAGCGCCAGGGTTACGAGGCGCTGCTGGTGATGATGCGTGGTAGCCAGGCGCAGAAGGACATGGTCCAGGACGCCGTCAACCGCTACTGGTGGAAATGCCTGGCCATGTTCGGCCCGCCGGATTCGGACAGCCCCCACAGCGCGCAGGGCATGCGCTGGGGCATCAAGCGCATCAGCAACGACGACCTGCGCCAGAAATTCATCGACGCCACGGTGCCCCAGGCCAGGGTCCTGGGCGTCACGCTGCCCGATCCCGAACTGAAGTGGAACGAAGCACGCGGCCACCATGACTACGGCGCGATCGACTGGGATGAGTTCTGGGGCACGGTGAATGGCCATGGCCCCTGCAACAAGGAACGCCTGGCCACGCGGGTCAAGGCGCACGAGGACGGCCGGTGGGTCCGGGATGCGGCCATGGCCCACGCCCGCAAGCAGCAGCAACGCACCATGAAGGAGGCAGCATGAGCACCGCACGGCCGCCCGAAGGTGCTCAGCACCGCAGCCCGAAGGGCGAAGCAACATCAGTGAGCGACCACCAACCGCCCGACAGGGCGCAGCAAGGCAACAGTGCCCCGACGCCCGCCATGAAGGAGTGGCCGTTGTGGGAGGTGTTCGTGCGCAGCAAGCAGGGCCTGGACCACAAGCATTGCGGCAGCCTGCACGCATCCGACGCGCGGCAGGCGCTGGACATGGCGCGCGACGTGTACACCCGGCGCCAGGAGGGCGTGAGCATCTGGGTGGTGCCGTCGGTGGCGATCACGGCCAGCAACCCGGACGACAAGGGCGAGTTGTTCGATCCGGCCGCGGACAAGATCTACCGCCATCCGACCTTCTACGAAATCCCCGATGAAGTGGGGCACATGTGATGGCTCCGTCTCCAGCCGGCGCAACCGCCCCTGTCAACTACCTGCTGCACCTGGCGGACAACGCCGTCGTGCTGGGCCAGCGCAATGCCGAATGGTGTGGCCATGGGCCGATCCTCGAAGAGGACCTGGCGCTGGCCAACATGAGCCTGGACCTGATCGGCCAGGCGCGTCTGCTGTACCAGCAGGTGGCGTCGCGGCTGGGTGCAGGCGCGACCGAGGATACGCTGGCCTACTTCCGCGACGTGCCCGAGTTCCGCAACTACACGCTGCTGGAGTTGCCGCACCGCGGGCCGCTGGTCGGTTATGCCAGGAGCGACATGGACTACGGCACCACGATCGCGCGCAATTTCCTGTACAGCGCGTTCATGGTCCCCTTGTGGCAGCAGTTGCAGGCCTGCGGTGACGCGATGCTGGAGGCGATCTCAGCCAAATCGCTGAAGGAGGCCAGCTACCACCTGCGCCATGCACGCGACTGGCTGGTTCGACTGGGTGACGGCACGGACGAGTCGCATGCCCGCATGCAGGCGGCGGTCGGGCACCTGATGCCGTACACGCAGGAGTACTGGACCGCGTCCGCGCTGGAGCAGGAGGCCCTGCAGGCCGGCATCCGGATCGACTGGTCGCAGCTGTCCGCCGACTGGAACGCGCTGGTGGATGACGCACTGCAGGAGGCGACGCTGGAGCGTCCGCCCGCCACCGGCCATATCACCGAAGGCAAGACCGGCGTGCACTCCGAACACCTGGGATTCCTGCTTGCCGAGATGCAGAGCCTGGCGCGGGCGCACCCCGGGGCCACCTGGTAGGGCGATGGACACGTCGCTGGAGGAAGTCTGGGCTGCGCTCGACGGCGTGGTCGACCCCGAGATCCCGGTGGTGACGCTGCGCGAACTCGGGATCCTGCGCGATATCCGTGTCGGGCCGCATGGGCTGGAGATCGTCATCACGCCAACCTACAGCGGCTGCCCTGCAATGGACCAGATGGCGGACGATGTACGCACCGCCCTGCACGAGCGCGGGCTGGAAGGAACCGTCGTCACGCAGCTGGCGCCCGCCTGGACGACCGACTGGATCAGCGAGGCGGCACGCGAGAAGCTCCGGGCCTACGGCATTGCACCGCCGCAGGCCGCCTGTGTGCCATCGGCCCGAAGCGGCCATGAGACCGCGCACCAGCGGGTGTTGCACTTCATGCCCCGTGCCGCAGCCGGACACCCAGTGGCCGTATCCTGCCCCAGATGCGGTTCCCCGAACACGGTCGAGTCCTCGCGTTTCGGCTCCACGGCCTGCAAGGCACTGTACAAATGCCTGAACTGCCAGGAACCGTTCGACTACTTCAAACCCTACTGAGCCGAATTTCCCGGAGAGGCCCCCATGTCCGCTGTCCAGTTCCACGAATTGTCCGTCAAGCGCGTGAGCCCCGAGGCCGCCGGGTCGGTGGCCATCACTTTCGATGTTCCTGCGGCCGCGCGCGATGTATTCCGGTTCGAGCCCGGCCAGTACCTCACGCTGCGTGCGCAGGTCGACGGGCAGGACCTGCGCCGCACCTATTCCATCAGCAGCCCGCGCAGCCGCCTGGCGCGGTGGGGCGAACTGGAGGTCGGCATCCGGCCGGTGCAGGGCGGCCTGTTCTCCAACTGGGCGGCCAGCCATGTGCGCCAGGGCGATCGGCTGCAGGTGATGGCGCCCAGCGGCCGCTTCACGGTCAGGAAGCAGCGCGCCATCCACCGGGTCGGGTTCGCGGCGGGTTCGGGCATCACCCCGATCCTGTCGATCGCTGCCACCACGCTGGAGGAGCAGCCGGCGTCCAAGTTCACGCTGGTGTACGGCAACCGCCGCATGGCCAGCGTCATGTTCAACGAGCCGCTGCAGGATCTCAAGGACCGCTACCCCGACCGCTTCACCATGGTCCATGTCCTGTCGCGCCAGGCGCAGGAGGTGGACATGCTGCAGGGCCGCATCGACGCCGACAAGGTCCGGGAACTGGTTGCGACCCTGTTGCCGGTCGCCAGCATGGACGAGGTGTTCATCTGCGGTCCGGAGGCGATGATCAACGCCACCGAAGCGGCGCTGGTCGCGGCCGGCGTCCCGGCCGGCCGGGTCTACACCGAGCGCTTCACGACCAGTGCCGACATGGCAGCCAAGGTGCAGGCCGATACCGACGCAGGCCCGGCCGTAGCGCGTTCGACGCGGGCGATCCGCCTGACCGTGGTGCTCGATGGCAAACAGCACGACATGGCGCTTGGCGCCGACGAGCACGTGCTCGACGCGGCGCTGAATGCAGGACTGGACCTGCCGTTCTCCTGCAAGGGTGGGGTGTGCTGTACCTGTCGCGCCAAGGTGCTGCAGGGCAGCGTGCTGATGGACCGCAACTTCGGACTCGACGCGGCGGAAGTGAAGCAGGGTTTTGTCCTGAGTTGCCAGGCCCGGGCCACCAGCGCAGAGTTGGTGGTGAGTTTCGACGATCGATGAGGCGAGCATGAACCGGCCGCGTTCCGAGCTGTCGCCCGGGTCCGGCCCACCGGCTTGCAGCACCTGTGCCAGCGGATCGACCCAGCCCAAGTGCCCGACCTGCCAGCGCCTGAATGCGTTTCGTGCGCAGAGCCGTGGACAAGCCAGTTCGGTCATCGTCACGGTGTTCGGCGACGGCGTGTTGCCGCGTGGCGGCCGGATCTGGCTGGGCAGCCTGATCACCCTGCTGGAGCCGCTGGGCCTGAACGAGCGGCTGGTGCGCACCAGCGTGTTCCGGCTGGCGCAGGACGACTGGCTGGAGCCGGAGGTGCACGGGCGGCGCTCCAACTACCGCCTGACCGCGACCGGACGACGGCGCTTCGACCAGGCGTCGCTGCAGATCTATGCTGCGGCATCACCTCCCTGGGACCAGCGCTGGCGTCTCATCCTGCTGGCAGGTGAACTCGATGCCGCCGAACGCGAACGGCTGCGCCGGGCCCTGTTCTGGCATGGTTTCGGTGAGCTTGGCAGCCACAGCTTCGTGCACCCCGGCGCCAGGTTGCCTGGCGTGTTCGAAGCCCTCGAATCCGAAGGCTTGGGTGGGCTGCTGCCCCGGCTGTTGCCCCTGGTGGCGGCCAATCCGCACTTGCCGGTGTCGGCCAGTGATGCCGACATGGTGCGTGGCGCCTGGAACCTGGCCCTGCTGGCGCAGGACTACACGACCTTTGTCGCCAGCTACCGGGGCATCCTGGCCCAGTGGCAGGACCGCTCAGACGCAACCGCACCATCAGCCTTTGGGGATGACTGCGCCTTTCTGCTACGCACCCTGCTGGTCCACGACTATCGCCGCCTGCTGCTGCGCGACCCGGAATTGCCGGGTGTGCTGCTGCCACCGGACTGGCCGGGCCACGAGGCCCGCGCGTTGTGCAAGCGCCTGTACCAGGAGTTGCTGGCAGGGTCCGAGCGCCACCTCGACCGGCACCTGCAACTGGCCAGCGGCGACGTGCCCACCGCATCGGCGCTGCTGGCGGAGCGGTTCGGCTTGTCCGATCCTTTGCGCGCCGGGACCTGACGGCACATTCCCTGGCGGCGGCTGAGCAGAGCAGCGGGGCTCTGCATGCGGCGCAGAGGCGCTCAGACCCCCGGGAGCTTGAGCACGAACAGCGTGATGCCGGGCATGAACACCAGCGCCACGATGCGGATCAGGTCGGACGCCAGGAAGGGCATCACGAACAGGAACGTGTCTTTCATCGGCACTGTCTTGTCCATGCTGTTGATGATGAACACGTTCATGCCCACCGGCGGCGTGATCAGCCCGATCTCCACCACCATCAGCACGATGATGCCGAACCAGATCGCCTTGGCTTCGGGAGCCAGGCCGAACAGGTCCAGGCCCATGACGATCGGGTAGAAGATCGGGATCGTCAGCAGGATCATCGACAGGCTGTCCATGATGCAGCCCAGCACCAGGTAGATGAAGATGATCATGAACAGCACCAGCACCGGCGACAGCTTCAGGCCGATCACCCACTTGGCCAGTTCCACGTTGAGCTGGGTGAGCGCCAGGAACACATTCATGACGTCGGCCCCGAGCAGGATCAGGAAAATCATTCCCGTGGCCGCTGCCGTTCCGTACATGCACTCCAGGAAACCGCGCCCACGCAGACCGCCCGAGCGCCAGGCCACGAAGGCCGTGGCCAGGGTGCCGATGGACGCCGCCTCGGTCGGGGTGAACAGGCCGCCGTAGATACCCCCGATCACCACCAGGAAGATCAGCAGTACCGGCCAGGTGGCCACCAGAGCCTGCAAGCGCTGCGCCCAGGTGTATTTGTCGCCGGCAGGCGCATCGGCCGGGCTGACGCGCGCGATGATGGCAATCACCACCATGTAGCCCAGCGCCGCGATGATGCCGGGTACGAACGCGGCCAGGAACAGCTTGGCGATGTTCTGCTCGGTCAGGATGGCGTAGATCACCAGCGGCACCGATGGCGGGATCAGTATGCCCAGTGTTCCGCCGGCCGCAATTGCAGCGGTGGCAAACCGGCCAGAGTAGTTGTGCGCCTTCATTTCCGGCAACGCCACCTGGCCCATGGTGGCGGCCGTGGCCAGCGACGAGCCGCAGATGGCTCCGAAACCCGCGCACGCTGTCACCCCTGCCATCGCCATGCCGCCGCGCCAGTGCCCGATCATTGCGTTGCCGGCCTGAAACAGCGCCTTGGACAGGCCCCCGTGGGTGGCGAACTGCCCCATCAGCAGGAACAGCGGCACCACCGACAGGTCGTACACCGAGAAGCGGGCGTAGGCCCCAGTCTTGAAATAACTCATCAGCGGATCGATGCCCGCCACGAATATGTAGCCGACAGAACCGGTCAGCAGCATCGCGATGCCGATATGCACCCGCAAGGCGAGCAGCAGCAGCATCACCCCGAACATCAGCGAACCCCATTCGATGCCGGTCATGACAGCAGCTTTCTCAGGTGGCCGGCAGCGGTGTACAGCGACGTGGCGGCCAGCAACGCGAACGACGGCACCATGGGGGCATAACTCCACCAGGTGGGGATGTTGAGCATCATGGACGCGTCATGGTTGCCCCGCAGGTCGACCATCCCGACGCCCAGCCGCCACGCCAGCACCGCGGAGAACAAGGCCAGCAACAGATGCGCAACCATGTCCATCAAGGCATTGGCTTTGGCTGGCGCCTTGGCGGTGAAGAAGTCGACGATCACATGTCCGCCGATCCAGTTGGCGTAGGGCAACGCCATTGCCACCGCAATGGCACTGAGCATCTGGACCAGTTCATAGTCGCCCTGCAATGCAGAGTCGAAAAAGGTGCGGCCCACGATGCTGCGCAGCGACAGCAGGGCCATCACCAGCAAGGATATGCCGGATGCGATGGCCAGCAGCTTGCACAGGCGGTCCAGCCCCAGGCCGACACCGGTGTACCGCTGGCCAGTTTCAGTGAAAAGGATGTCTGCCAAGGGATCAGCTCCAGGGAAATACTGCACCCGGCGGCGCACGACGCCGCGGGTAGATATGACAAGGGCGGAGAAACTCCCCGCCCTTCATGTGCGCAAACCCGGGCCCTTACTTGGTGTATTGCTTGATCAATGCGCGTGCATCGTCCAGCATCGCCTTGCCGTTGCCGCCGCGCTTGTTGATATCGTCCACCCAGGCATCGTCCAGCGGGTCGGTGGCCTTCTTCCATCGCTCCAGTTCGGCTGCAGAAATCTGGGTGATCGTGTAGCCGGCTGTTTCGGCGAAGATCTTTCGGCCCGGTACGTCGTTGCCTTCCTGGGTCGAGCCAAGGAAAGCCGAGAACTCGCGCCCGGAATTCTTGTCGATGACCGCCCGCAGGTCTGCCGGCAGGGAGTCGTACTTGGCCTTGTTCATGGGAACCGCAAACACGGTCGTGTATAGCGCCGGCGCATCCTTGGGCGTCTCGGACGCGAACTTGGTCAGTTCGTGCACCTTCAGGCCGGGGGCCACCTCGTAGGGGATCACCGCGCCGTCGATCACACCTTTGGACAAGGATTCGGGCACCTGGGGTACCGGCATGCCGACCGGGGTGGCACCCATCATGCCCAGCATCTTGGTGACGGTGGCCGTCGGGCCGCGCACCTTCAGGCCCTTGAGGTCCTCCATCTTGGTGACCGCCTTGTTCTTGGTGAAGAACACCCCGGGGCCGTGCACGTGGATGGCCAGCAGCTTGACGTCCTTGTATTCATCCAGGGCGTGTTTCTGCACGAAGTCCCAGGCCGCGCGGCTGGTGGCACCGGCATTGGTCATCATGAACGGCAGTTCGAACACCTGCGACTTGTTGAAACGGCCCGCCGAATAACCCGCCACCGTCCACACCACGTCGGCCACGCCATCCTTGGCTTGATCGAACAGCTGCGGCGGCGAACCACCCAGCTGCATGGCCGGATAGATCTGGCAGTTCAGGCGGTTGGCAGAGTCCCGGGCGATGTTGTCGCACCACGTCTGGAGCATTTTGGTGTGCTGGATCGATTGCGGGCCCAGGAAGTGATGCACCTTGAGTGTGATGGTCTGGCCGTGGGCGGCCAGCACGGAGCAGAGCAGGCCGGTGGCCAGTGCCGTCTTCTTGAGCAAGTGGTTCAAAGTTGTCTCCATATCGACGTGGTGGGTAACATATCGATTATTCCACTTGTCGATCACCGCTCTGGTATCGGGTTTACCCTGATTTCACAGAGAAAAGCTCGAATCGAACAGATTCCGGTTGTGCTGTAAGCCGCACGGTACGGGGAACCGACTGCGCCCGAACGCCGCAGCTTCGAAGCGTTACCAATTCATATTATTGGAAAAACGGCGACTTTCTGTATCATGAAATCTGTAGGGCCGGATGCGTTCCCGGGCCACCGACGAATCGTGGCATTCGTTGCGGCCCCGACGAGACAGCCCGGGGCCGGGCAGATCCGTGGTTCGCGGCGAGCCACAACCCGCGCTTCGAGCGGAGCCATCCGGTGATCATCGCAAGACGGCGCGATACAGGAACCTGCCAGCCGATGCCTGCTACTGGCATCATGAATCAGCGGCCTGCCGGACGCAGGCCTCCCGTCATGCCGATGGGCCGGACGACGACTTGCTCTTGATGAGACGGTAGATGAAAAGCAGCACGATCGCGCCGACCACTGACGCAATCCAACCGGCGGCGTCGCCCTGCTTGTACCAGCCCATCGCCGCGCCGGCATAACTCGCCACAAACGAGCCAGCCACACCCAGCAAGGCGGTCATGATCAGACCGATGTCGTCCTTGCCCGGGTGCAGCGCGCGGGCGATGAAACCCACGACCAGGCCAACAAGCAGGGTTCCGAGAATACTGAACATGGCGTGGGTCCTTGGAGTGGGGGGCGGGGTGGGTGGGTGGGCGGGAATGCCACCCGATCTTAAACTGGCGCCGGCCGCAGTCGGCCGAACTGGACCCAAGGCAGGCGCCATGCCGTTCCCATCCGCGTGCGCTGCGGCCGAGGTCCGTCGGATGGCTTGCGGTTGCACGAGGCCGGGCAGCACGCCACCCGGCTGCGGGCCTACTCGATGTTCTGCACCTGCTCGCGCATCTGCTCGATCAGCACCTTCATGTCGACCGACAGGTGGGTCAGCGCCAACGCGGCAGATTTGGATCCCATGGTATTGGCCTCGCGGTGCAACTCCTGGATCAGGAAGTCGAGCCGCTTTCCGATCTCGCCGCCTTTCTTGAGCAGCCGCTCCAGTTCTTCCAGATGGGAGCCCAGTCGCGTGATTTCCTCGGCCACGTCGATGCGGATGGCAAACGCCGTGGCTTCGGCCAGCGCGCGGTCCTGCGCCGCTTCCGGTGCGACTGCGCCTTGTGCCGACGCCATGGCCTCGTTCCAGCGTTCGATGAACCGCTGGCGCTGTTGCGCCACCAGTTGCGGCACCATCGGGACCGCCTGCTGCGCCAGTGCACGGATCTCCGCAACACGCTCCAGCAGGACCGTGGCCAGTCGGGTGCCCTCGCGTTTGCGTGCCAGCATCAATTCCCTGAGTGCGCGGTCGGCAAGCGGGAGCAACTCGGGGCCCCAGTCGCGGTGACCCGATTGCTCTGCTGCGGCCAGACGCAGCACATCGGTGACACGCAAGGATTGGGCATCAGGCAACCAGGCGCGGATGTTGTCCTGCACCGTACCCAGGCGCTGCAGCAAGCGGGGCGACGGCTCGCTCACCGGCCCGCCCGTGCCGTTGTCGATCGATACACGAATTTCGACCTTGCCGCGCTTCAGTTGTCCACCGAGCAACTCGCGCAAGGCGGGCTCGAACTGGCGCAACTCCTCGGGCAGGCGGAAAGCGAGGTCGAGGAAGCGGCTGTTGACGGATCGGATCTCCAGCCCCAGGCCGCTTGCCGCAGCCGTTTTTGGCTCGCCCGCGGCAGGCGCGGCGGCAGCGCCGGACTGGACCGATGCGTAACCGGTCATACTGTAAACTGGCATGAAGTCGCTTCTCAAAGTGGTGGAAATGCCTCGGGGCGGCCGCTCGCGTCCGGATCGGACGCCAGACTCAAACAACTCAATAGGTATGTCCAAGGCCAAACCTGCCGCACTGCCGCCCGATACGATGATTGGCGGCTACCGCATTATCCGCAAAGTGGCTGCGGGCGGCTTTGGCTTGGTCTACCTGGCCCTGGACGCCGACGGCCAGCAGGTGGCGGTGAAGGAATACCTGCCCTCGTCCCTGGCCACCCGTGCGCCCGGTGAACTCGCCCCTACGGTCCCGCCTGAAAAGCTGTCGCTGTACCGGCTCGGCCTCAAGAGCTTTTTCGAGGAGGGGCGCGCACTGGCGCAGATCTCGCATCCGTCAGTCGTCAGCGTGATGAATTTCTTCCGCGAGAACGAGACGGTGTACATGGTGATGAACTACCTGGAAGGCGCCGCCCTGCAGGATTTCATCATCACTGCGCGCGACCTCAAGCAGCAAAAGGTGTTCCGCGAGTCGACCATCCGTTCGCTGTTCGACGAGATCCTGCGCGGCTTGCGCATCGTGCACCAGCACAAGATGCTGCACCTGGACATCAAGCCGGCCAATATCTTCATCACCGACGACAACCGCTCGGTTCTGATCGATTTCGGCGCCGCCCGCGAGGTGCTGAGCAAGGAGGGTAATTTCATCCGCCCGATGTACACACCCGGGTTCGCCGCACCCGAGATGTGCCGGCGCGACTCGTCCATGGGGCCCTGGACCGACATCTACGCGATTGGCGCGTGCATCTATGCCTGCATGCAGGGGTACCCGCCCAACGAGGCGCCGCAGCGGGTCGAGAAGGACCGCATCGCCACCGCATTGACGCGGCTGCGCGGTGTGTATTCGGACAACCTGATCGAGGTGGTCGAATGGTGCATGGCGCTCGACCCTTTGTCGCGCCCGCAATCGGTGTTTTCGCTGCAAAAGGAGCTCAGCCGGGAAGGCGAGCGTCGCTATACCAAGCTGTCTGTCGCCGAGAAAGTACGGCTTCAGTTCGACACCATGGTGACCGATACCAAAAAGAGCACCAAGAGCATTGCCGGATCGGTGATCAAACCAAAATGAAATTCTCTGTATTCCAGGTCACGCGCAAAGGCGGGCGCCAGCTCAATGAAGACCGCATGGGCTACAGCTACACGCGCAGCTCCGGCATCCTGCTGCTGGCCGACGGGATGGGGGGCCATCCGGAGGGCGAGGTGGCGGCGCAGCTGGCTTTGCAGGCGATCTCGGACCTGTACCAGAAGCAGGCCAACCCCAAGATCGACGATGTCACGCTGTTCCTGACGGCCGCGGTCATGGCGGCGCACCGCCAGATCATCAAGTACGCTGCCGAGAAAGGCATGCTCGATACGCCGCGTACTACGGTGGTGGCGGCGCTGGTGCAGGACGGCACGGCCAGCTGGGTGCATTGTGGCGATTCGCGCCTGTACCTGGTGCGCGAGGGCAAGCTGGTCGTGCGCACGCGCGACCATTCCTACATGGAGCAGCCGCCCCCCAACCAGTCCGTGTCGCGGGCCGCCGAACGCCTCAACCGCAACATTCTCTTTACCTGCCAGGGTTCACCCACCAAGCCGGTGTTCGACATTGGCGGGCCGGTTCCGCTGCAGCAGGGCGACAAGGTGATGTTGTGCTCGGACGGCTTGTGGGGCAGCCTGGACGACGACGACATCGTGCGCCAGTTGACCGACAAGGCGGTCGGCAAGGCGGTTCCGGATCTCGTCGAGAGCGCCTTGCAGAAGGCCGGCGTTACCAGCGACAACGTGACCGTGATTGCGCTCGAATGGGAGTCCCCGGACGAGTTCGAGACCACCCAGGGCGACGTGACGTCCAGCGAGATCAGCGACAGCGGGTTCTCCAGTACCGAGCAGGCGGCACGGGCCGACGCTGAGGACGATGATCTGGACGACGCCGCCATCGAGCGTTCCATCGCCGAGATCAATGAAGCCATCCGGCGTTCGGCATCCAAGCGACGCTGAAGCAACCGGGCAGCATGCCCATCCCCCTTTTTTCCCAGGATTGACATAGTGAGTGAAAACCAACGAAGCGGCGGGCGTGCCGCAGACCAGATGCGCGCCGTGCGCCTCACGCGCGGCTACACGGTGCATGCGGAGGGCTCGGTGCTGGTGGAGTTCGGCGCCACCAAGGTGCTGTGCACCGCCTCGGTCGAGGAGAAGGTACCCCCGCACAAGCGTGGCAGCGGCGAGGGCTGGGTGACCGCCGAATACGGCATG
>JANMZX010000275.1:0-4197 GCA_031383745.1 Rhodoferax sp. | reverse complement strand
ACCGCACCGAGCCTGATCCGGAGCTGGCCGACCGCCAGGGTTATTGGCCGCGCGGCAAGGTGCTGGGCGGGTCGAGCAGCATCAACGCCATGGTGTTCGTGCGTGGCCAGCCGCACGACTTCGACGACTGGGCCGCCCTGGGAAACCCAGGTTGGGGCTGGAGCGACGTGTTGCCCTACTTCAAGAAGCTCGAAGACAGCGCCCACGGCCCCAATGCCCTGCGTGGCGTGGGCGGCCCGGTGCATGTGAGTGATGTGCGTGCGGATGTGCACCCGCTGTGCGAGACCTACCTGCGCGCCGGCGAACAACTCGGTCTGGCGCGCAACGACGACATCAACGGCGCGTCGAACGAGGGTGTCGCCATCAACCAGATCACCACCCGCAAGGGATTGCGCGAATCGGCCAGCACGGCCTACCTGCGCCCCGCGCTGGCGCGCAACAACCTGCGCCTGGAAACCGGCGCCCACGCCACGCGGGTGCTGTTCGACGGGCTGCGCGCCAACGGCGTGGCCTACCTGCAGCAGGGGCGGGAGCGGCGCTGCATGGCCCGGCGCGAGGTGATCCTGGCCGGCGGGGCGATCAACTCCCCGCAGATCCTGCAGCTCTCGGGCGTCGGGCCAGGTGCGGCCTTGCAGGCGCTCGGAATTCCGGTGCTGGCCGACAGCCCGGCAGTGGGCCGCAACCTGCAGGACCACCTGTGCATCGACCACGTCTACCGATCGCGCGTACCGACGCTGAATGCCGAACTCGGCACCTGGCACGGCAAGTGGTGGGCCGGCATGCGCTACCTGGCGCAGCGCCGCGGCCCGCTGGCCCTGAGCGTCAACCAGGGCGGCGGGTTCTTGCGCTCGCGCGCGGGTCTGGCGCACCCGGACATGCAGTTGTACTTCTCGCCACTGAGCTACCTGCGCGCGGTGCCCGGCAAACGCGCGCTGACGGCGCCCGACACCTTTCCCGGCTTCTCCCTGAGCGCGCAGCCCTGCCGGCCGGACAGCCGGGGTTTCCTGGAGCTGCGCGGGCGCGACCCGCTGCTGGCGCCGCGCATCGTGCCCAACTCGCTGGCCACGCAGCGCGACCACGACGAGATGCTCGCAGCGACCCGGTTCCTGCGCAGGCTGGCGGCGGCACCGGCCTTTCAGGAGGTGATCGAGCACGAGATCCTCCCCGGGCCATCAGTGCAGACGGAACAGCAACTGCTGGACGACATCGCGCAACGCGCCTCCACCGTGTACCACCCGGTCAGCACCTGCCGCATGGGCCCTAACCCCCAACAGGCCGTGGTCGACCCGCAGTTGCGCGTGCACGGCGTGGCGTGCCTGCGCGTGATCGACGCCTCGGTGTTCCCCACACTCACCTCGGGCAACACCAACGCCCCCACCCTGATGCTGGCAGAAAAGGGCGCAGACATGCTGCTGGCCGGTCCAACCCACTGACACCGACATGAACCACGACGAACTGATGACGGGCTGCAAGCTGGCCCCGTACTGGTGGGACGACATGCCCCGCCCCCACCTGCCTTTTGCGCCACTGCCGCCCACCATCGACGTGGCGGTGGTGGGTGCCGGCTACACCGGGCTGCATGCGGCGCTGCAGACCGCCCGTGGCGGGCGCTCGACGCTGGTATTCGATGCCGAAGAAGCCGGCTGGGGCTGCAGCAGCCGCAACGGCGGACAGATCTCCACCAGCATCAAACCGACGTTCGACCAGCTCGCACGCAGCCATGGCGCGCAGCGCGCGTTCGACATCCTGCAGGAGGGCCAGCGTTCGCTGGCCTGGATCGCCGACTTCGTGCGCAGCGAGGGCATCGATTGCGACTTCGGCCAGGTCGGGCGTTTTCACGCCGCGCACAACGCCGCACAATACGAGGCGCTGACGGCCAGGATCTCGTCACAGCCCAAGGGGCTGGAGGTCGACGCGTTCGCGGTGCCGCGCGCCGAGCAGCGCAAGGAACTCGGTTCCGACCTGTACTGGGGCG
This sequence comes from Rhodoferax sp., assembly GCA_031383745.1. Classification (GTDB taxonomy): domain Bacteria; phylum Pseudomonadota; class Gammaproteobacteria; order Burkholderiales; family Burkholderiaceae_C; genus CAISIP01. The sequence continues at coordinate 2,222 of JANMZX010000275.1, read as the reverse complement.
GTGTGGTCTACACGCAGCATTGCTCGGTGCATCCGGCGCGTTACCACCAGGGCCTGCTCGAACGCGTGTTGTCGGCTGGCGCGCAGGTGGCGCCACGCTGCGCGGTGCAGGGGATCACGCGCCAGGGCGCCTTGTTCCGCCTGTCCACACCGCATGGCACGGTGCTGGCCCGCCACGTGGTGATCGCCACCAATGGCTACACCGGCGCTCTGACACCCTGGCTGCAGCGCCGTGTGATCCCCATCGGCAGCTACATGATCGCCACCGAGCCCCTGCCACAGCCGTTGATGGACCGGCTGTTTCCCACCAGCCGCATCGTCAGCGACACCCGCAAGGTGGTGTACTACTACCGGCCCTCGCCCGACCGGCGCAGCGTGTTGTTCGGCGGGCGTGTGTCGCACCAGGAAACCGATCCGCGCATCAGCGGGCCGAGGCTGCACGCCGACCTGGTGCGGCTGTTCCCCGAACTGGCGCAGACGCGCATCAGCCACTCGTGGTGCGGATTTGTCGCCTATACCTTCGACGAGCTGATGCACGTGGGCCAGCACGAAGGCATGCACTACGCGATGGGTTACTGCGGCGCCGGCGTGGGCACCTCCAGCTACTTCGGCATGCGCCTGGGGCAGCAGGTGCTGGGGTTGAAGGAGGGCCGCACGGCACTCGACGGGCTGCCCTTCGCGACGCGGCCCTTCTACACCGGCAACCCGTGGTTCCTGGCGCCTTCGGTGGCGTATTACCGCTGGCGCGACAGCCGGCCGGTGTGATGAGGCCAGTTCACGTTCGGTCGTATCGGGTCGAACGGCTGCGACCGCCCGTGGCTGTGTGAAGACACGCCCCCTGCCTGCAACGCGTACGCACGGACGACGGACCTATTTCGGCAGCCAGCCCAGGCCCTTGGCGTGCAGGCTTTGCACGTAGAGCCGGTCTGCGGTCTCGGTGATCGCAGTGGTCTCGGGGTAGGCGCCGCCCGGGTCCTGCAGGTCGGCAACCACCTTGCCGTCTTCGGTGAAGGCGATCACATGCCCGTAGGCCTTGGGGATCGGCCACAACACCCGCGGCAGGCGCAATGTGAGCTTGCGCAGGAAGGGCCTGCCCGCCATGCCGTCGACGGTGGGGTTGCGCGGTTTGGCCAAGCCGAGCCAGATCTTTCCGTCCAGGCCGCGCATCAGGTTGTCCGGGTAACCCGGCAGGTTGTCCAGCAACACGCTCGCCAGCGGGCTGGGTTGGGCCACGTCGAGGTTGTCGGCGCGCACCGCGATCTTCCACACGCGGTACTTGCCGGTTTCACTGACGAACAGGGATTGGCCGTCCTGGCTCAGCGCCACACCGTTGGCGAAACTCAAGCCGCGCGCGACGATGCGGATGGCCCGGGTCGCCGGGTCGTGCTCCAGGATGCGCCCGGTGGCGGACTGCTCGATGATGTCCAGGATGCTGGCCTCGAAGGTGCCGCCCCACGCCGCCGGCGCAAAACGCGTGGACGCGTCGCTCAGGTATATCTTGCCGTTGCCGGCCACCACTACCGCGTCGGCATACCGGATCGGGTCGGCGCCGACCTTGTCGGCCAGCACGGTGACGACCCTGGACGGGCTGATCGACAGCAGGCCCTTGACGGCATCGGCGGCAATCAGGTTGCCTGCCGCATCGAAGTCGAACCCCAGCACCCGCCCGCCGGTGTTGGCAAACACCTCGCGCGCGCTGCCGTCCGGGTGCATGCGCAGGATGTTGCCGCTGGCCACCGTGGTGTAGAGGCGGCCGTCTTTGGCCACGACGATGTGTTCGGGCCCTTCTTCGTTGCCCAGCGGGATCATCTTCAGGTCGGCCAGCTTGTGGTTCACCGCGTGCGGGCCTTGGTAACCTGGTGCTGGGGGCGCACTCCAGACCACTGGCTCGATCGGCACCGGCCACAGGGCCAGGTAGGCGGCAAGCGCCGCGACGGGCAGGACCAGAAACCAGGTGGCATTTTTCATGGTGCTGGTGCAGCAGGAGCGGTCAGCCGGGGATCGGCTGGCCCTGAATTGGAAAAAACGTCAGCGCCTCGGCCCCAACACATCCCGCTGCCGCAGGGAGTTCTGGATCAGCAGGATATCCGTCGCATTGGTGGGCACCTGAGCGGCTGCAGGCGTTGCGCAGGCAAAACTCGCCGCCGCGTTCATGTCGCCGCTGCCGCGGTAGACCGCCGCTTGCGGATACGCGCAGATCGGCCGCTGCCGCGTGATGGCGCC
>JANMZX010000003.1:0-2597 GCA_031383745.1 Rhodoferax sp. | reverse complement strand
GGACTTCCACAAGATCTACGCGGTCAACGTGGTCGGCGCCTACCAGATGACGCGTGCTTTCGCGCCGCTGCTGCGCGAACAAGCGGGGGCCGCCATCGTGAACGTGTCGTCCATCGCGTCGATGCTCGGCACCGGCTCCTCCATCGCCTACATGGCGTCCAAGGGTGCGCTCAACGCGATGACGGTGGGACTGGCGCGTGCCCTGGGGCCGCAGATCCGCGTCAACGCCATCGCGCCAGGTCTGGTTGAAACTCCCTGGATGCAGGACGGCCTGGGGCCGGCGCGCTACGAGGCCACGGTGGGGTCCTACAAGGCCCGCTCCGTTCTGGACGCCGTCATCGCCCCTGAAGACGTGGCGCAGACCGTCTGGTACCTGGGCGTGCACGCCACCAAGACCACCGGCGAGGTGCTGCTGGTGGACGCCGGCCTGCGCCTGACCAAGGCATGACGGCGCCCGGAAACGACGCCGGAAGCTCGCAGATGGGCGATGATTGCACCGTGGACACCTGGTCATGAATGACCTTCCCCCCAGCCAGCCAGCAGAGCTATTTGCGGCCGACGCGGGGGAGGCCTTGCTGCGGCTGATCGCCGACTCGGTGCCGGCGCTGATTGCCTACTACGACGTCGCCACACTGCAATGCCGCTTTGCCAATCGCGGCTACACACAGGCCAACGGCCTGACGCCCGAGACGATCCTGGGGCGCACCGTGCGCGAGGTGGTCGGGGAAGCCGCCTGGGCCGAGATCAAGCCGCAGGTGGATCACGTGCTGGCCGGCCGGCCTGTGCGCTACCGCCGCGAGCAGATCCTTCCGGGGGGCGAACGGCGCATGATCGTGGTGGACCTGGTTCCGCATTTCGACACGCAGGGCGTGCAGCAGGGTGCGTTTGTGCTGATCAGCGACATCACCGAGCAGTGGCGCGCCGAGCAGGCGATCCGCGAGAGCGAGGAGCGCATGCGCAAGTTCGTGCAGGCCAGCGACGATGGCATCGTGTTCCATGTCAACGGACTGATCACGGATGGCAACGAGGCGATCGAGCGGCTGCTCGGGTATTCGGTGGCCGAAGTGCTGGGGCGAGCGGTGCTGGACTTCATGTCCGACGCCACCAAGGGCCTGGTGTACGACCATGTGCGCTCCGGTTACGAGGAGCCCTACGAGGCCGCTGTGGTACACCGCGAGGGATGGGAGATCCCGGTGGAGATCACCGGCAAGACGATGCCGTTCGGCGCACAGACCTACCGCCTGGCCGTGGTGCGCGACATCACCGCGCGCAAGGAGGCGCAGGCCCATATCGCCTTCCTGGCCCTGCACGACCCTTTGACCCGGCTTCCCAACCGCGCCTACCTCCAGCAATCGCTCGATGGCCTGCTGGCCCAGGCTCGGCGCAACCACCGGTCCCTGGCGGTGCTGTTTGTCGACCTGGACAACTTCAAGCCGGTGAACGACTCCCTGGGCCACCATGCCGGCGACGAACTGCTGCGCGAAGTGGCCCGGCGCCTGCTGGCTGCCGTGCGCCAGGCCGACATCGTGGCCCGCATCGGCGGCGATGAATTCGTGCTGGTGCTGGCCGACATGGCCCATCTGGACGACGCGTCGCGCGTGGCCGCCAAGGTGATCGACGCGGTCAATCTGCCGGTGCCGATCGAGAGCCGGAAACTGTCGGTCTCGGCGTCGATCGGTATCAGCGTGTTTCCGGGCGATGGTGACAACGCCATCGACCTGATCCGCCATGCAGACGCCGCCATGTACCACGCCAAGGACAGCGGGCGCAACAACTTCCAGTTTTTCCGGCCCACCATGTCGGCACGTGCCGTCGATGTGCTGAACCAGGAAAGCATGCTGCGTGCGGCCATCGCCGGGCGGCAGTTCGTGCTGCACTACCAGCCGCAACAGGATGTCGTCGACGGCCGCCTGACCGGCATGGAGGCGCTGGTGCGCTGGCAGCATCCCACACGCGGGCTGGTCGAGCCTGCGGACTTCATTCCGTTTGCGGAGGAACGCGGCCTGATCGCGGCCATCGGCCGCTGGGTGCTGGCCGAGGCGTGCCGGCAGACCCGGCAATGGCATGACGCAGGGTGCGTCCGGGTGCCGGTGTCGGTGAACCTGTCGGCGATCGAGTTCCGCCAGCACGACCTGGTGCAGCAGGTGCAGGCGGCCCTGGCGTCGGCTGGTCTGGAGCCCCGGTTCCTGGAGATCGAGTTGACCGAATCGGTGCTGATGGACCACGGCCCCGCGCTGGTCGAGCGGCTGGCGGCCCTCAAGGCACTGGGGGTGGGCCTGGCCATCGACGATTTCGGCACCGGTTACTCGTCGTTCGCCTATCTCAAGCGTTATCCGATCGACCGCCTCAAGATTGATCGCACCTTCATCCAGGACGTAGCGACCGACCCGGACGGCCATGCGATCGTGACCGCCATCACCCAGATGGCCCGCAGCCTGAAACTGCTTACCGTTGCCGAGGGTGTCGAAACCAGCGCGCAGATGGACGCGTTGCGCGGGCTGGGTTGCAGCGAGTTCCAGGGCTTTCTGGTGGCGCGCCCGATGGCCGCAACAGCCATGGAGCGGTACCTGCGCGATCCGGCGCACAGCGATCCGGCC
>JANMZX010000212.1:0-1836 GCA_031383745.1 Rhodoferax sp. | reverse complement strand
CGGCGCAAGCCGGCACGGTCGCGTATGACCCGGCCGGCGCGGACCTCGCCGTCGACCACAGTCACGATGCCGGCGCCATACAGCACGGCAGCACGCCCGCTGGCCGCAACCCCAGGCAGTCCGCCCAGGTAGCGCCCGGTCTGGCGGACATGGAAGGCCACGCCGGAGCCCGACGAGAAGATGTCGGTCACCTCGGCGTCGGTCACCTCGAACGCCAGCGGCGCCATGTCGGCGACATGTTCATCATCACACGCCACATGCCGGGCCGCCGGCCAGGGCTGGCGCAGCCAGCGTCGCACCACCTCCTCGGCCTGCGGATCCGGCGGGTGCATGGCTTCGTCCCAAGGTGCCGGCGCAGGCCGGTCGATCGGGTCGGCCATGCCGGACTTGAGCTGGCGCTGGCGCGCCAGGTAGTCCTCCTGGGCAACGCAGCCCACCAGCTGCGATCCCTGGCTGCGGTACAGCGCGACACCCGACCAGCAGGCCACCCGGCCACCCGGTCCCCCGGACGCACCGTGTTCGGTGAACTGCAGCGCGATCCGGTCCTGCCCCACAAGCACGCGGTGCACCGTCATGCACAGGCCGGGAAACTGGTCGAGCTGCTGCTGCACGGCGGGCACATACTGGGCATCCCGGCCCGCGATGGTGTGCTCGCCGATACGCAACGCGTACTCGGGCGACAGAATGTCGCGGCACACCGCGGCGTCGTGGCGGTTGAAGAAATCCACGACCCAGCGGCGCATCAGGCCGAGCACCGGCGGCCGCGTGTCAGTGGATGGCACGGTCGAGTCCTTTCCAGTAGACGCGGCGCAGTTCGCGCTTGAGCAGCTTGCCCGAGGCATTGCGCGGCAGCACATCGGTGAAGTCGACCGAGGTCGGGCATTTGAACTTGCCCAGGCGCGTGCGCGCAAACGCGATCAGTTCGTCCGGCGTCACCTGCTGGCCCTGCTTGCACACCACCACCGCCTTGACCGTCTCGCCCCAGCGCTCGTGCGGCACGCCGATCACGGCGACCTCCAGCACAGCAGGGTGGTCGGCCAACACGTTCTCCACCTCGGCCGGGTACACGTTCTCGGCGCCAGACACGATCATGTCCTTGAAGCGGTCGAACAGGTACACATATCCGCCCTCGTCGCGGTAGGCCGCATCGCCGGTGCGCAACCACCCGCCAGGCATGATCACCTCGGCCGTCGCCTCGGGCTTGTTCCAGTAGCCCTTCATCAGCATGCCGCTCCGAACCCAGATCTCGCCGACGTCACCGGTCTTAACGTCCTGCAGCGTGTCGGGGTCGATCACGCGCATCTCCACCCACGGAAACGGCCGGCCGCAGGAGCGCAGCAAACCGGCACGCGGGCCCCCGGGGTCGTGGTCCTCGGGCGCCAGCGCGACGATGGTGCCCGAGGCCTCGGTCATGCCATAGACGTGCATGAAACGGCAGCCGAGCACGTCGATGGCGCGGCGCAGCAGCGCGTCGCCGATCGGCGAGGCGCCGTACTTGAGCAGTTGCAGGCTGGACAGGTCGGCCTGCTCGACCCCCGGTGTCTGCAGCAGCGACTGGATCACCGCCGGCACGAAGAAGGAATGTGTCACGCGGTAGCGCTGGATGTTGGCGATCGCCCGCGTGGTGTCGACCTCGCGCATCAGCACGGTATGGCCGCCGTGCGCCATGGTTCCCAGCCCGTTGCCGATGCCGCCGATATGGAACATCGGCATCGCCACCAGGTTGACGCTGGTGCCACCCATGCCCCAGATCTCGGAGCCCAGGCGCGGCGTGTACGACATGCCGTGGTTGGTGAGCATCACGCCCTTGGGTGCACCGGTGGTGCCCGAGGTGTA
>JANMZX010000142.1:0-25923 GCA_031383745.1 Rhodoferax sp. | reverse complement strand
GGCAGCGGCGACTACCTGCTGCGTGTCAGCGGCGACCTGCCCTCTGTGGCAACGTCGCTGCAGGTGCTGTCGTCCACACTGGACGGTGTCAACACCGTCATCAACTTCCCGAACCAGGTCGACCTCACGTTCTCGGAGCCGGTGCTCTACACCAGCCTGGAGCCGGGCGACATGCAGGTCAATGGCAACCCGGCCCAAAGTTTCACCATCCTGTCGCCGACACAGGTGCGGTTCAACTTCGCCAACACGTTCGCGGGTGACGGCAGCTACCTGGTCGAGTTGCTCGGTAGCAGCGTCACCGACATCCACGGCAATGCCAACCAATCGTGGACACACGGGTTCACCATCGATGCCCACGGCCCCACGGTCGTCGCCAGCAGCGTGTCGCAGGGCGCGACCCTGGAGCCCGGCGTCCAGGCGTTCACCTTCACCCTGAGCGAAGCGCTGGACGTCAGCAACCTGAGTGCGGCCGACGTGCAATTGCGCGAGACCCTGAGCAACCAGCTGGTCAACATCACGGGATTCACCTACAACGGCGTCGACAACACCGTGACCGTGACCACCGCCAGCCTCGGCGAGGGCGCCTACGAACTCAGGCTGCTCAGCGGCTTCCTCGGTTTCAAGGACGTCATCGGCAACTACCTGGATGGCGACGCCAACGGCGTTGCCGGTGGCGATTTCACGCTGGGCTTCGGTGTCGACGTGAGCACCCTGGCCTATCCTGCGATGCAGGGCCTGCCGCCAACCGGCTCCCTGGTCTACGACCCGCTGGTGCGCGGTGTGATCCATGCCACTGGCGACATCGACACCTACACCGTCAACCTGGATGCCGGGCAGACCCTGAGCGTGCTGGTGAATTCGGTCGCGCCCGGTCTGCAGATCGAGGTTGCGGTGCTGGATGCCGACGACAACAGCCAGGTGGCCCTGGCCACCGGCATCGCGGGCGAAACCGTTGCGTTGCAGGCCCTGGTCGGCCTGAGCGGCAACTACAGGGTCGAGGTGCGCGGCCTGGCGGGTACCGGAAGTTATGGCTTCTCGCTGATCCTGAACGCGCTGCTCGAAAACGAGATGCTGGTGGGCACCGTCAGCAACGACAGCATCGGCACAGCACAGGACATCGCGCCCAGCAGCCTGGACCTCGGTTCCGGTGGCAGCCGCATGGCGGTGGTCGGCGACCGGTTCGCCGCCACCAACCTGGACGACGACGTGTACCGCATCCATCTCGGTGCCGGGCAGCTGACCAGCGTCGGCCTGGCCTGGACCCACAACGCCAGCGGCGAACTGCTGCTGGACCTGCTGAAGGCCGACGGTAGCGTGCTGGCCATCGGCGCCAACGACGCCGGCAATGCCCAGCAGGCCATCCGCGCCTTCGTGGCCATCGACGATGCCGACTACTACCTGCGTGTGCGTGGCAGCGCCGAGGGCCGCTACAACCTGGTGGTGACACGCGGCATGAGTTTCAGCCTGCCCAGCACCCAGCCAGGCGCGACCGGGCAGGACATCAGCCTCACCGGGCAGGTGCTAGGGGCCATCGGTGGCGCGAGCGGGTCCACCGGCTCCGGCTCCGGCGTGTCGACCGGCCTGGGCGTCAACCTGTTCGATGCCTCCGGTTTCCGCTGGGACATCCAGCGCGACGGCGATATCGGCGATGGCACCAGCGACGCCTATGACGGCGGCATGTACCACGTCAACTTCCCCAGTTTCAGCACCGGCACGCTGGAAGACGGCGGGCGCGAGGTCGTCATGGGCCCGGCATCGATCGGCGGCGTGCAGGTCAGCCGCAAGATCTATGTGCCGGCCGACCAGAGTTTTGCCCGCTTCCTGGAAGTCATCACCAACACCAGCGGCGCCACCGTCAACTACACGGTGCCTATCCGCACCAACCTGGGGTCCGACGGCAGCGAACGCTTCATCACCACGTCCAGCGGTGACGCAACCGTATCGGTTGCCGACAACTGGCTGATCACCGACGACAGCAACCCAGGCACCTCGGGCGGCGATCCTGTGGTCACGCATGTGCTGGCCGGTACCGACGGGCGCATCCGCCCGGCCACGTTCACCCGAAGCGGCGAAAACGTCAACTACAGCTACAACCTGTCGCTGGCGCCCGGACAGACGCAGATCGTGATGCATTTCGCATCGCAGGCGGCCAACCAGCCGACCGCGGTCGCGCGAGCGCCGGTGCTGGCGGCGCTCGGCCTGGGTGCCTTGAATGGCATGAGCAGCGCGGAAAAGTCCGCGGTGATGAACTTCAATGTCGGCACCTCCGATTTCCTGTTGCAGGTGGTCGCAGGCGACGTGTTGCAGATCAGCACGCTCACACCGGGCGATGGTGCCGGCGAGCCGGCAAACACCTTGAACCCATCGATAGAACTCGTGGGCCCGAATGGCAATGTGGTGGCCAGTGACACCAACAGCGCCGCCGACGGCCGCAACGCCAGCCTGAGTCATACCGCACTTGTCAGCGGCACCTACACGGTGCGTGTGCTGACCGAATCCGGTACCGGCGATTTTGTGCTGCGTGCCACCGGTGCCACCGGCGTGCAGCCACCGCTCACCGTGAGCAGCGCGAGCATCAGCGAAGGCCAGGTGCTGAACACGCCGCCGGGCTCGGTCGACATCAACTTCTCCGGGGCGCTGCGCAGCGACACCGTGCAAGCCGGTGACCTCACCGTGAACGGCGTGGCGGCTGTGGGCGTGGTGCAGGTCGACGCGGACACCTTGCGCTTCGATATCAGCGGCTTGGTGGGTGCCGACGGTGCCTACACCTTGAATATCGCTCCCTCGGCTGTCAGCAGCACCGGCAACCTGGGCGTACAGGGCTTCAGCCGCAGCTTCTTCTCCGACGGCACGTCACCCACCGTCACGGCCAGTTCGGTGGCCCCGGGCGACACCATCGTGTCCGGTGCCCGCACCCTGGTGTTCACGCTGAGCGAAGACCTGGCCAGCAGTGGCCTCGGCGCCGAGGATGTACTGCTGAGCAACACCACCACCGGGGTGGCCTACACACCGGCCAGTTTTGTGTACAACGCGACCACCGACCAGGTCAGCGTGCAATACACCAGCCTGCCAGAGGGCGCCTACACGCTGACCCTGCTGTCTGGCGCCAACAGTTTCCGCGACCTCGTCGGCAACGGCCTGGACGGCAATCCGGGCAATACCGGGCCGGACAACCACGTGTTGAACTTCAATGTCGACGACGGCACTACGGCACTGCCGGCGTTTTCTGCCCTGGTGCCGGCCGGCAGCCTGATCTACCGGGCCGAAGCCGCCGGCCGCGCCATCCACGGCGCAGCCGATACCGATGCCTTCACCGTAACGCTGGATGCAGGACAGACCCTCACCCTGTGGGCAACCCAGACCGCCGGCTCCAGCCGTCTGGCGATCGAATTGTTCGATGCGGCCAGTGGCGGCACCTCGCTGGCGTCGAGCACGGCAACCAGCCTGAACCAGACCGTGCTATTGCAGACGGTCGCCGTCACGGGCGGCACCTACCGTGTCGAAGTCCGGTCCGCGGAAGGCACCGGCCAGTACACGCTCAAGGCGCTGCTGAATGCGGCGGCGGAGTCCGAGATGCTTGGCGGGGCCGGCAACGACAGCCAGGCCACGGCCCAGGATCTTTCGGGCAGCCTCATCACCACCGGCTCGGACCGCGCCGCCGTGCTGGGCCAGCTGAACGGCACCGCGCCGGCAACCGACTGGTACAGCGTGCACCTGGACGCCGGCCAGGCGGCCAGCGCCATGCTCACGCCCGATGGCGGGGTGCTCAACGCCGAACTCGGCCTGGGCCTGTACGACGCACTCGGCAACCTGCTGACCGCGGGCACAGACGTGGCTTCCAACGTGGACGAGGCGATCGTCGATTTCGTGGCACCGAGCGCGGGCACCTATTACCTGCGCGTGACAGGTTCGACCGGCAGCCTGTACGACCTGGTGCTGACGCGCAGGCAGAGCTTCTCGCTCGAACTCAACAACACCGTCCAGGACATCAGCCAGACCGGTGATGTGCTCGGTGCGCTGGGCAGTTCCGGCAGCGGCCAGGCGATCCGGGTGGCCGTGCTCAACAGCGGGTCCGCGGGCGGAGTGGTCAACCAGCTCAACGACGACTCCTTCTTCAATTTCACCGCCAGCTCGGTCAGCTACACACAGATCGACACACTGGCCGAACTCGCCAGCTACGACGTGGTGATGCTGGGCGACTCGAACACCCCCCACAGCCAGTTGCTGTCCATCGCGCCTGTGCTGCGCCAGTGGGTGGAGGCTGGTGGCGGGCTGGTCGGTACCGGGTGGCTGATTTATTCGGTGGGCGCGGCCACGGGCACCTCGATCGAGGACATCAACGCGATCGTCCCGGTCGACACCAGCACCTACTACACCTACAACTACGGCCCGACGGTCACCATCACCGACGGCACGCACCCGGTCACGGCTGGCGTGACCAATTTCGCCACCATCGACTATGTCGAATACCCGTCCAACGGGGTGGACGCAGGCGCGACGGTGCTCGGCACGGCCAACGGCCAACCGGCCATCGTCGTGTCGAGTGTCGGCAGCGGCCGCAGCGCCTACCTCGGCCCGACCTACCTGGGAGGCGGCAGCGGGTTCAACACCGGCGCTCCAGACCGCCTGCTGGAGCAGGCCGTGGCCTGGGCCGCCAGCGACACGCTGGACACGTATCTGTTGCAAGTCCAGGCGGGCGACCAGCTGGCGCTACGCACCAGTACGCCCTTCGACGGCTCCGGGGAGCCCGCCGGACTGCTCGATGCACGCATCGAGCTGCTCGACGAAACCGGCACCCTGGTGGCGAGCGACGACGACAGCGCCGCCGACGGGCGCAACGCCTCGCTGAACTACACCGCCCTGACCAGCGGCGCCTACACCATCCGGGTGCGCCCGGAGAACGGCTCTGCCCGGGGTGAGTATGTGCTGCATGCCACCGGCGCCACCGGCGCATCGAATGCCGCGCCGACGGTCATCGCCACCAGCCCGATCGACGGCAAGCGCTTGGGCACTCCCCCAAGCAGCCTCACGTTCGACCTGTCCGAAGGCGTGCTGGCCGCCTCGGTCGGCATCGACGACCTGACCCTGAGCGGCGGGGCCACCGTCACCAGCGTGGAGGTGGTCGACGGCGACACCTTGCGCTTCCTGGTCAGCGCGCCAGCCGCGGAAGGCACCATCAGTTACACGCTGCTCGGCGGCGGCCTGCTCGACCTGCAGGGCACCGGCAACCTGGCGCACAGCGGCAGCTTCGTCATCGACAGCACCGGGCCCCGGGTGGTCTCGCAAAACCCCGAGGTGCAGTCGGTATCGCCCTTCAACACCTGGACGGTCACCTTCAGCGAGGCGCTGAACCCGAGCACCGTGCAGCCCGGAGACTTCGTGTTGCGCAACCCCGGCAACAGCGGCATCGGCATCAGCAGTGCCGCGTTGTCCGGTGATGGCCTGTCGGTCACACTGACCTTCACCGACCAGTACACGCAGGGCAATTACACCCTCACCGTCGGCACCGATCTGTTCGACCTGGCCGGCAACCGCATGGACCAGGACGGCACAACCGCCGGCAATCAGACCTACCTCGGCACGGTCCAGGTGGCATCACCCGACCTCAGCCCGGTCACCATCAGCGTCACGCTCCCGAGCGGCGCGCCCATCCCCGAAGCCGGTGTGCCCCTGGGCAGCCAGGTGCTGGTGACCTGGACGGTCCGCAACATCGGCACCGATGCCGCCAGGTCCAGCGCCTGGTACGACAGCCTGTGGATCTCCACCGACACCGACCCGGCCAATGACACGTTGCTGGGCAACTACCTGGTCGATGTCGATCCGACCAACCTGTTCGGCCTGCCGGCAGGGGAGCAGTACACCAACTCCGCCCTGGTGACATTGCCGCTCAACGACAGCTTCAACCCGGTCAACCATTTCATCCGGGTCCAGGCGGACTACTACAGCGGCTACTTCTACTACTCCAACCTGCAGCCGGAGAACAACGAAAACAACAACGGCCTGTACAGCAGTGCCGTGCCGACGGTCGTCCCCCCGCTGCCGGATCTGGTCGTCACCGATGTCGTGGTGCCGGTCGTCGTCGAGGCCGGAAAAGCCATCACGGTGTCGTGGACCGACCGCAACACCGGTGGCGCCAGTGCCCAGAACTGGTACGACCGCGTCGTGCTGTCCAGTGACCAGGTGTTTGGCAATGCGGACGACGTGTTTCTGGACGAGTTCTACACCAACAGCCTCGTCGCCGGCGGCGCCACCCTGCCGCGCAGCGCCACCGTGACGGTGCCGGCGAACCGCCTCGGCACCTGGAACGTGCTGGTCAAGTCGGACGTCTACAACGGGGTCTACGAGCGTCTTGCCAACGAGAACAACAACGTCGGCATCAGCACCAACCAGTTGCAGGTGGTCGTGGCCACCGAGGACCTCACGCCGACCACCCTGACTGCGCCGGACGCCGCAGTGCTCGGCAGCACCATCGACGTCGCGTGGACGGTTCAGAACGCGGGCACCGGGCCCACCTACGGCGACTGGCTCGACCGCGTTGTGCTGTCGATCGACCAGATCTATGGCAACGGCGACGACATCACACTGACCGAGGTTTACGCGTCGTCCGCGCCGTCGGTGCGTCCGCTTGCCTCACTCGCCAGCTACAACCGCAGCGTCGAGAACGTCACGCTGCCGCTCAACGCCAGCTTGGGTGCGGGCACCTACTACCTGCTGCTGCGCGCCGATGCCAATAACGCCGAGCCGGAACTCAGCGAGACCAACAACGTGCTGGCGCGCGCCATCACCCTGTCGGTGCCGCCGGTGGCCGACCTGACCGTGAGCAACGTCGACGTCCCCGGCGCCGCCATGTTCAGCGGCGACACCGTCACGGTGAATTTCACCCTGAACAACGTCGGCAGCGCGGCAGCCAGCAATTTCCACAACACGCTGTACCTGTCCTCCAATGGCACCAGCGCGGACATCTACGTGGGTGACTACGTCGTCGCGCAAACGCTGGCCGCCGGTGCCAGCCTGCCGGTGCACCAGACCATCACCGTGCCGCTGTACAGCCCGGGCAACTGGCACCTGCTGGTATTTGCCGACGCGGGCAACAACGTCTACGAACACACCAACGAGAACAACAACCAGGGCAGCAGCGCGGGCACGCTCAACGCCAGCCTGCCGCCGCTGCCGGACCTGCTGGTCAGCAACATCGTCGCGCCGCTGGACGCACTCGCCGGCGGCAACATCACCATCACCTGGACCGTTACCAACCAGGGAACCGCCCTCAGCGGCCCATGGTCCGACGCGGTGTACCTGTCCACCAATGGCGGTGCCAGCGACAGCATCTACCTCGGGTCCTTTGCGTTCGACGGCACGCTGGCCGTGGGCGAATCGGTCACCCGCTCCCAGGTGTTCACGCTCAACCCCACGCTCGATGGCCTGCGCACCGTCGTGGTGTACACCGACGCCGCCAACGAGGTCAACGAGACGCACCAATACTTGGGCAACAACCGCGCGATCGACAACAGCACGATCCGCGTCACCTTCCCGCCGTTGCCGAACCTGCAGGTGACGGCACTCACGCCGCCCACCCTTCCGGCCTCGGGCACCGACACCATCGTGAGCTGGGTGGTCACCAACACCGGCACCGGCGCGACCAGCGCTGCGTACTGGTACGACCATGTGCACCTGTCGCTCAACACCGTATGGGGTGACGGCGACGACACCGACATGGGTTATGTCCTCAACCCCAACTACCTGCCGATCGGCGAAAGTTACCAGAACAGCCGCACGATCAGCATCCCCAAGGGCCTGAACGGCGACTACTACTTCCTGGTCAAGACCGACACCTTCAACAATGTGTTCGAGGACCAGAAGGAGGGCGACAACGTCCTGGCCTCGCCCCTGACCCACATCGCCCTGACACCCCCGCCCGACCTGCGTGTGCAGAGCGTGGAGGCGCCGAACATCGCGTTTTCCGGCCAGATCGTCCAGGTCAGCTGGACCGTCGTCAACGACGACCGCTTCGCCAGCGGGCGCACCCTCGAAAGCGGCTGGTACGACCGGGTAATCATGTCGGCCGACGATGAGTTGGGCAACGGCGATGACCGCGCCATGGGAGATTTCTGGCATGTCGGAACCGGCGCCGGGGCGCTCGATCCGGGCGAGACCTACAACGTCACGAAGAACATCACGCTGCCGGTCGGAGTGGTGGGCGACTTCCACTTCTTCGTCATCACCGATGCGGCGAACCATGTCTACGAGCACGGCTTCGAGTTCAACAACAGCGCGCAGGACATGCAGGCCGACGGCGTGACCCCCGAGCTGACCAGCATTGCGCTGACGCCGCCGCCAGACCTCGAAGTGCTCAGCGTGACCGCTCCGGTCAACGGCCAGGCAGGACATACCGTCAACGTGTCCTGGAGCGTCGCCAACTACGGGTCGGAGCCCACCCGCAACAACTACTGGGTCGACCGCGTCTACCTGTCCGCCGACAACACGCTGGACGCCGGCGACATCGTTCTGGGTGATCGTGGCCACTACGGCGTTCTTGACAACTGGGTGTCGGATGACCAGAGCAACCCGTTCTCCTATGACGCCAGCCTGACCGTCACCCTGCCGTTCGGCATCAGCGGCAACTACCGGCTGCTGGTCAAGACCGATGCCGGCACGCAGGTGTTCGAGGGGCTGCCCAACCCGGCCGACCCGTTTGGCGAGAACAACAACACCACGGCCTCGGGTCAGATGGCCGTGGTGAACCGGCCGGCGGACCTGGTCGTGAGCAGCTTCGATTCACCGGCGGCTGGCGAATCCGGCAAGCCGGTCAGCATCAGCTGGACGGTGCGCAACAACGGCACGGGCGACACCGTCACCAGTTCCTGGGTTGACCAGGTGGTGGTATCGCTGGACGGCATCTTCGGCGATGCCGACGACATGGTGCTGGCCACCTTCGCGCACAGCGGCCTGCTGGACGCTGGCGCGGGTTACGCAAGCAACGAGACCGTCACCCTGCCGTTCAGCCTGGCCGATGGCAATTACTTCCTGTATGTGCGCACCGACGGCGGAAACCAGGTGTTCGAGTCCGACAACGACAACAACCTGGCATTCCGCGGCATCAGTGTCGACCGCGAAACACCCGACCTGCTGGTCACCGATGTGCAGCATGCCGACACCGGCACCGCCGGCCAGTCGGCCAGCTTTTCGTGGCGCGTCGAGAATCTGGGCACCAACCAGACCAATACCGGTTACTGGTACGACAACGTCTACCTGTCACTGGACCAAAACCTCGACGCCGGCGACACGCTGCTCGGCGCGCGCCTGCGCAACAACACCTTGGCCATCGGCGCCGGCTACGACGCGACGGCCGCATTCGCGCTGCCCAGCGGGCTGGCGGCCGACGACTACTTCGTGATCGTCCGCACCGACCGGGACAACGGTGTCACCGAAGGAACCGCCGGCGAACTCAACAACCTGCGGGCCTCCGACAGCACGATCCAGGTCCTGCCGGGTGTCTACCTGCCGCCAGACCTGACCGTCATCACGGTGGATGCGCCCGAAGCCGCCATCAGCGGCCAGTCGATGCACATCAGCTGGACCGTGCGCAACGACGGGCCGGGTGCGGCCGACAGCCGCTCCTGGTATGACGCGGTCTACCTGTCGCGCGACGGCGTGCTCGACCGCGATGCCGACATCTACCTCACCTCCGTCTACCACAGCAACCTGGATGCCGGCGACTCCTACACCCAGAGCATCGACGTGGATGTGCCCTACGGCCAGTCCGGCCCGTTCTACCTGTTTGTAGCCACCGATGCAGGTCGGTTCATCGGCGAAGGCAATGAGTTCAACAACATCTCGCAGGACGCCTCTTTCACGCAGGTGTCCCTCGCGCCACCGGCCGACCTCGTGGTCGGCACGGTCGACCTGCCCTCCAACACCGTCCCCGGCCGCTCGGCCACCATCTCCTTCAGCATCAACAACGAAGGTGTCAATCCGGCCATGGGCAGCTGGAGCGATTCGGTCTACCTGTCGCTGGACGACACCTGGGACATCAACGACGCCTTCTTCGGTGTGGCCACCCATTCGGGCACCGTGGACGGTGGCAGCAGCTACAGCAACTCCGTGACGGCCACCCTGCCGGGTGTGACGCCCGGGCAATACAAGGTCATCGTGCGCAGCGACATCCGCAACCGGATTCCCGAGAGCGACGAAACCAACAACATCGGCGGCAGCCTGGACGCCGTCCTGCTGGATGTGGACGCGCTCACACTCGGTGTGGCCAGCACCTACACGCTGGGTACCGGCCAGGCGGTCTACTACAAGTTCGACGTGGCGGCCGGCGAGACCGTCCGCCTGGTGCTCGACAGCGCCGGCGCCGATGTCGCCAACGAGCTCTACGTGCGCCATGGCAGCATGCCCTCGCGCGGGCAATTCGACTTCGCGGCTCGCGAAGGGTTCACCTCCGATCCGCAGCTGGTGATCCCGACCACCGAGGCCGGCACCTACTACGTGCTGGCCTATGGCCAGTACGCGCCGGGCAGCCCGAGCTTCCAGATCAAGGCCGAGGTGATTCCGTTCTCGGTCACCGATGTCGACGCCAGGATCGTCAGCAACGCCGGCGACGTGACATTGCGCATCCAGGGTGCGAAGTTCGGCGCCAACACCGAATTCAGCCTGCTCGCGCCCGATGGCACCACCCGCATCACGGCCCATGCCGTCCAGGTGGACAGCTCCAGCGAGGTCTACGCCACCTTCAGCCTGTTCCAGGCCGGCCTGGGCGCCTACCACGTCGTGGCCGAGCAGATCGGGACCCTGCCCGACGGCAGCCAGGGTGTGCTGGCCCAGCAGGTGAGCATCGCCACCGTGACCGTGCGCGAATCGGTCGAGGAGGACGGCGTGTACATGAACATCGCCGGCCCGACCGACGTGATGGTCAACCGGACCAACCTGTTCACGCTCAACTACGTCAACGACGGTGGTGTCGACGTGATGGCCCCGCTGATCATCTTCGAGAGCCACAGTGCCACGCCGATCGGCCTGTCTGCCACCAACATGCACACCTCGCCGGTGCAGATCCTCGCGGCCAGCTACGACGGCCCGATGGACATCCTGCGTCCGGGTGCGCGCTACAGCGTGCCCATGGTGTTCCAGAGCCCGGGGGTGACCCGGTCGCTCGACATGCGTTCCGGGCGCATCATGGCCAACGACATCCGCGTGATCGAGGACTGGGACACGATCGAATCCAGCATCCGCCCATCCAGCATCGGCAACGACGAGTGGGTGGCGTTCTGGGGCCGCATCAAGCCACTGATCGGCAGCACCTGGGGCGAGTACGTGACGGTGCTCAACAGCATGATGCTGATGGTCTCGGAGCCCGGGCAACCGATCCGCGACGTGCGCGACATCTTCGCGCGCATGTACGCGCAGAACCCCGACTACGTGCCGTATGCCAGCATGGGCGGCGAGGTGCGCGACGCCGAAACCGACCTCGGCGTAGCCGACATCCAGATGGCGGCCTACCTGGTGCACGCAGACGGCCGTCTGGAGCACAAGGCCACCACCATCAGCGACGCCGATGGCCACTTCGCGTTTGCGCGGCTGGTCCCTGGCACCTACAAGATCGTCGCGATCGGGCGCGCGCTCGACATGAACCGCGACGACCTGATGGACCAGACCGCGCCGCAGTTCGTGCTGGGGCAGACCGCGCCGCTCGACGCCGGTGTGATCTACCTGCAGCACAAGGGCGGCATCGGCGCCAACAACGACAGCAACCCGTTGCTCAACCGCGATGCCAATGGCATCACCCACATGGTCTGGACCCGCGACGGCCATGTCTGGCACGCCTGGTACGACCTTGCCAGCGGCCAATGGAAAGACGCCCAGGCGGTCTCCACCGAAGACAGCTATGCACCGGCCGTCGCCTCCAGCGGCCAGTTGTTCGTCGACGCCGGCGGCCAGACCAGCGCCGGCCTGGTGATCGCCTGGCAGCAGGGCCGCGGCAACAACTCCGAGATCTGGTACGCCGTGGCACGCGCCAAGGCCGCCGGCGGGTTCGAATGGTCCGCCCCGGTGCGCGTCACCAACGACAGCACCATGGACGTTGCACCCCAGGTCGTCATCGGCGACAACGGCCTGGTGATGATCACCCATCTCAAGCGCGACGGCGAGATCCAGGACGACACCGACATCTACTACGACATCTTCGCGATGAGCGAAGATGACTTCAGCTGGCCGGTGCCGGCCAGCGCGGACATCGCCGCCGCCGGGGGCGACGGCGCACTGACGACCGAAGGTGTCAGCCTCGCCTATGGCCGGCAGTGGAAGTTCGGCCCGTGGGACTTCTTCGGAACCGAGGCGGAGATCGTGCTCGCCTTGTCCGGCCAGGTCAGCGAGGCCGACTGCAAGGCGACGCTGGGGGCCCAGGGCCAGATCTCCGGCTCGTTCAAGGGCAGCAGCATCCGCTCCACCATCAGCGGCAACGGCAACGTGGCGGCCGAATGGAGCGTCAACGAGGCTGCGCGCGACTGGCAGTTCAACAGCGCCAAGGCCGGCTGGGGCGCCAGTGCACAGTTCGACTGGCGTTATGGCCTGTCGACCATGCTGAGCAAGATCCCGCACCCGGCGGTCACCAGCGCCTACCTGGCGTACAGCTTCGCGGTCGGGCTGGCCAGCCGCTTCGGGCTCACGTTCGAAGACGGCATCACCTTCGGTGGTGGCGCGAGCTTCACCGGCATGGAATGGACGCTGACCCAGCCCTTCCCCGACTTCGTCTGGCCCGAAAGCATCGCCGAGGCCAGCCTGAGCGGCTTGATCGGCGTGTATGCGCAGCTCGACGCCGGCCCGGACTCGGTGCGCCTGCAGGGCGACATCACGGTGACACTGGACATCGCGCCCGAGGTCAAGCTCAAGTCGATCGCCGGCAACATCACCCTGAGCGGCAACATCGGCTGGTTTACCTTCAACGAAGTGTTCAGCGTCAACTTCTACAGCGCCTCGGGCCTGGAACTGGCCGGCACGCCGCTGCAGACGCAGGACGACAGCGCGCCGATCTTCGACCCGGGCAGCCTGATCGGATCGACCGCGGTGTACGGCACCAACCACGTGGTCTCCGATGTCACGGGCGACCGGTTGATCGACTCCGGCATGTCCGTCGCCAACGACGCCGGCGCGCTGTTCGGCACCTGGACCCACATGGCCGACCCGAACGTGCAGATCGGCTCCGACGTGATGGTGGCGCAGTTCACCGGTACCGCGCCCAACGGCACGTGGGGAACCCCGGTTGCATTGACCGGCGCCATGGGCCTGAACAGCGACGCCACGGCGGCCGTGGACGGCCTGGGCCAGCGCCTGGTGGTCTGGACCCACGCCGACAGCAGCAGCCTGAATGGCGCCGGCGACCCGACGCTGGAAGCCTACGAAGCAGCGCTGGACGCCAACGATGTGGTGTTTGCGGTGTACAACGAAACCACGGGCCAGTGGGGTGCGATGCAGACCGTGGCCACCACGACAGGCATGGACACTGGTCTGACAATCGGGCATGACGCCAGCGGCAACCTGGTGACAGCCTGGGTGCGCAAGAACGCCGACGCCTCGGATACCCTGATGACGGCCACCTGGAACGGCACTGCCTGGACGGCGGCGACCGAGGTCATGGCCGGCGCCAGCATCATGGACCCGGCCATGGAGCAACTCGGCACCGGCCTCATCCTCGTCTGGGAGCAGGACGCCGACCCGACACCCGAGAAGACCGAGCTCACCCTGCACTACAGCATCTTCAGCGGTGGCGCCTGGTCCGCAGGCGCGGTGTTCGACCCGATCGCGATGGCCACCGGTCTGGCCCTGAGCGCAGGCATGCCGGTGAGCAGCATCGCCGACACCGGCCTGGGCACCGAAGGCCTGTTCCCGGGCCTTCCGATCCCCGAGGAATGCCTGAAGTGCAAGCCCGAAGAGATCAAGCGCCTGCGTGAATCGGCCCCCGTCTGCCGCGCAGGAGGCGGCACGGACGTCACCTTCGACTCCAAGTCCTGCACCGAGAAGACCATCGTCTACCGCCCGTGCG
This sequence comes from Rhodoferax sp., assembly GCA_031383745.1. Classification (GTDB taxonomy): domain Bacteria; phylum Pseudomonadota; class Gammaproteobacteria; order Burkholderiales; family Burkholderiaceae_C; genus CAISIP01. The sequence goes on along the minus strand of JANMZX010000142.1, from coordinate 11,885 downwards.
TGGTACGCCCGCGCGACCCCAACGACATCATCGGGCCCGAGGGTTTTGGCGACGAGGAATGGGTGGGCGCCAAGACCAACATGGGCTACATGATCCGCTTCGAGAACGCCGCCGACGCCACAGCACCGGCGCAGGAGGTGGTGATCACCCAGCAACTCGATGCCGACCTCGACTGGCGCACCTTCCGCGTCGATGACTTCGGCTTCGGCGAGCAGATCATCGAAGTCGACGGAAAGACCGCGTTCTACCAGAAGCGGCTCGACTTCACGACCGACCCGACGCGCGGTTATTTCCTGGATGTGTCGGCCGCGGTGGATGTCTCCACCGGCATCGTCACCTGGCGCCTGACCACCATCGACCCGAACACCGGCGATGTGCCGCAGAACGCGTTGATGGGCTTCCTGCCGGTGAATGACACGGTATACGACGAAAACCATGACGTCGTCACACAGGGCACCGGCCGCGGAGAAGGCTACGTCACCTACACCGTGAAGGCACGCCGCGACGTGGTCAGCGGCACCGTCATCGACGCGCAGGCGCTGATCATCTTCGATACCGAGGAGCCGATCGAGACGCCGGCCATCGCCAACACCCTGGACGCCGTCGCGCCGCAAAGCCTGGTGATCGCGTTTGCAACGGCCACCACCAACGAGGCCGAGTTCCAGGTGCATTGGGCCGGCGAGGACGACGAAGCCGGCTCCGGCGTGCGCGACTACTCGGTCTGGGTGTCGGTGGATGGCGGGGCGTTTGAAATCTGGCTCGCAGACACCGAGCAGACCGAGGGCATCTACCTCGGCGAGACCGGCCATACCTACGGCTTCTTCACCACCGCGCGCGACAACGCGAACAACGAGGAGCTCCCAGGCAATGCGGCCGACGCGACCATCACCGTGTCGGTGCTGGGCGGCAGCGGCACCATCACTGGCAGCAAGTTCGAGGACTACGACGGCGACGGCGTGCGCGACGACGGCGAGGCCGGGCTGTCTGGCTGGACGGTATTCCTGGACGCCGACCAGAATGGCCAGTTCGACGCCGGCGAGGTCTCCACGGTCACCGCGTCCGACGGCAGCTACAGCTTCCTCGACCTGAGCCCGGGCGCCTACACGCTGGCCGAGGTGCTGCAAACCGGCTGGGTGCAGACCCGGCCCGGCGACAACAGCCACGCGGTGGTCGTGGTCGCAGACCAGACGACTGCCGATGTCGACTTCGGCAACTTCCACCTGGCCCAGATAGGTGGCCAGAAGATCAACGACCTCAATGCCAATGGCATGCTCGACGAGGGCGAAGAAGGCCTGGCCGGCTGGACGATCCGGCTCGACCGCGACGGCAACGGCAGCATCGACGCCACCACCACCACCGACCAGTACGGCTACTACCGCTTTACCGGCATCGGCCCGGGCAGCTACACCGTCAGCGAGCTCCAGCAGGCAGGCTGGCTGCAGACCGGCCCGGCCAGCGGCAGCTACACCGTGGTCACCACCAGCGGCGCCGACATCGGCAACCAGGATTTCGCGAACGTCGAGGCCGCCAGCATCAGCGGCACCAAGTTCGAAGACCTGGACGGCGACGCCCAGCGTGATGCGGGCGAGGCTGGCCTGTCGGGCTGGACCATCTTCCTCGACACGAACGGCAATGGCGGGCTGGATGCCAGCGAGCGCTTTGCGGTCACCGATGCGCAGGGCGCCTACCGCTTCGACAACCTGCTGCCGGGCGCCTATGCCATCGCCGAGGTGATGCAGGCCGGCTGGGTGCAGACCTCGCCGGGCGCCGGCCCCAGCAGTGCCTCCAGCAGCAGCACCAGCCTGACCCTCAGCGGCATGGACGTGGTGCTGAGCCTGCCCGAAGACATCGTGGCGCAGGGCTCGATCAGCACGCAAGCGGCGTCGGCCAACGACCTCGCAGACAGCCTGGTCGGTCTGGACGCATTCCGCGCCGACAGCCGTTTCGCAGGCATCAACGGCTCGGGCGTGCGCACCGTCGTGATCGACACCGGCATCGACCTGAACCACAGCTGGTTCGGCCCCGATCTCGACCTCAACGGTGTGGCCGACCGCATCGTCTACAGCTACGACTTCGCCGACGGCGACGCCGATGCCAGCGACCGCAATGGCCACGGCTCCCATGTGGCCAGCCTGGTCGGCGGCCAGGACGCGACCTACGGCGGCGTGGCGCCGGGCGCAGACCTGATCGCGCTCAAGGTGTTCGGCGACGACGGCTCGGGTTATTTCAGCTACCTCGAAGCCGCCCTGCAGTGGGTGGTGGCAAACGCCGACACCTACCACATCGGTGTCGTCAACCTGTCGCTGGGCGACGGCGGCAACTGGAACACGGCGATCGGCCGCTACGGCCTGGGTGACGAACTGGCGGCCATCGCCGGCAAGAACATCCTGATCACCGCGGCCAGCGGCAACAACTACTTCCAGTACAACGGCCAGATGGGCGTGTCCTACCCCGCCGCCGACCCGGCGGTGCTGGCCGTGGGTGCGGTCTGGAGCGGCAGTTTCGGCGGGCCGGTCAACTATGCCAGCGGCGCCATCGACTACAGCACCGGCGCCGACCTGCTGGCGGCGTTTGGCCAGCGCGACGGCGACCTGCTCGACGTGCTGGCACCCGGCACCCGCCTGGTGGGCGCCAACTACAACGGCGGCAGCCGCACCATGTTCGGCACCAGCCAGGCCAGCGCCTACATGGCAGGCATCGCTACGCTGGCGCAGGACCTGGCCCTGGACCACCTGGGCCGGCGCCTGAGCATGGCAGAGTTCAGCAGCCTGCTGGCCTCCACCAGCATGAGCGTCAACGACGGCGACGACGAAAACGACAACGTGGTGAACACCGGCCTCGACTTCGCACGGGTCGACCTGCTCTCGCTCGCCAATGGCATCCTGCTCATGCCCGTCAGCGCCGGCGCGGGTGGCAGCGGCAGCAGCACCACCGATACCAATGCCGAGGTTCCGCTGGCAGCACCGGGCGTGCACCATTTCGACCTTGCGGCGGGTGAAGACCACGGTGGCGTGGACTTCGGCAACTTCGCCCTGGGCAGCATCGGCGGCACGGTGTTCCACGACCACAACGCGAACGACACCCAGGATCCGGCAGACGGCGGCCTGGGCGGCTGGACCGTGTTCCTCGACGGTGACGGCAACGGCCAGCTCGATATCGGCGAGCACAGCACCGTGACCGGCGCTGGCGGCCAGTTCCAGTTCGACGACGTCGGCCCGGGCAGCTACCGGGTCACCATGATTGGCCAGGTCGGCTGGACGCTCACCACCAGCCTCGCCATCCAGATCGCCATGACCAGCGGTCTGGACGCCGACGCCGACTTCGGCGTCAACGCGAACCCCACGCTGGACGCGATCGGCAACCTCTCGGTGAACGAAGGTACGCTGATCGGCTTCATAGCCGCAGGGCACGACAGTGCCGGTGACAGTGCCAGCTACAGCCTCGTGGGCGACAGCCACGGTGCCACCCTGGACGCCAGCACCGGCGCATTCAGCTGGACAGCACTGGACGGCGACGCCAGTGCAGGCTTCACGCTGCGGATCACCGACAGCGCTGGCGGAACGGCCGACCAGGACTTCACTGTCACCGTGCACAACGTGGCACCCACACTCAGCCTGAGCGGTGCTGCCAGCGTCACCGACGACCAGGACTTCGTACTCGACCTGGCCTCCAGCGACCCGGGCCAGGACACGCTCAGCGGCTGGACGGTGCATTGGGGCGACGGCAGCAGCAGCCAGCTCGACGCGGCCGCCGGTGCGCTCAGCCACCGGTATGCGGCCCCGGGCAGCTACACGGTGCAGACCACCGCAACCGATGAAGACGGCAGCTACAACGCCAGCACGACCGTGACCGTGCAGGCCGGCACCCTCAAGGTGACGGACTTCGCGGCCACTGCCACCGGCTTCCAGGTGCGTTTCAACCGCGCCTTCGCACCGGGCGAGATCAACCTGTACGACTCGTCCTTCTACAACCGTGGCGCGGCCGACCTGGTGTTCCAGGACGGCAATGGCCGCAACGTGGCAGGCAGTGCGGTGCTCGACAGCGACTTCCAGGGCCTGCGCTTCGTGAAGACGAACGGCCTGCTCGCCAACAGCAGCTACACCATCCGGCTGGACAGCCGGATCGACGCCTTCAAGGACAGCCTCGGCGGCCTGCTCGACGGCAACCGCGACGGCGTTGCCGGCGGCAACTTCAGCGGCGCCTTCACGGTGAACGGCAGCGGCGCGGTCCTGAGCCTGGGCGAGTTCAGCCGCGGCCCGGGCCAGGCGGCGGACGTTCCCGCAACCGCTGCCGGTGTGCCCATCACGATCACCGGCGCCGCAGGGGCGCGCCAGGTCGCCTTCACGCTGGCCTACGACCCCAGCCTGCTGAACATCACCGGCGTGGCCGGTGGCACCGGCATGCCGGGCGGCAGCACGGTGAGCGCCGACTTCAGCACACCGGGCCAGGTGCGCATCAGCCTGCAACTCGGTGCCGCCCTGGGTGCCGGCAGCGTCGACCTTGTCAAGCTGGTGGCCCAGGTGCCTGGCAGCGCGCCGTATGGCGCCAAGCAGGTGCTCGACCTGCGCAGCATCCTGCTCGACACCGGCGCGGCCGTGCGCGACGACGACGGCCTGCACCTGGTCGCCTATGTCGGCGACGCCAGCGGCAATGCCAAGTACTCCACGCTGGACGTGCAACGCATCCAGCGCACCGTGGTCCACCTCGACAACGGTTTTGGCGCCTACCCGCTGGTCGACCCGACGGTGGTGGCCGACATCAACGGCAACCGTGCACTGACATCGCTCGACGCGCAACGCGTGTTGTCCGAAGTCATGGGGCTGGACCGCGCAGAGATACCGCCTATCCCCAAGGGCATGACACTGACCTTCAGCGGTCCGGACCCGGTGGTCAGCGCCGCCAGCGTCAGCGCCGCTGCCGGCGACACGGTGGTGGTGCCGATCTCCCTGGATACCGCCGCCGGGCTGGAGTCGGTGGAGATCACCCTGGCCTATCCAGCCGACAGCCTGGAACTGCTCGACGTACGCCTGGGCGGGCTGACGCAGGACTTCCATTACTTCGTCAAGGACACCAGTGTGGCCGGCCACATCGTGATCGACATGGCGAGCATGCAGGCCATGGCGGGGGGTGCCGGCACCCTGGTGGAGCTGGAGTTCCGGGTCAAGGCCGGTGCCAAAGGCAGCCTGGCCATCGATCTGCTGTCGACCACGCTCAACGAAACCCGGCTGACGCTCAATGCGGAGTCCGTGGCCGGCATCGATCCGACCGACGGCATGGTCACGGTGCCCGCACCGGCAGCTTTGGCGGTCGCCCCGGTCGACTCGCCGGCGCCGGCTGCAGCCGCCGTGGACAACAGCACCCCGGTGCCGCCGCCTGCCGTCGTGGCCCCGTTGACCACGGCGCCGGTGCAAGCCGTCTTGCCGGTGGTGACAGGCAGCGTCGCAGACCTGGTTCCGGATTTCGTCCTGCCGCCCGCAAGCGTGCCGTCCGTCAGTCTGCCCACGTTCTCCGTGCAGGCGCCCGTGGTCGAGCCGTTGCCGCCGGTGATCAACTTCAATGCGTCTGCGACCGACTTTGACCTTGGTCAGGCCAGGGCCAACAACTGGGTGCGTGACTGGGTCAGCCCTGCGCGGGACAAGGCCGCTGCACTTAAACTGAACCACTGGAAGGTGGGCCTGCCAGCCGCCAGCGGCAAGGCCGGCGCCCGCTGATCCGGACAACACTACACACAGCTACCAAGGAGTAATTGCATGGTCGATGCCCAGAAGGCCCCGGATCCCAAAGGGCCCAAAGTGAAGTGGAACGTGGAGCACCTGAAAAGCTCCTACGTCAACTTCGCCAATGCCAACAGCACCAAGGAGGAGGTGGTATTGAACTTCGGCCTCAACACCAGCTGGGACCGGGCGAGCCCGGAAGTCGAGATCGAACTGGGGCACCGGCTCGTCATGAGCCCGTTTGCCGCCAAGCGCCTGGCTGAACTCCTGGCCAAGCTGATGACCGAGTACGAGTCCCGTCACGGCGAACTGAAATAACATCGCGGGGACACCCGCCAGGCGCAGGCAGTCACACGACCGCGCAGACCCGCCGGGTTTGCGCGGTCGTTGTCAATGCCGGGCACGATGGGCCCCGCACGGCCCCACCATGAACGGCAAACACCTATTCGATGCAGTCGCGTAACGAGCAAGCACCCCCGAGCCCGGCGCGCGAAGCCGTCGCCACCGACCCCTGGAGCCAGTTGGCCCAGGCACGCACGGCCGAGCAGCTGTGCATCGCGTGGCTGCCGGTGCTGTGCCAGTTGCTGACCCGGCCGCACAGCGGATTGCTGCTGTTGCAGGACCAGGATGGCAGTTATGCCCCCGCTGCCGTCTGGCCGGGGAACACCGACCTGAGTTACCTGGGCGAGATCGCCCAGCAGGCGCTGGTCGAGCGCAAGGGCGTGATGCGCACCGACGCTGCCGGCCGCGCCCAGTTCGCGTATCCGCTGGACGCCGGCAGCGCGCCCTTCGGCGTGGTGGTGGTGGAGCTTGCGGACCACGATGACGCCACGCTCAACCAGGCCATGCGGCTGCTGCACTGGGGCGCGGGCTGGCTGATCGACCTGCACAGCCGGCGCGCCCTGGTCGACCAGGAGGCGCGCCTGCAACGCTCGGCCTTCCTGTTCGACCTGACGCAGGCTGCGCTGGCGGAGGGCGACCTGCACCAGGCCGCCCTGGCCGTGGTGAACCGGCTGGCGCAGCAGTTTGGCTGCCACCAGGTGCAGATGGGCCTGGAGAAGGGCAAGACCGTGCGTGTCGTCGCGGTCTCCCATTCCGCCTCGTTCGACGAAAAGGCCAACCTGGTGAACCTCGCCGCGCTGGCCATGAACGAAGCCTTCGACCAGCGCGCCACCGTGGTGGTGCCGGAGCCCGACCAGGGCGCCACGCTGATCACCGCCGCGCTGCGCCACTACGGCGCCGAGACCGCCAGCCTGGCCCTGTGCGCGGTCCCCCTGGAAGCCGGCAACCGGGTGTTCGCCGTGTGGCTGCTGGAGCGCGACGCGCCCTTCACCCGCGCCGACCAGGACACGCTCGAAACCCTGGGTCTGGCGCTGGCGCCGATCCTGGAGCTCAAGCAGACCACGCAGGAAAACCTGATCAGCCACGCGCGACGCTCCTGGCACACGACCCTGCGCCAGGTCACCGACACCTCACGCCCCGGCATCAAGCTGCTGGCCATCACCGCGGCGGTGGTGCTGGCGGTGCTGGCCCTCTACCCGGCCGAGCACCGGGTCGCCTCGCGTGCCATCGTCGAGGGCGCCATCCAGCGCGTGGCAGTGGCGCCATTCCAGGGCTATATCCGCGAGGCGCCGGCGCGCGCGGGCGACCTCGTCAAGCAGGGCCAGGTGCTGGCGGTGCTGGAGGACAAGGACCTCAAGCTCGAGCGCCTGCGCTGGGAGTCCGAGCTCGAGGTGTCGGTGCGCAAGGAGCGCGAGGCGATGTCCAAGGCCGACCGCGTGGCCTTGCGGCTGGCCTCGGCCCAGGCCAACCAGGCCCGCGCGCAACTCGACCTGACGCTGGAAAAGCTCAGCCGGGTGCAGGTCGTGGCACCGTTCGACGCGGTGGTGGTGCAGGGCGATCTGTCGCAGCAGCTGGGCTCGCCGATCGAGCAGGGCAAGGTGTTGTTCGAGTTGGCGCCGCTGGATGCCTGGCGCGTCATCTTCAAGGTCGACGAGCGCGATATTGCCTTCGTGCAGCACGGCCAGCGCGGCGAGCTGGCGCTCACCAGCCTGCCGGGCAAGGTGTTCCCGCTCACCGTCAAGCGTGTCACGCCGGTCTCGGTGGCGGAAGACGGCCGCAACTACTTCCGCGTCGAGGCCGAGCTGCAACCCGACGCCGGCAACCCCGCACCCAAGATGCGCCCGGGCATGGAAGGCGTGGGCAAGGTCGACGCCGGACAGCGCAGCCTGCTGTGGATCTGGACCCACCGCCTGACCGACTGGCTGCGCCTGAAGAGCTGGGAATGGCTGCTGTAGCCACACACAGTGGGCGAGCGTGGGGGCCACATGCCCACTGACACGCGGGCGCTGCTGTCGACCAACTGGTACCGCATCGGCAACCTGCGGCCCCGCCTGCGCGGCCATGTGCGCATCCACCGCCACGCCTACCGCGGCGAAGTCTGGTATGTGATGGAAGACCGGGTCGCCGGCAAGTACCACCGCTTCAACCCGGCCTCGCACCGCGTCATCAGCCTGATGGACGGCAAACGCGACATGGCCGCGATCTGGGGCCGCCTCACTGACGAACTGGCCAACGACACACCGGCGCAGGAGGAGGTGATCCGCCTGCTCGGTCAGTTGCACGGTTCGGACCTGATCCAGTGCGATGTCAACCCGGATGTGGCCGAGCTGTTCGAGCGCGGCAGCAAGGAGAAGCGGCGCAAGTTTGTCAGCCGCTTCATGAACCCGATCTCGCTGCGCTTCCCGCTGTGGGACCCGGACCGCACCCTGGTACGCATGCTGGCCTGGCTGCGTCCGCTGACCGGCGGCTGGGGCCTGGCGCTGTGGCTGCTGGCGGTGCTGCCGGCGCTGGCGCTGGTGCCCTTGTACTGGCCCGACCTGACGCGCAACTTCAACGAGCAGCTGCTGGCCCTGGACAACCTGCTGATCATGGCCGTGGTGTTCCCGCTGGTAAAGGCAGCCCACGAGTTCGGCCATGGACTGGCCGCCCGCGCGCGCGGCGGCGAGGTGCACGAGATGGGCGTGATGCTGCTGGTGTTCTTCCCTATCCCCTATGTCGAGGCGTCGAGTTCGTCGGCCTTCGTCAAGAAGACCGACCGCATGCTGGTGGGCGCGGCCGGCATGCTCACCGAGCTGTTCATCGCCGCACTCGCGTTCTACCTGTGGCTGCTGCTGGAGCCAGGCCTGGTGCGATCGCTCACCTACAACGCGATCGTGCTGGCCAGCGTGACCACGCTGCTGTTCAACGCCAACCCGCTGCTGCGCTACGACGGCTACTACGTGTTCGCCGACTGGGTCGAGATACCCAACCTGGCCACGCGCGCCAACAAGCACTGGCAGCACCTGGCCGAGAAACACGTTTTCGGCGTGTCGCAAAGCGAGCCGCCGCCGGCCACCGCCGGCGAGCGCCGCTGGTTCCTGGCGTATGCGCCGCTGGCGTTTGCCTACCGCATGTTCGTGTTGTTCGGCATCTCGATCTTCATCGCGCAGCAGTACTTCTTCGTCGGCGTGCTGCTGGCCGTGTGGGGCCTCACGGCCAGTCTGGGGGTGCCGCTCTACAAGGGCATCCGTGCGCTGGTCACCGGGCCACAGTTTGCCGCGCACGCGGTGCGGGTGCGCACCGTGTTTGCCGTTACCGTGGCGGTGCTGATGCTGATGCTGTTCGTCCTCCCCTTGCCGCGGCATACCGAAGCCGAAGGCGTGGTGTGGCTGCCGGAGCAGGCGATCCTGCGTGCCGGCGCCAGCGGATTCATCGACGCGGTGCAGGCGCAGCCCGGCCAGCCTGTCAGCCCGGGCCAGGTGATCGTCCACAGCCACGATCCGGCGCTGGTGTCGAGCATCGCCGCGCAGCAGGCCAAGCTGGAAGAAGCCCGGGTGCGCTTCGATGCGGCCTGGGGCGTGCGCCCGGCGCAGGCCGGCCAGCTGCAGGAAGACATGCGTCGTGAACAGGCCGGCCTGGACCGCCTGATCGACGAGGCGGCCCAGCTCACGCTGCGCGCACAGGCCGCCGGCACCTTGCTGATCGAGCAGCCCGACGACCTGCCGGGGCGTTTCGTCAAGAAGGGCGACGTGCTCGGTTACGTGATCGGGCAATACACGCCGCTGGTACGCGTGGTGGTGCAGCAGTCGCAGGTCGACCTGGTACGCCTGGCGACCCGGGCCGTGGCGATCCGCCTGCCCCAGGACATGGCCGGCGTGCACCAGGCGCGGCTGGTGCGTGAAGTACCCAAGGCTGGACGGGACCTGCCCAGCCCCGCGCTGGGCCAGGGCGGCGGCGGCCTGATCGCAATGGACCCGCACGACGACAAGGGCATGCGCACGCTGGAGTCGCTGTTCGAGTTCGAGCTGGCGCTGCCCGACAGCGTGCGCGCCAACTACCTCGGCAGCCGTGTGTATGTGCGCTTCGAGCATCCACCCGAGCCGATCGGGGTGCGGATGTGGCAGGCGCTGCGCCGCCTGTTCCTGTCGCAGTTCCATGTCTAGCCTGGCGCAGCCCGAGCTGGCGCACAGCGTCTACCCGGAACGCCTGGACCGCAAGGAGACTGCGCTGGACGGCTGGACGCGCCGCTGGGTCGGCGGCCTGTGGCACCAGCTGCGGCCGTTCACCGCCCGCCTGGTCGGCCTGGCCGACGCCGCCACTGCGCTGTCTTCGGAGGTGGGTGCGTTCGGTGACGACACCTTGCGCGCAGAAATGCGCCGCGTGGCGCGCGCGGCCCTGGACGACCCGACCCACGCCGCGCGCGCCTTCGCGCTGGTGCGCGAGGCCAGCCAGCGCAGCCTGGGCATGCGCCCGTTCGACGTGCAGCTGATGGGCGCGGCGGCGCTGTTCGCCGGCAAGCTGGCCGAGATGCAGACCGGCGAGGGCAAGACGCTGACCGCCGGCCTGGCCGCCTGCATCGCCGGCGTCGCCGGGCTGCCGGTGCATGTGGTCACGGTGAACGACTACCTCGCCGAACGCGACGCGGCACAGATGCAGCCGCTGTTCGCGTTCTTTGGCCTCACCGTGGGCACCATCGTCACCGGCATGGACCTGCCGGCACGCGGCCGCGCGTATGGCTGCCACATCACCTACTGCACCAACAAGGAGCTGGTGTTCGACTACCTGAAGGACCGCGTCGCCGCCGGCGGCCGCGCCAGCCGCGCGCAGATCCGCATCCGAGCCCATCTTGGAGCCGGCGGCGACGCCGCCCTGCTGCTGCGCGGCCTGCACTTCGCCATCGTCGACGAGGCCGACAGCATCCTGATCGACGAGGCCCGCACACCGCTGATCCTGGCCGAAAAGGGCGACAGCGCCGGCGACCCGGAGGTCTACGTGCAGGCCCTGGTGCTGGCGCGACAGCTCCTCCAGGGGCCCGATTTCGAGCTGATCAGCGCACGCCGCCAGCTGCACCTGACCGACACCGGCCGCCTGACCCTGGCCGGCCTGTGCGCCGGCATGGGCCCGGCCTGGACCGCCGCGCACGGCCGCGAACACCTGGTGGCCCAGGCGCTGCGCGCGCTGCACCTGTACGAACGCGACCAGCAGTACCTGGTGGCCGAGGACAAGGTCCACATCGTGGACGAATACACCGGGCGCATCCTGCCCGGGCGCACCTGGGAACAAGGCCTGCACCAGCTGATCGAAACCAAGGAAGGCTGCCCGCTGTCGGAGCACAACCGCACGTTGGCGCGCATCACCTACCAGCGCTTCTTCCGGCGCTACCTGCGCCTGTCGGGCATGACCGGCACGGCGCAGGAAGTGCGTGGCGAGATCTGGGCCGTCTACCGGCTGGAGACGGTCGCCATCCCGACCAACCGGCCCAGCCAGCGCAGTTACGCGCCCACCGTGTGTTGTGCCAGCGAGGCCGACAAATGGCGCCGTGTGGCGCAGGAGGCGCGCCGCGTGCGCGACACCGGTCGCCCGGTGCTGATAGGCTCGCGCTCGGTCGAGGCGTCCGAGCACCTGTCGGCCGCGCTGCTGGCCGCCGGCATCGAACACCGGGTACTCAACGCGCGCCAGGACGCGCAGGAGGCCGACGTGGTGGCGCAAGCCGGCCAGCCCGGGGTGGTCACCGTGGCCACGAACATGGCGGGGCGCGGCACCGACATCCACCTCGGTGCCGGCGTGGCCGACAAGGGCGGCCTGCACGTCATCCTGACCGACTTCCATGACTCGCCGCGCATCGACCGC
>JANMZX010000137.1:0-23157 GCA_031383745.1 Rhodoferax sp. | reverse complement strand
CCAGCCCATGCGTTCGGCGCGCACGTTGTAGTCGATCATGCTGCCGGCATACATCTTCTTGTCGGCCAGCGGCGAGATGACTTCTTCCATGCCGAGCTTCTCGTAGCGCCACTGGTCGGTGTGGGCGTAGAAGAAACTGGTGCTGTTCATCTGCCGCGGCGGGCGGATCCAGTCCAGCGCAAAGGCCAGCGCGGTCCAGCCGGTCTGCGGACGCAGTTTCTCCTGGCCGACGTAGTGCGCCCAGCCGCCACCGCTCTTGCCGATGCAGCCGCACAGCATCAGCATGTTGATGATGCCGCGGTAGTTCATGTCGCTGTGGTACCAGTGGTTCATGGCCGCACCGATGATGACCATCGAGCGCCCCTCGGTCTTGTCGGCGTTTTCGGCGAACTGGCGTGCCACGGTGATCAGCTGCTCGCGCGGCGTGCCGGTGATGCGTTCCTGCCAGGCCGGCGTGTACGGGGTGTCGTCGTCGAAACTGGTGGCCGCCATCTCACCCGGCAGGCCGCGTGCGATGCCGTAGTTGGCTACCTGCAGGTCGAACACGGTGGCCACCAGGGCCTCGCGCTGGTCGCCTTCCTTGCCCAGGCGGATGCGTTGCACCGGCACGGTGCGCACCAGCACGTCCTTCGCGCTGTCGCCACTGGCGTTGTGGTTGAAGTTCGGCGTTTCGATGCCGCCGAAATAGGGGAACCCGACCCGTGCGGTCTGTGTGCTGGGGGTGTCGCCCTCGAGCACCGACAGCCGAAGCCTGACCTCGTTGCCGTGGCGCGCCTCCTTGGCTTCCAGGTTCCATTGGCCTTGGTCGGCGCGGCCGTCCGGGCCCCAGCGGAAACCGATGGCGCCGTGGGGCAGCACCACCTTGCCACTGGCGTCGAAGGCCACGGTCTTCCACTCCGGGTTGTTGGCCTGGCCGAGTTTGCCGTTGAAGTCGGACGCGCGCACATAGCGGTCCGGCACCATGATCTTCTCGCCGCCGGGCAGGTCATGCTCCTTGAGCATCACCAGCATCGGCATGTCGGTGTAGCGGCGCACGTAGTCGTCGAAGTACGCGCTGCGGGCCTTGCCTTCGTCCGGGAAATAGAACTCCTTCAGGATCACATGCCCCATGGCCATCGCCACAGCGGCGTCGGTGCCCTGTTTGGGGTGCATCCAGATATCCGACAGCTTGGCCACTTCAGAGTAGTCAGGCGTGACGGCCACCGTCTTGGTGCCCTTGTAGCGCACCTCGGTGAAGAAGTGCGCGTCCGGCGTGCGCGTCTGCGGCACGTTGGAGCCCCAGGCGATGATGAAGCTGGAGTTGTACCAGTCGGCCGATTCAGGCACGTCGGTCTGCTCGCCCCAGACCTGCGGGCTGCTGGGAGGCAGGTCGCAGTACCAGTCGTAGAAGCTCATGCACACGCCGCCGATCAGGCTCAGGTAGCGGCTGCCGGCGGCATAACTGACCATCGACATGGCGGGGATCGGCGAGAAACCGATGATGCGGTCCGGGCCGTGTTTCTTGATCGTGTACACATTCGCGGCGGCGATGATCTCGTTGACCTCTTCCCAGCTGGAGCGCACCATGCCGCCCAGTCCGCGGATGCTCTGGTAGTTGCGCCGCGTGGCTTCGTTCTCCACGATCGAGGCCCAGGCGTCGACCGGGTCGTGTGCCAGGCGCGCCTCGCGCCAGCTCTTGAGCAGCCGCCCGCGCACCATCGGGTACTTGACGCGGTTGGCGCTGTACAGGTACCAGCTGTAGCTGGCGCCACGCGCGCAGCCGCGCGGTTCGTGGTTGGGCATGTCCCAGCGCGTGCGCGGGTAGTCGGTCTGCTGGGTTTCCCAGGTGACGATGCCGCCCTTGACGTAGATCTTCCAGGAGCAGGAGCCGGTGCAGTTCACGCCGTGGGTGGAGCGCACGATCTTGTCGTGGGCCCAACGGTTGCGGTAGGCGTCCTCCCAGGTGCGGTCTTCGCCGGTGGTGACGCCGTGGTCACCCGCGAAGTTCTCCCGCGGGGCGGAAAAGTAGTTGAGTCGGTCGAGGAAGTGGCTCATGAAGGGCTCCGTTTCGTTGGTTCTTGCGCGCGGCGTTGGACGGTGCAGCGGGGTGTCAGGGGTTTTTCACGTAGGCGCCCTTGCGCAGGTAGAACCACCAGTTCAGCACCAGGCACACGGCGTAGAAGATCGCAAACCCGTACATCGCGTATTGCGGCGTGCCGGCCTTGATCTGGTCGCCGATCACGATCGGCGCGACAAAGGCGCCGTAGGCGGCGATCGCCGACGTCCATCCCAGCACCGGGCCGGCCTGGGTGCGGTCGAAGATCACGCCGATGGTGCGGAAGGTCGAGCCGTTGCCGATGCCGCTGGCGAAGAACAGCACGATGAACAGGCCCAGGAAGGCCGGGAAGAACTGCTCCGGCGTGGCCGACCCGTAGGCCTGCATCATCACGTAGCCCACCGCCACCGAGGCCAGCACCATCACCGCGGAGATGATCTGGGTCACGATCGAACCGCCGACCTTGTCGGAGATCCAGCCGCCGATCGGCCGCACGGCCGCGCCGACGAAGGGGCCGATCCAGGCGTAGGCCAGCACACTGGGCGCATTCGGGTTGTTGAGGGTGTGCTGGAGCACGCCGTCGGCGCCGGTCACATGGCTGACGCCGAAGATCACCTTCATCGACAGCGGCAGCGCCATCGAGAAGCCGATGAAGGAGCCGAAGGTGACGATGTACAGCGCGGTCATGGACCAGGTGTGTTTGTCCTTGAAGATCAGGAACTGCTTGCTCACGCCCTCCTTCATCGGGCCGAAGGCGGCGAGCTTCATCACCAGCAGCGCACTCACGATGTCGAGCGGGATCGCCACCCACATGCTGATCAGGCCGATGCCGGTAGGTTTGGGCAGGTACAGGTACAGACCGAGGATGGAGGGAATGAAGGCCAGCGTGTACAGGTAGGTGATCTTGGCGAACGCGACCAGCGGGTGGCCGGTATCGGGCGATACGGTCTTGAGGTTGCTCATGCCGAACCAGCACAGGATCGACAGCGGCACCAGCGACAGCAGCCACGCGAAGCCGGCGTTCTGGATCCAGGTGGACGTTCCAGCCGGGATCTTGCCGAAGATCCAGCCGCTGTCCTTGGCCAGCGTCATCGGCTCGCCGCCCATGGCGCCGAACAGGCCCACCGTCATCACCAGCGGGATGACGATCTGCATCGTGGTCACGCCGAAGTTGCCCAGGCCGGCGTTGAGCCCGAGCGCCGTGCCCTGCAGTCGCTTGGGAAAGAAGGTGCTGATGTTGGACATGGAGCTGGCGAAGTTGCCGCCACCCACGCCGCACCACAGCGCCATCAGCTGGAACGCCCACAACGGCCAGTCCTTGTGCTGCAGCACGATGCCGGTGCCCAGCGCCGGTGCCAGCAGCATCGCCGTGGTCAGGAAGATCGTGTTGCGCCCTCCGGCCAGGCGGATCAGGAACGAGGCCGGGATGCGCATGGTGGCGCCCGAGATGCCCGCGATCGCGGTGAGCGTGAACAGTTCGGCCTGGGTGAACGGGAAGCCCAGGTTGAGCATCTGCACCGTGATGATGCCCCACATGCCCCAGACCGCGAATCCGCACAGCAGCGCCGGCACCGAGATCCAGAGGTTGCGGTAGGCGATGCGTTTGCCAGTGGACTCCCAGAAGCTGTTGTCTTCCGGGCGCCAGTCGGCGATGTCGGCGCCGCTCTGGCTGGCTGGCGCCAGGGCGCCGGAGGAGGTTGCGGTTTTCATGGTTTCCTTTCAGCCGTTGAGGGCAAATTTCCTGGCGTGCCGGCCCATCAGCTCGGCGCCCCGGACTTCCGTCCAGTACATCCAGATCAGCGAGACCCAGACCACGCCGTACATCAGCATGAAGGCGCTGGAGCGCACGCCGGTGAGGTCCATCAGCGCACCGAACAGGATCGGCAGCACGAAGCCGCCCAGGCCACCGGCCAGGCCGACGATGCCGCTGACGGTGCCGATGTTGGTGGGGTAGTCGTCGCTGATGTACTTGAAGACGCTGGCCTTGCCGAAGGCCCAGGCGATGCCGAGCAGGAACATCAGCAGCGTGAACAGGTACACGTTGAGCCCGATATGGAAGGTCTTCGGGCCTGCGGTGGTCATGATGGTCATGTCGGTCTGCGGGTAGCTCAGCAGGAACAGGCAGATCCAGCTCACCCACAACACCCACCAGGTCACGCTGTGCGCGCCGTACTTGTCCGACAGCCAGCCGCCGACCGCGCGCAGCACGCCCCCAGGCAGCGAGAAGCAGGCCGCCAGCAGCGCCGCGGCGCGGATGTCCAGGCCGAACTCGCCCACGTAGTACTGCACCATCCACAGCGACATCGCCACGTAGCCACCGAACACGATCGAGTAGTACTGGCAGTACTTGAGTACCTTGGGTTCCTTGAGCATCTTCAGCTGGTCGCTGAACCTGGTGTTGGACGGCACCAGGTGCGCCGGGTCGCTGTAGCTGAACATCCAGAACAGCACCACCGTGCCCAGCATGATGGCTGCGTAGACCTGCGGCACCATGGCCCATCCGAATGCCACCAGCAGGGCGGGTGCGACGAATTTGTTGACCGCCGATCCCGAGTTGCCGGCGCCGTAGACGCCCATGGCAAAACCCTGGTTGGCCTTCGGGAACCAGCGTGCGACATACGGCGTGCCGACCGAGAACGAGCCGCCGGCGAGGCCGACGAACAGTCCGATCACCAGGAAGTGCCAGTAGGCAGTGGCGTAACTCATGAGCCAGATCGCCGGCACGGTGATCGCCATCAGGATCGTCATCACGATGCGGCCGCCGTACTTGTCGGTCCAGATGCCCAGTGGCACACGGATCAGCGAACCGGTCAGCACCGGCATGGCGGTCAGCAGGCCGAACTCGGTGGAGTTGAGGTTCAACGCCTTCTTGATCGGGATGCCGATCACGCCGAACATCATCCACACCATGAAACACACGGTGAATGCCAGCGTGCTGACGATCAGCACCGACAGCGCCTGTCCTTTTCGGGTCATGTCAAAGCTCCTTGTTGCATGACATGACTCTAGGACTGCATGGCTGCGCGCGCCATCCACCGATGGGGGTGCCTGCCTGCGGCAGAGGAACTAGGGGCCAACGCCGGCCCCTCGTTCCGAGGAACTAGCGGGCGGCTTTCATGGCGCTTTCTTGCGCCAGATCAAATCAGACGAGGCCGTTTTCCGATGCCAGCACAGCGGCATGCACGCGCGAACTCACGTCGAGCTTGCGCAAGACGTGCTGCACATGGATCTTCACCGTGGTTTCCGCAATCGACAGCTTGCGGGCGATTTCCTTGTTGCTGTCGCCCGCGGCGATGCCGCGCAGGATCTCCAGTTCACGGGGCGACAGGCTCGCCAGCGGGGACGCCGCCAGGGGCATGGCGGCCGGCGGTGCCGCTGGCGCCGAGCCGGCCGCGCTGCGGTAGGCCGCCACCAGCTTTCCGGTCAACTCGGGCGCCACCACATGTTCGCCCCGCATGGCCCGCCGGATCGCGTGCGACAGCGCCTCGCCCTCCATCGTCTTGAGCAGGTAGCCGCTGGCGCCATTGCGCAGGGCCGTCGCCAGGTCGTCGGCGTCTTCGCTCACGGTGAGCATCAGGATGCAGGCGCGCGGCGCAGCCTGCCGCAGGGCCGGCAGGGCGTCCACCCCGTTGACGCCAGGCAGGTGGTTGTCGAGCAGGATGACATCGGGTTGCCATTCGAACGCACGGCGTTGCGCCTCGCCCGCATCGGCGGCGTCGCCCACCACCACGAACAGCGGGTCGCGCGTCAGCAGGGCGGTCAGGCCGCGGCGGAACAGCGTGTGGTCGTCGACGATCAGGATGCGTGTGGTGGCGGGCGGGGTGGCGGACATGGCTCGGACTGGCTCAGGCGGTGGTGGCCGGCTCGGCCGGCGGCGCCGCGGGCAGGGCATCGGCGGCACCGGAAATGGTCTGCGAAAGGGTCAGGATGACCGAGGTGCCATGTCCGGCCCGGCTGTGCACGTCGAGCGTCGCCGCGATGCGCTGCGCCCGCTCGGCCATGATGCGCAGCCCGACATGGGTTTCGTCCTGGCCGCTTGCGGTATCGAAGCCGGCGCCGTTGTCGCGCACTTCGAAACGCCAGCGCGGCTGCTGCTGCACATCCAGCCATACCCGTGTGGCGCCGGCGTGCTTGCGCACGTTGGACAAGGCCTCCTGCAGGATATGCAGCACCTGGATCTGCAGATCCGGTGCCAGCGGCAGCACGTTGCCCTGCATCTGCAACGTGGCAGGGATGCCGGTCTGTTGCCCGAACTTGCGCAGCGTGGTCTGCAGAGCCGGCTCGATGTCCTCGGCACTGGCGCGGGTGCGGAAATGCACCAGCAACTCGCGCACATCGGCGTAGCTTTCGCGCACGCCGGTATCGATCTCCTGCAGCACGCTCTGGGCCTGTTCCGGATCGCGCCGGTCGAGCGCGTCCTGCATCAGCTGCACCTGGATCTTGAGAAACGCCAGCGATTGAGCGATCGAGTCGTGCAGTTCGCGCGCGATGAAGCTGCGCTCCTGAGACACCGCAGCCTCTTTTTCGAGCGACAGCAGGCGCATGTTGTCCATGGCCGCCGCGAGATGGGCCGTGAGAGCCTCCAGCAGCGAGCGTTCTGCCCCGGTGATCTCGCATTGGGCATGGAAGAACAGGTCGACCTCACCCATCAACCGCTCGTGCAGGCGGATCGGGATCGAGACGATGGTTTCGAACCCGGCGCGGGCGCAATGCGGCATGCGCGCCGGCTTGGCCTCGCGTATCGGAATCACGCGCAGCGCGGTGCCAGTGCCAGGGCTGCCGCAATGGCAGTCGCCGGCATGTACGCAGTGCTCCGCGTCGAGCATGGCCTGCGGCAGGCCGTCCGAGGCCAACATCAGGTAGCGCTCGTTGGTTTCGTCCGACCAGCGCAACGCGGCCGCATCGGCGCGGGCTACCGCCCGCACCCGCTGCACGAAACCCTGGCTGAGCTCCTGCAGGGTGGTGGCGTTTCCGACCAGCGACGTCACGCTGTACAGGGCTTCGAGACGCTCGCGCTTTTCCTGCAGCTCCGCGGTCTTCTCGGCCACCCGCGCTTCCAGGTGCCGGTACATCGATTGCACATGCTCCGCCATGTCGTTGAAACCGTCGGCCAGGGTGCCGAATTCGTCGGAGCTCAGGCGATCGACCCGCGCCGAAAAATCGCCATCCTGCATGCGGCGGATGGCGTCCTTGAGCACGCCGAGCGGCTCCAGCACAAACAGATAGCCGGTGTAGATCAGCACCGATGCGCCGATCACCGCCAGGGCCATCATCGCCAGTTGTGCCAGGTGAAGCAGCGCCGTCCAGCGTGACATGTGGATCTCGATCGCCTGCACCAGCGCGTCGACATGCGCCACGAAGTCTGCCGTGTCGCGGGTCAGCGACGCGGTGTCGGTGGGGCCAGGCGCGACCCAGCGCCGCTGGAAGCCGGCCCAGTCGCGCTCCACTGCCGCAAAACGCGCGCGCACCGTGTCATCCCAGGGGACGAACAGCGGGCGTTCGGGATTGCCATTGCGCAACTGCTGCAGGCCGCTGTTGAACTCGTCGACCAGCCGCGGCATCTGCTGCTGGCCGCCGGTGCCTGCCGCCAGCGCTATGCGGTAGGCCTGCATGCGCATGCGGCCGGCCTCGTTCACCGCGGCTGCGCCGCCTTCGAGCTGCCACGAGACCCACAAGGTCATCGAGATGGACAGCAGTGCCAGCAGCAGGAACGGCGCGGCCACCAGCGCCAGCTTGGCGCCCAGGCTCCAGTGTCTGCGTGGGTTCATCGCCCCATTATGGAGCGCCAGGGCAGGCCGCGGCTGCCGTGCCACTGCGGGCGCCGACCGGCTCCTCGGAGGGCGGCGCACCCCGTGAAGCGGCCGGCGCGTGGCGCTCTCAGGCGGTTCGCTCGAAGACGGCGGCAATGCCCTGGCCACCGCCGATGCACATAGTGACCAGCGCATAACGGCCCTGGATGCGCTGCAACTCGTACAGCGCCTTCACCGTGATCAGCGCGCCGGTGGCGCCGATCGGGTGCCCGAGCGAGATGCCGGAGCCATTCGGGTTGACCTTGGCCGGATCGAGTCCGAGGTCGCGTGTCACGGCGCAGGCCTGCGCGGCAAACGCCTCGTTTGCCTCGATGACGTCGAGGTCGTTGACGCTGAGCCCGAGCTTCTTGAGCACCTTCTGCGAGGCGGGCACCGGGCCGATGCCCATGTACTTGGGATCGACGCCGGCGTGGGCGTATCCGACCAGGCGCGCCAGTGGCTGCAGGCCGCGCGCCTTGGCGCTCGCGCTGTCCATCAGCACCACGGCGGCGGCGGCATCGTTGATGCCGGAGGCATTGCCGGCGGTGACCGTGCCATTCTCCTTGAGGAATGCCGGCTTGAGCTTGGTCATGTCGTCCAGCGAGCAGTTGGCGCGGAAGTGCTCGTCGGTGTCGAAGGCGATGTCGCCCTTGCGGCTCTTGAGGATGACAGGCAGGATCTGGCTCTTGAAATACCCCGCCTTGGTGGCCCGCTCGGCCCGGTTGTGGCTTTCCAGCGCCAGCTGGTCCTGGTCGGCGCGGGTGATGCCCCACTTGGCCGCGATGTTCTCGGCCGTCACGCCCATGTGGATGGCATGGAACGGGTCGTGCAGCGCGCCCATCATCATGTCGATCATCTTGGCGTCGCCCATGCGCGAACCCCAGCGGCTGCTCAGGCTGGCGTAGGGTGCCCGGCTCATGTTTTCGGCGCCACCGCCAATGGCGATGTCGCAGTCGCCCAGCGCGATGGCCTGTGCCGCCGACACGATGGCCTGCAGGCCGGAGCCGCACAGCCGGTTGACGTTGAAGGCCGGTGTGCCCTCGCCGCAACCTCCGTTGATCGCAGCCACGCGCGACAGGTACATGTCCTTGGGTTCGGTGTTCACCACATGGCCGAACACCACGTGGCCGACGTCGTCGCCCGCCACGCCGGCGCGCTTGAGGGATTCGCGCACCACCTGCGCGCCGAGTTCTGTGGGGGCGACGTCCTTCAGGGCGCCTCCAAACGTGCCGATGGCGGTACGGACGGCACTGACGACGACGATTTCACGGCTCATGGGATTTCCTTGGAGTGGGTGGGTATGGAACGCGCCGAGTGTGACGCAATCGGATTTCGGGAGGCTTACGGCCGGGCGGGTGGTCAGGCGGCGACCACGAGGGCAAAACTGGCGTGCAGGCCGTCCGCGCCTGGCACGAAGGGCGCTGTCACCGCGGCGCGGTCTGCATCGTCGCGCAGGTTGCGCCAGACGCCGTCACGCGGGTTGCCCGGGTCGCCCTGCACATACAGCTGCGAGGTGAGCAGGGTGCGTGCACCCAGCCGGACCTTGACGTGGATATGGGGAGCGCGGCCGGTATAGGCCACCGGTCGGATGGTCCGGAAGCGGTAGCGGCCGCCGGCATCGACCTGCACCTTGCCAAAGCCCTGGAAAGCGGCGTCGGCCCGGTTGCCGTCGCCGGGATGGTGGTAGTGGCCGGCACCGTCGCACTGCCAGATCTCGACCTGCGCGCCCGCCACCGGCCGGCCATCGATGTCGGTGACGCTGCCGTCGACCCAGGCCGGCTGGCCCTGCACGTAGTGCAGGGAGCCGTTGCGCAGCAGGTCGTGATCGCTGTCCCGCGGCAGTTGCACCGGGTAGAAAGGCCCCTCGGTCTGGCTCGGGGTGAGGCGCCGCGGCGCCTGCGCCAGGGCGCGTTTTCCGGTCCAGAGTACCGGGCTGGCGACCATTGCGGCGGCGATCACGCGCCGGCGCGGACTGAACGGGGAGGGTGGAAGGCGCATGGCAGATCCCGGTAAGAGGGGCAGGTAGCACCATTTTACGGAGCGCCCGCACGGAGCGGCGCCGTGGGCACGCAACATCGAAACAAACCGAAACACGCCGATACCGCGGTGAAAGCACCGGCCCGGCTTGCGCGGGCACGATGGCGTCCTGTTCAACCAACTGTCGAGGTACACACCATGAAACTCTGGATCAAACGCTCACTCATCGGCCTGTTCGGCGCCACCATCGTTCTGGGCGGCCTGTCGGCCTGCGGTCACCGGTACGGCGGGCACGGCATGGCGATGACCGAGGAGGACTCGGCCAGGTTCAAGGCCCGCATGGTCGAGCGCGTTGGCAAGGAGCTCGAACTTACCGAACCGCAGAAGCAGCGCCTGGGCACGCTGGGTGACCGCCTGCGCGAGCAGCGCATGGCACTGGTCGGCAAGACCACCGACCCGCGCGCCGAACTACAGGCGCTGGTAGCCGGGCCGCAGTTCGACCGTGCGCGGGCACAGGCCATCGTCGAGGAGAAGTCGGCTGCCTTGCGCGGCAAGAGCCCCGAAGTGATCGCGGCGGCCGGCGAGTTCTTCGACAGCCTGACTCCGGTGCAGCAGCAGAAGGTGCGGGACTTCATGCAGCGCCGCCACGGCTGGTTCAACCGCGGCTGACCGCGGGTGCGGTGGGACAATGCGGCATGGTCAGGATACTGTTGATCGATGACGACACGCAGCTCGGCCCACCGCTGGCCGCGTACTTCCAGCGCTTCGAGATGGCGCTGGAATGCGCCACCCGTCCGAGCGAAGGCCTGGCCAGGCTGCGCGCAGGCGATTTCGATGCGGCGATCCTGGATGTGATGCTGCCCGAGATGGATGGTTTCGCGTTGTGCCGCACGATACGGCGCGACAGCGATATCCCGATCATCATGCTGACCGCGCGCGGTGAGGTGACCGACCGGGTGGTCGGGCTGGAGCTCGGCGCCGACGACTATCTGCCCAAGCCTTTCGAGCCGCGCGAACTGGTGGCGCGCCTGCAGACGGTGTTGCGCCGCCGCCGCGCCAGCGGCACCGGCCAGCGACTGGTGTTCGAGGGGCTGGAACTCGACCTCGACAAGCGCACGGTGCTGCGGGAAGGACAGGCCGTGGAACTGACCGGCACCGAGTTCGACCTGCTGGCCCTGCTGGCGCGTGATCCGGGCAAGGTGTTCACGCGTGACGATATCCTGAACCATCTGCGCGGACGCGAGGCCGATCTCTACACCCGCGCGGTGGACATCGTCGTGAGCCGCCTGCGCCGCAAGCTCGAGCCGCTGGACTGCATCAAGACGCTGCGCAACGCTGGCTACTCACTGGCGGTGGGGCGTGCCTGACACCCACCATAATCGCTGGCACCGGCGTGCGCGTTACGCGCTCAAGCGCTCGCTGCGCCTGAAGCTGCTGCTGGTCTTCCTGCTCCTCGCATCGGGCATGGCCCTGATCTTCCTGGGCGGCTCGCAACGTGCGCTCGGCAGCGGCTGGCGCCAGGCCGTGGCGCCCTTGCTGGCGGATTATGTGGACCGCCTGGCCGCCGACATCGGGTCACCGCCCAGCGTGGATCGGGCACAGGCCCTGGTGGCGCGGCTGCCGATCGCGATCCGGATCGACGGGCCGCTGGTGCGCTGGCATTCCGGCGGTGTTGCCGACGGTGACAGCCACGCCGGGTTCGGCCAGCGTTGGCGCGAGGACGACAGTCCGCGCCTGCTGGAGCGCACCACAGCGGATGGTCACCGCATCGTCTTCGGTTGGGCCGATCTGCCCTGGAAGAACCAGCCGCGCACCATCGGCTGGGTGACGCTGGGCCTGCTGCTGGCCATCACCGCGCTGGCATATGGCTACCTGCGCCGCCTGCTGCGCCCGCTGGACGACATCCGGGCCGGGGCACAGCGTTTCGGCCGCGGCGAGTTCGGCGCACCGATCCAGGTGCGCCGGCGCGATGAACTCGGCGACCTGGCCGGGCAGGTCAACACCATGGCCCATGACCTGCAGAAAATGCTCGAAGGCCAGCGCGCCCTGCTACTGGCCATCAGCCATGAATTGCGCTCGCCCCTGACCCGCGCGCGGCTGAATGCCGAGTTGTTGCCCGAATCCGCCGCAAGCGATGGGGCCCGCAGCGCGCTGTTGCGTGACCTCGCCGAGATGCGCGACCTGATCGCCGATCTGCTCGAGAGCGAGCGACTGTCGGGCGGCAAGGCGGCGCTGCAGCTCGAGCCGACGGATCTGGCGGTGCTGGTCACCGAGGTGGCGCAGGCCCGCGCCGATGCTGCCGGCCTGCCCCTGCAGGTGGCCGGCTCGCTGCCGCTGGTGCCGGTCGACCGTGTGCGCCTGCGCCTGGCGGTGCGCAATCTGCTGGACAACGCGGTACGCCACGGCGCTGGTGGCGCCGGCGCCCCGCAACTGGCGCTCGAGACCGATGCCGGGCTGGTCCGCCTGCGGGTGCGCGACTTCGGACCCGGGGTGGAGGAGGCACAGCTGGCGCGCCTTGCCGAGCCGTTCTACCGCACCGACGACGCCCGCCAGCGCAGCACCGGCGGCGAGGGATTGGGCCTGTACCTGGCACGGCTCGTGGCCCAGGCGCATGGTGGGGAACTGGTGTTTCGCAATGCCGGGCCCGGGTTGGAGGTGACGCTCGTGCTGCCGCTGGATCTGCGGGCCGACCCGGCGGCCGGCGTCAGAACGCCGGGGGGCTGGTAAAACGCAACGGCATGCCGGTGACGGGGTGCGCCAGGGCGATCTCGCAGGCATGCAGCAGCAGGCGCGGGGAGGCGCTGGCCGAATCATCCAGGTGGTACAGCGGGTCGCCCAGGATCGGATGGCCGATGGCCAGCATGTGGACCCGCAACTGGTGCGAGCGGCCGGTGACCGGTTCGAGTTCGACGCGGGTGCGCGCCTGCCCCTCGTGGGCGAGCACGCGCCAGCGGGTCGCGCTGGGCTTGCCGGCCTCCTGCGAGATGACACGCAGGGGGCGCCGCGACCAATCCAGCAGGATCGGGAGATCGATGTGGCCCCAGCCGCCGGCAGGCGCTGGCAGGTGGCCGTGCACGACCGCCTGGTAGACCTTGTGCACCTCGCGTTGTGCGAAGGCGCGGCTCAATGCCTGTTGCGCCGCCTTGCCACGGGCCATCAGCATCAGGCCCGAGGTGGCCATGTCCAGCCGGTGCACCACCAGGGCGTCGCCATACCGGCTTTGCACCCGTGCGCTCAGGCAATCCTGCTTGTCCGCGCCGCGGCCCGGCACCGCGAGCAGCCCGGCGGGCTTGTCGATGACCAGCAAGACACCGTCGATGTACAGGATGTGCGGATCAGCCGGCGTCACGCTTGCCGCCGTGCACCAGCTGCTGCACGATATCGCAGAACTCCTCGACGTCGTTGGGCTTGTGGATCAGCGCGCCTACGCCCTCTTCGATGGCGCGTTGCTCGATCTCCGCCGTCACATAACCGGAGGCCAGCGCGACCGGCAGGTCCGAGCGTACGGCACGCGCCTCGCGCAACAGGTCGACGCCGCAAAAGCCCGGCATGTTGTAGTCGGTGACCAGCAGGTCGAAGTCCTGCGGGCGGGCGCGCAAGGCCTGCGAGGCCAGGTGCGGGTCGGTGAAGGAGCTGACCTTGAATCCCTTGCGCGTCAGAACGCGCTCGACCAGGAACACCAGCGCTTCGTCGTCATCGACATACATCACATGCTTGCCCATGCCGTGCACGACATTGGGGAACGCGATCTCGAGTTGCGCCGTCACGGCGGCAGCTTCCACCGGCGGGAAGTACAGGGTGAAGATGCTGCCCTTGCCGGGCGTGCTCTTCACGCCCACCGATCCCTGGTGGGTGCGCATGATCCCGTGCACGACCGCCAGGCCCAGGCCGGTTCCCTGGCCTACCGGCTTGGTGGTGAAGAAAGGCTCGAAGATGCGCTCCATCGTGTCCGGCGTGATGCCGGTGCCGGTGTCGCGCACCGACAGCGTGACATGGTGTCCGCGGGAAATCCCGCGGCGCTCTTCCTTGAGCGACTGGGAATAGGTGCTGCCGAGCTTGACGGTGATGACGCCGCGGTCGCTCCCGATCGCATGCATGGCGTTGGTGCACAGGTTCAGCAGGGCCTGTTCGACCTGGGTCGCGTCGGCCATCACTGCCGGCACATGGGCATCGATGCGCACCTGCAGCTCGATCGACGGCGGCAGGGTGACCTTGAGCAAGCGGGCGGTTTCATGTACCACCTCGCCGAGGTGGATCGCGCTGCGCTTGAGTGTCTCGTTGCGGCTGAAGGTCAGGATCTGGCGCACCAGGTCACGCGCCCGTCGGCCGGCCTTCTCGATCTCGAACAGGCTGGTGAGCGCCGGCGAGTGTTCGCCGGCGTCCTGCTTGGCGAGTTCGACGTTGCCCAGGATCGCGCCCAGGATGTTGTTGAAGTCGTGGGCGATGCCGCCGGCCATGGTGCCGACTGCCTGCATCTTCTGCGACTCGCGCAATTGCGACTCCAGTACATTGCGCTGCGTCTCGATCTTCTTGCGCGCCGTCAGGTCGCGGGCGAACACGGTGATGATGTCGCCATCGAGCCGGTGTTCGAACGACACGCTCACCTCGACCGCGAGCGCCTTGCCGCCGCTGGTGCGACCCTCCATTTCGCCGAGCTGGGCATGCGTGGAGAGCTGGTTGTACGCCAGTGTCTGTACCGCATCGGGCAGGAAGCGCTCCAGCGGGCTGCCCAGCGCCTGTGCCGAAGGACACTGGAACAGCGCAGCGGCTGCCGGGTTGAAAATGGTGATGTTGCGCCCGGCGTCGACACAGATGATTGCGTCGAGCGAGGAGTTGATGATCGCCGCCAGCCGGTTTTCGCTCAGATGCAGTTCTTCATTGCGCCGCCGCAGCGCCGCAGCACTCTCCTGCAGCGCGCGCCGCTCGGCCAGCAACGGGCCCTGGTCGATGATCGCGCAGATGAAGTTCGCCAACTCGTCCTGCGGGTTGTCGATGCGGGCGATATGCAGGTCGCCGGCGAAGGTGTCGGCCGAGCCGGCCAGGAAGATCACTTCGCTCGATTCGCTGGTGCCCTGCGCCTTGGCTGTCGCGAAGGCCCGGGTCACGCGCTGCGAGTGCGCGTTGCTGACCAGCGGCAGCAGGAAGTTCAGCGGCGGGTCGGTTTCCCGGGGGCGGAACAGGCGCAGCGCCATCGCGTTGCTTTCGAGCACCATGCCATGTTCGTCCACCACCATCAGCGCCAGCGGGACGCTGGAGAACAGCGTGAGGAAGCGCTCGGAGGCGCCCTCTGCAGCGCGCTGGCTGAAGCGCAATGCCTTGTTCTGGATTTCGAGCTCGGCCTGGTACTTGCGCAAGTCCTCGATCATCTGGGGCAGCGCGTAGCCCTGGTCGATCACGGACGGAAGCGCACTGTCGCCTCCGACCAGGGCGGAGACGTTTCGAAAGATCTGTCCCGGCTTGCGGCGGTGGGGTGACTTGCCCATCGCCTCAGCCCCAACCCGGCCCGGGCAGCAGGACCGGTATCCTGCTGCCTGCCCCGTCGCATGCGCGCATGCCGTGGTCTATTTCTTGAGCTTGCCGCGCACCGGCACGACCGTGGTGATGGTCGGGCGCACGGCGTCTGGCGACACCGGCTTCGGTGGAGACGAGTCCTTCTTGGGCTTCTTTGCTTCCTTGGTGCTCTTTTGCTGACCTTTGGCCATCGTGTGCTCCTGATTGAATGGAAATGCCGGGTGTACTACCGGCGGACAACCGCGTCACCGGGTTGGTAGTCCGCCGCTTTCAGCGGGCTCTTGGCGGTGATGTAGGCGCGCAGCACATCGGCGTCCACAAAACCGGTGTCGACGAAACTCTTGTGCCCGGTCAGCTTGGGATACCCGTCGCCACCCGCCGCCACGAAGTTGTTGATCACCATGCGGTAGGTGCGCGACGGGTCGACGGGAGCGCCCTTGATCATCGCGCTGGACACGCTGCCGCCGGCGATGACCAGGTCGATGCCCGCAAACTGCGCGAACGCGCCCGAGCCCACACTCATCTTGGCCACGGCATTCAGGTAGGCCATGACTTCCGTTCCGGTCAGGTCGACGGTGACCGTGGTATTGCCGAACGGCTGCACCTTGAGCACATCCTTGTAGGTAAGTTTGCCGGGGGCGAACGAGTCGCGCACACCGCCGGCATTGACCACTGCGAAGTCGGCCTTGGTCTTGTCGATCAGCGCCCGGCCGATCAGCACCCCCATGGACGCGGGCCTGGCGCGCACCACCGCGCGGTCCCCTTCCAGCCGCGCGTCGGTGGAGCCGATCTCGATGTTCAGCTTTGCCTGGCCGAACTCCTGGAACGGCTTGAGCAGGTCGAGCATTTCCTTGTTTTCGGCGATCTCGCTGGTGTAGGAGACCATCGTGGTCTTGCCATCGGCGCCCCTGACCGACTTTTTCAGGTTCACCGGTATCAAGGCGTATTTGACCAGCTTGAACTCGCCGTTGCGGTATTCGAAATCGGCCCGGCCCACGTACTTGCCCCACTCGTGGGCTTGCACGATCCAGGTGCCGTTCTGGCGGTCCGGGCGGCATTCGGTACCGGGAACATACTCGCGATCGAGCACGTTCTCGGCCTTCATGCAGGCCGGGTTCTGGGTATGGCCGCCCACCACCAGGTCGATGCCCTTGACGGCCCGCGCCATTTCGACGTCGCCCTCCGCCTGCGTGCCGTGGTTGCCGTTCTCGTAGTGCCCCATATGGGTGGCGGCGATGACGATGTCCGCCTTGGACCGCAGTTCCGGCACCACCTTGGCGGCCTCCGCAATGACGCTGCGAAACTCGATGTTCTTGACGTTGTCCGGGCTCACCATCTTGTAGGTGTCTTCGGTGGTCAGCCCCATCACGCCGACCCGCAGGCCACCGACGTTGAAGATCTTGTAGGGCTCGAACATGCGTTTGCCGCTGTCGTAGATGTTTGCGGCCAGCATCGGAAATTTGGCCAGATCGCGCTGCATGCGCAGGACGCCGAGCGGCTTGTCGAACTCGTGGTTGCCGACGGCCATCGCGTCGTAGCCCAGCAGGTTCATGCCGCGGAAATCCGGCACCGCGTCCTGCAGGTCGGATTCCGGAACACCGGTATTGACGTCGCCGCCGTCGAGCAGCAGGCTGTGCCCGCCGGCCTGGGTCACCTCGGCCCGGATCTGGTCGATCAGCGTCTTGCGGGCCGCCATGCCGTATTCGCCATCACCGTTCTTCCAGAACCGGCCATGGTGGTCATTGGTGTGCAGGATGGTGAGGCGGTAGGTTGTGTCCCTGGCCGGTCCGCCAGACGGCATGCCGGAGCAGCCTAGCAACACGACGGCAGCAAGCGCGGAAAGCACGGGTTTGGTGGGGTTCATGGGGGACAGATATTGGTCGGGTTGGATTGGGTGAAGTCGCATTATGTCCGCAGCGCCGGCGAGACTCAACCGGCGCCGGCCAATCTGGCCGGGAGGCGACAATGGCAGGCCTTTCACCTGCTTCAACGACCGACAGACTCCCATGACCAGCTTCTCAGTTCGACCCGCGGCGCGCCCCGACGCCGCTGCCATCGCGGCCATCCATGTCAGCGCCAGCCGTGCCGCCGGCTTGCAGGCTGCCCCGGGCGCCATGGCCGGCGTCAGGAGCCCGGACAAGCAGGAGGCGCACTGGCGTGAGGCGATCGACTACGCCGAGCCGCAACTGCTGGTCGCCTGTGATGCGGACGTGGTGGTGGGGGTGGCCGGCTTCGACCGCTCGCGGGACCCTGGAACGGCGCCGACGGTGGGCGAACTCTGGACGCTGCAGGTCGCGCCATCGCACTGGGGCAAGGGGGCCGGCCTGGCCCTGTGGGACGCCGCGCGTGAAGGCCTGGCAGACGAGGGCTGCACCGAGGTGTCCGTCTGGTGCGAATTGTCGGCGACACGCGCACTGCGGTTTCTGGAACTCGCCGGCTTCAAGCGGGTCATGTCGACTGCGCGAACCGCCCCGGTGCTTGGCGTGCGGGTGGAACAGATCCGCCTGCAGCGCAAGCTCTGACGCCGGTGGCCGGGCGACTGGTCAGGCCTCGCCGCCGAAGTGCTGCGTCAGATTGTCGATGTATTTCTCGACCATCTTTTCGAATTCGGATTCGACCACCGGCCCAACCACCATTTTCATCAGGCCGGGCAGGGGAATCGTCAGTTCGCCCTGGATCGACAGCACGAGGTGCGTCGACTTCTTCTTGTCGGTGATCTTCCAGTTGCCGGAGACCAGTGCATTGCCTTCGCCCTTGACCGGTGTCCACACCACCGTGCCCTTGGCCTTGTTCGACACATACTTGCTGGCGTAGACGGTCTGGAGCTTGATCTGGGCTACGCCGATCTTGGCCATTTCCCAGCGGTAGGTGTTTGCGCCGAGGTCGACCAGCTTGTCCACTTTCGGGAAGTGGCTGGCAGACGCCGGCACATCGGAAAGCAGCGCGAAAACTTCGCTGGCGGGGGCCTTGACTGCGAATTCGTAGCCGAGGTCGATCGTGACGCTGATGGTCATGCTGGTGCTCCTGGGATTCTGGTGGGTGGGCTTGGACGGGTCCACCAGCATCCTAGCGCATCGGCAACGCCCCGACGGGACGGTCGCCGGGCGCACGGGCTCCGTGGTCGGTCAGCGTTGGCCGCTGAAAGCCACCGCCAGCAGGGCTTGTTGCCGTTGCCGGGTTCGGGTCTGGATGCGACGCAGCAGGCCGCGGCCGTCCACGGCGTCGATGCCGTTCTCCTTGGCAAACTGGAGCGCTTCCGGGGTGTAGGTGGACGTGGTGGTGTAGGTGCCGTGCACCGACTTGAACGAGGCCATCACACCCATGAAATCCTTCATCTCCTGCAAGCCGACCGGCTTGTTGAGCCAGTGCCGGCAGCGCACGATGGCGACCGGGCCGGGCATTTTCGCGGCATGCAGCCAGATGTCCACGCCTTCTTCCGTGCGATGGGCTTCCGAGCGGGTGTCGAAGCCTGCCCACGCAAACCAGGTCTCGCAGACTGCGGCGAAACGCTGTGCGTCGATGGCTTCAAACACGTCCAGGGTCCATCGGCGGCCGTTGAGTTGCGCGGAAAACTGGGGGTTGTCGATGGCGTCGTCGTAGCGCCTGCCTTCCGGGTGGTCGCCGCTGTTGCGCCCCGTGGTGGCCGCGCGCTTGTGGTCGATCTGGCGTGTGGCCAGGGCACCTGCAATGCCGTGGGCCATCAAGCCCACCGCCAGCGTGGCCAGGGACATCGCCAGCGCGATGGAGCGGTTGAACTCGAACCACCAGGCCAGCGCCCAGATGGTGCAGAGCACGGCCACAGTGAGCGGCAAGACCGGTTTGAACATCTTGCGCGGGCCGGTAACGACCGGGGCCTGGAGCTTGGTGGCGGGCTGGTTCATGGTGCGGGTTCCACGTTCTATGGCGATGTGACGGTGCGTCATCTGACAAACCAGTTTAGGAAACCGGCATGACAATCCCAAGGCACTTTTCACGCTTTTCGACAAATTGACGCCCCGAGGTGCCGGGCGATGGACGCAGCGCATAATTTCCGTATCGACGCTTCCTGGTACGGATCCATGTCCCCATCCCCGAACTACTCCGACGGCGTTGCCTATGTGCGTGGCGAATACATGCCCATTGCCGAAGCGGCCATCCCGATCACCGATTGGGGTTTCCTGCGTTCAGACGCGACCTATGACGTCGTGACGGTCTGGGACGGCGCCTATTTCCGGCTGGACGACCATCTGGACCGTTTTACGCGCAGTTGTGCGCGCTGGCGGCTGGATCCGGGCGTGGACCGCGAGCAGATCACTGCCATCCTGTCGCGCTGTGTGCGCCTCAGCGGTCTGCAGGCCTCGTACGTGGAGATGGTCTGCACCCGCGGCAAGCCGCCCTGGGGCTCGCGGGACCCGCGCCTGGCAGTGAATCAGTTCTATGCGTTTGCCGTTCCGTTCGTCTGGCTGGCCAACGCCGACCAACGGGCGAACGGCCTGCACCTGATGGTCAGCGACGTGCAGCGGATCTCCCCGCTGTCGGTCGACCCGACTGCCAAGAACTACCACTGGAACGATCTGACGATGGGGCTTTTCGGTGCCCTGGATGCGGGAGCAGACAGTGTGCTGCTGGTCGATGGTGCCGGCAACGTGGTGGAGGGGCCGGGCTTCAACGTGTTTTGCGTGATCGACGGCGTGGTGGTGACACCGGGCGAGGGCATGCTGGAAGGAGTCTCGCGCCGTACCGTGCTGGAGATGTCGGCGTCTCTGGGCCTTCCTGTCCAGGTGCGCGCGCTGCCGGCGCCGGCCCTGCGCGCCGCGCACGAGGTGTTCTTGTCCACCTCGGGCGGTGGTGTGTTGCCGGTGACCAAGGTCGACCAGATGACCATCGGCAATGGGCAGCCCGGCCCGATCACGCAGCAGCTGGTACAGACCTACTGGGCGTGGCACAAGGATCCGGCGTACAGCCTGCGCGTCGACTACTCGGCCTGAGCCGCCTGCAGTGCCAGGCCGCCACCCAGGTGCCAGGCATTGTGGTGCCCGAGCCGGCGCAGCCAGGCCGCTGCCCGTTCGCTGCGCGCGCCGCTTCGGCACAGGAATACCAGGGGCTCGTCGCGGCGGGCGAGCCAGCCTCCGAGGTGGGTAGCGATCTGGCTCAGCGCAGCCGCCTGCGCCATATGGCCGTGCAGGCGGACCGGCCCGCCCGCGAGATGCTCACCCGGCTCGCGCAGGTCGATCAGGCGCGCCTGCGGGTGCTCGATCAGGAACCGGCGCAGCGTGCGCCCGTCCACACTGGCATCCGCCGGCAGCTCGGGCGACGTGGCAGGTGAGCGCAATGCGCCCAAGGTCGCTGTGAAGCTGATGCCGTCGTCGCATGCACTGCAGACGATCGCCTGGTCACCAGCGACCACGCCAAGCGATTCGAGCGGCATGCCCGGCCCGCAGGGCGTCGGCGCCGCTGCGACGAACACATGCCGCACGTCGTTGCCGCCGAGGTCGGCTGGCCCGGCGATGCCCAGCAGGTACGCAGTGTGCCCATCATCCTGACAGCGCACGAGGACACCGGCCCCGACCGGCAGGGCGTGTGCCAGGGTGCCATCCGCCAGTGCGCAGTGTGTTTCGCCTGGTGGCCATCCCGTGTCGCCAAGGACCGCGTCGGCGTGCCCGCCGTTCGCGTCGATCCAGTGCAACAGGGCCTGGCGCGCGAGCTGGGCGGCGGCACTGTCGGTGGTCGCGAGAACCGCCCCGACCGGCCAGGCCAGAAACCCCAGCTCGCGCTGAATGCCAGCCAGCGTGCACGGGTGGGGGTCGATCACCAGCCAGCGCCGGCGCGCGACATCGAGCAGCATCCAGCTGCTGCGCCCTTCTGCGCGGACTTGCCGGATCTGCACAGCGCCGTCGGTTTGCCTGGGCGCCGCGGCGGCTCGGCCCAGGGCCTGACCGCAGTGGCGGATCCGCTGGCACGCCAGGTCGATCCATGCGGGCAGTGCCGCCGGGCCGAATGACATCCGGATCGCGGATGCGGACCGCCAGGCGGGAAATCCCATTGCATCGAGCACGTAGCTCGGAATGGCCTTGGCCGCCGAGCACGCGCTTCCGGCGCTGACGCGCAGGTTGGCGGCGTCGAACACGTCGAGCAGGTCTTTGCTCGAAAAACCGGGAACCGAAAAATTGATCGTCGTCGGCAACGCGGCTGCGAAAGGGGTGTTGAACACCACGCCCGGAAACGCATCACGCAGCGCGTCGACCAGTCGGTCCCGCATATGCCGCAGTTCGGCGTCCGGCTGGAACGTGTTGCCGTCCTCCAGCACCTGCAACACCGCGCCCAGGGCGGATATGCCCGCGAGGTTTTCCGTGCCAGAGCGGCAGCCGCCTTCCTGCCCGCCGCCCACCATCAGCGGTGTAAACGGCGCTCCTTCGCGGACATACAGCAGACCGGTGCCTTTGGGCGCGTACAGTTTGTGTCCGGAAAAGGCGGAATAGTCGATGCCACGGCGGGCCAGATCCAGCGGGAGCTTGCCCAGCGCCTGCACGCCGTCGACCAGCCACAGGGGCCGGTGCGCACAGGATGCCAGCACATGTGCGATGCCGTCGAGATCGGATATGGCGCCGGTTTCGTTGTTCGCGGCCATGGTGCAGACCAGGGCGGCGTTTCCCGCCATCGCCTGCAGAACCGCCAGATCGTGCTGGCCGCGCCCGTCGACCGGAATGGCGCGCAGCTCGAGGTTCAGCGCCAGCACCCGGTTCCAGTGCGCAATGCTTTCGGGTACCGCCTTGTGTTCGGTTGCACCGTACAGTAGCAGCCCGCCGACGGGCTCCCCTCGTTGCCGGCGCTCGCGAATGTCGCACAGGGCCGACAGGACGGCGGTCTGGATCGCCTCGGTCGCGCCGCTGACGAACAACACGCGGCCTTCCCCGGCATCGAGCACGCGTCGCGCACGGGCGCGGACGTCGGACAGGACCTGCCGGGCCTGGATGCCCGTGCAATGGGTGCTGCTCGGGTTGCCGTAGGTTTCCTGCATGACGCGTTGCGCTGCCGCGGCGGCGGCCGGCAGCACCTGCGTGGTGGCATTGGCGTCGAGGTATATGTCTGGCGTCATCACGGTCCTTGGTGCAGGGTGGGTTGCCGGCCGCACGCGGCGCGGACGTTGCAGGGGAGCTTACGCAGCGGCGGGTAGAAAATTCTGCTGTTATTTCTCCAAATGCAGTAATTTTGGAGGAAAAAATCCTACATCTAATGCATAGTGCAGCATGATTGAACTTGACAAGACCGATCGGACCTTGCTCGCCGCCTTGCAGGTGGACGGATCGCTGTCCATTGCCGCCCTGGGGGAACGCGTCGGCCTGTCTTCCACACCCTGCTGGAAGCGCCTCAAGCGGCTGGAGGACGCCGGGGTGATCGAGCGCCGCGTGGCGGTGCTGGACCGCCACAAGGTCGGGTTGCCGGTGACGGTCTTCGTCAGCCTGCGCACCGCCAGGCACGACGAAAAATGGCTGGCCCAGTTTGCGGCCGCGGTGATGGCCCTGCCGGAGGTGCTGGAGTTCCATCGCATGAGCGGCGATGTGGACTACCTCTTGAAGGTGGTGACCACCGACATCGGCGGGTACGACCGGTTCTACAAGCGACTGATCCGTATCGCCGATCTGTCTGGCGTGTCATCGGCGTTTTCGATGGAGCAGATCAAGAGTTCCACCGCCTTGCCGCTGGACCTCGTGCCGGGCGGGTCGGCTCAGTCGCCCACGAAGAAGCCGGGCGCGCGCTCGAACAGCGATTCGAAGCCGCCAGCTGGCTCGAAACGCTTGTTGCGGTAGGTCAGGCGGGTCGGGCCAGGGAACGCCCGCCGGGGCACCGAATGCCGCGCGTCCCCCG
>JANMZX010000106.1:0-16376 GCA_031383745.1 Rhodoferax sp. | reverse complement strand
GTGTCGATGCCCGTGGATGCGGTGGACGCCTGCCGCTGCGCACTGATGTTCGAAACGACGGAGCTGGTCAACATAGCTACGGTCAGCCGGAATGAGGCTGCCCCTGCCGGCCAATGACTTTGCTTCATCGAGCACCTGGCGCTGTTCGGCGTTGCGACTCGGGATCTCCCTTGCGCGGCCACCCTTGGTCCAGGTGTCCTTGAGCGCAAGTATGTTGCCCCGGTCGGCCCATTCAGGTCGGATCTTGATCGATTCCTCTCGGCGCAGACCGAACGCTGCCTGCAGCCGCAGCGACATCGCCGTGTACGGGTCGGCGATCCGACCGAGTTCGGTGCCGGACAATTCGCGCGCCTTGCTGACGTTGGTGACGTACTTTCGATTTTCGATGCCATAGTGGCTGTTGTCGCGCGCGATGACATTCTGCTTAGCGATCTTCTCGGCCCACCAGCGCAGGTCGGCCATCCGGTTCTTGATGGTGCCCACCGCCAGTCCCTCGACCTGCCATCGCTGGACCAGACTTTCAACATGTTTGGGCTTGAGGCTGGCTGCAGCCATGTGCCGGTAGCCGAGTTCCTGAAGCTGGTTGGCCACCAGGTCGAGCACGCGCTCGCGATCGCGCTGGGTCGCGTAGCTGCCGTCGCGGTTGCGCCGGCACATCAATTTCAGTTCAAAGTTCAGGTCTCGCATGCCCTGCCTTTCTGATTGGCATCCTTTCGGAAGTCGGTTGCCCCGGGGTATCCGCTCGTTGTCGCTGGTGTGTAGATTTCAGGTAAGTGTTTCTGTCCGCCCCGAACGCCTAAGCGTTGCGGGAACTACAAGGGACACGGGACACCACTCCCGTCTTGCGCCGAGGTCATCTTGCTGGCCGCCGCGGCACGCGGCATTGGCACCGATGGCGATTGCTGCTGCAAGTCGGTTCATCGGGTTGAGCCATCGATCCCACGGCTCTGGGTGCGCCAGATTGCGCTTCGGCTGACATGGCCCGCGGGGAGCGGGCGGGTGCAGATCGCGTTGCACGGTCTGCGGATTCGACGCGCGGTGAGCCCGTCACTGGGGGCTGTCAATTGCGCCAGCCGTCGTAAGTCCTTGTCGGCTGGGGCAATTTGCGCGTCGTCACTACTGGCTGGCGCCGCGTAGTGACGACGCGGTTGGCGCAGGCTTCGGCTTGGGACAGGGCGCTGGCGAGATTGCAGCAGCTTGACTTCGGCTGTCGCCGCTTCGCTCCGGAAGGCCGGATCGATGGCGCAGTTGGCCCCGGGGACTGGCTGTGATGCCGGCTGGGGCAGGGTGGGCGCATGTCGTGCCCGATGTCTGACGAGTATCTCCAGCCTTTCGGCTGCCGGCTTTCAGGAGATGAGGCCGGCGAGGGCGCCCGCGTGAACGGGCATGGGCGATGCGGTAACGGGCATCAACCGGGCTGACTCAGCCAGTGGAGAAATTGAACTGGGCCGATGCTGCGCCAACTTCTTGTGGCTTGCAACTGCAGTGGTGTCGAGGTATTTTCGCGATGCCGGACTGGCAGAGGGTTTGCGCCGGGGCTGTCAGCACAGCTGACAGCGGTTTCCGAAGTCGTCGAACCAGGCGGCTTACCCACCGCCGCGCCCGTCTTGCGTGAGAGGCGCCGATCGCGCGGCCGTGGATAAGCGCTTTCGACGAACGATCCCCTATGCGTCGCCGTCGCGTTC
The DNA here is from genome assembly GCA_031383745.1 of Rhodoferax sp. Taxonomy (GTDB): domain Bacteria; phylum Pseudomonadota; class Gammaproteobacteria; order Burkholderiales; family Burkholderiaceae_C; genus CAISIP01. The sequence goes on along the minus strand of JANMZX010000106.1, from coordinate 14,691 downwards.
GTCCTCTTCGGTGGCGTTGCGGCGCGTGCCGTTCACGTACGCCCAGAACGCGATTTTGCGCGCGTGTCGCGACCGGATCGCCGTCTCGAAGTCCTCGTGAGATTCCAGCGGAAGTAGGCCAACGCCCGTGGCCGCGATCTCCCGCAGTTGCGCCCAGTAGCGGGCGGCATGTCCGTAGGCACGGGCATAAGCCCGGTTGAGGATGGCCGTCAGCAGTGCCCTGTAGATGGCGGTTTCGCCGCGCAAGCGCTGACGGGCTTGCAGCGCCTGCGCCAGCGGCAGCAGCGCGCCGTAGTTGTCGCCGTGTATTCGACCCGGGTCGGCCAGCAGTTTCGCCTCGGCCGCTTCATCGTGGCCAATCTCCAGCAGCAGCGTGGCTGCCGTTGCCGGGTCGTCGTGGTTGAGTGCCAGTTGACGGGCTCGTTGCAGGGCGTCAGCCCTGGACGCCTCGGGCAGGTGTTCGAGCCAGCGGTGCAGGTCGAACACGGAAATCGAGCGCTCGAACAGGCTTTGCCGGATGGAGGCGCTTTCGCTGTGCCGGCCGAGGCGGCCCAGAGCGTCCGATTCCAGGCTCTGGCGGGTTGCTTCCATTTGCCCCCATGGCCCTTGCAGCCAGGTCAATGCATCGGTCGGGCGGTCGACATCAAGGTAGGCCCTGGCGAAATCCTGTTTCTGTATCGCGTTGGGTTGGGGGCTGTAGCTCAGGACGGCACGCACAATCACGTCGGGGTCGTGCAGAGCTTTGGACAGCAGCGACAGGGCGGCAGAGATCTTGATCACCTCGTATGACGGGCCGTCTTCGCGTAAAGGGGGGCAAGGGCGCTGGCCATACGGGACTCGAATTGCACCACCAGTGCGCGCAATGCTGTCTCGTCGAGCAGCAGCTCTGCACGGCGCAGCAACTCTTCGCGAGCACCGTACTGGTCGTCGCCGACCAGCCCCACAAGCCGACCGGGCCAAACGCTTGCGGGCGTCTCACACCGGGCGGCGGCGTGCAACCAATGCCGGCAAGCCGCGCGCACGGCGTCGCCGACTGCGCCTCCGGAATCATCCGCACAATCGAAGAATGTCCCGTCGGCCTCGATGAACGATTCGAAGAGAGCCAACGCTGCGGCGGGGTCCTTGGGCAGCAGTTCGCGAGCGACCTGGTCCAGCCAGGATTCGAGCGTGCGCCCGAATTCGCCTGCCTCGCGGTAGGAGTAGAACTTGGTGGAACGGCGCCAAGCGGTCAGCGTCTTGCGAAACCCTGCCGCGAGCTTGTCCGGCCAGTCGGCCAGTTGCATCCGCGCCAGGCGCGCCTGCACGGCCTCGTGGTCCTGGGCGAGTTCGAGGAGGACCGACACCAGCGTCGAGGGCTCCTGCCGCAGCAGGAAGATTTCAAGATCGTCGGAGGGCGGGCGGGGCATATCGTTCCGGTCAGTCCGCCGGTCTGCCCTGGCTGAGATCCCAGAATGTGCCTTGCCAGTTCGAGACGCTTCCCTCGGTGGAACAGCGGGTACAGCGCCAGAGGATGACCTCGTTGTCGGCCATCACCGTGTCCACCGGCCTTTTGCGGCACTTGAAGCAGACCGGGCCAGGGGTATCGGGCCGGTCCACATCGGACTCGTGCGCGACTACCGCAGTAACGAAGTCGGCCATCTTGCGGCTAGGACCGCGCTCGGGGCCGATGTCGCCCTTGTCGTTGAGAAAATGTCGTGCGTCGATGATGTACATGGTGTTTGAACGTCAAAACTCGGGTCAAGGACGCGGTCCCGAACTGTCCGCCGATGTCATTGGCAGGTTCTGTGTCCTTCAGACATTCGGATCGTCTGAGCACCTTGACCCCTGGTCAGTTGCACCTCGATGTGTATTCACCGAAAGCGGACTCTACTACGCAGCAGCCCGCAAACTCATCGCAGCAGGATCAACTGCAGCACGGCGTCGGTGCCCGTCCATACGAATGCGTTCGGCTCCAGGCGAGTCTCCAGTGTCTTGGCCGCCTCCAAGGTGAGGCCGAAGATCAGATAGCTGGGTTCACCAGGCCAATGGTTTGACAGGTGCTGGCCCACTCCCTCGATGCTCGCGAGGCTGCGTCGGCCGAGTTCGCGGTCCAGCGCAGCATGCCGCTCGGCATTGGCTTCGTCTTCGAGGAATTGGCTGAAGGGATTGCAGGCCGTGATGTGCGCGCTGCAGTCGACGCCATGGCGTTTGTGTGCTGCGGCCAGGGTCGGCGCCATTTCGCCCGTCGTCCGTCTTGCCCTAAACATGAATTCGGGGCTCTTGCTCACTATGCATACCGAACAGACCGAGTTCACAGCGAGTAGACCACCACCGCACGGTCCCGGCCCTTGACCTTGTGCTCGCCGCGCGACACGGCTGTGCGCCGTTGCGCATCGGGCAAGCGGAACAGGGTCTCCTCGGTGATGAGTGTCTCGGTGCCGAACTCCTTGTTGAGTTGCTCCACCCGTGCCGCGAGGTTGACTGTATCGCCGATGATCGAATATTTGGTCCGGCTGGCGGTGCCCACATTGCCCGCGATCACAACGCCCGAGTGGACGCCGATGCGCATGCGAAGGCGCGCGCTGCCCTGTCCGTACCAGAGCTTGGGCTCGGTGTGTTCCCACTCGGCATGCGCCGATGCCAGTTTCGCCTGCATTGCGATGGCGCATTGCACGGCCAGTTCGGCATGGTTCGGCAACACGTTTGGTGCGCCAAAGACGCAGAACATGCCGTCGCCCACGAATTCGATGACGCAGCCATGGTGCTGCTCGATGATCTCGCCCATCAGCCCGAAGTAGGTGTTGAGCATCAGCACCACCTCGGCCGGTGCCATCTTTTCGCTCAGGCTGGAATAACCTGCGAGGTCGGTGAAGACGACTGTGGCGATGCGCTCCTCGCCGCCGAGCGCACCGCCTTCGCGTGATGACAGCACCTGGCGCGCGACGTCCTCGGAGACGAAACGCCCAAACGTCTCGCGAATGAACTCCCGCTCGCCAAGTCCGGCGGCCATCTGGTCGAGGTGTCGACCCAACACGCCGAATTCATCCCGGCGCGTGATCGCGACTCGGGTGCCGAGCCTGCCAGAGGCGATCTCGGTCGTTGCATTGGTGATCAGCCCGAGCGGATTGCGCACACTGCGCCCGACGACGAAGGCGGTGCCGCCAATACACAACGAGGCAATGCCAAAGAAGATCAGGGTCAGCTTCAGCACGTCGAGCTTCAGGTTGGCGATATCGCCTTCGTCCACATCGATCCCTACGATCGCGATCGCCTTTCCATCCTGGTCGCGGATCGGGGCGTATCCCGAGAGCACCGTGCCCCATTTGTCGGTGGTGAAGTTGTCCTCGACGTGCGGTGCAGTGAAACCAGTCATGATCGAAGCCGCCTGCCGCGCGTCGTAGTCCTCGCCTACCTGGGCCGGTGCTTCCCGACCCGGTGCCACGTAATCCGCGGCGAAGGCCAGGATGTTGGGGCGGTTGGTTGGTCGAAAGACGTAGATGCTGACAATCTGCTTCTGGTCGGCGGCGACCGAGCCGAATAACTCCGTCAGTTCGGCATATTCCGGTTTGGTCCAATCCTCCTGGACGTTGAGTGCCAGTACGGCCGCCGGGCGGATCCGGTGGGACAAGGCGCGCACCTCGGTCAGCAGTTGTGCCTTCAGGGCCTTCAACTGGTTTTCCACTTCGAGGAAATAGAAGGAGACGGCCATTAGCGTCACGACGAGGAATACGACGCCGCCGAACAGGCTCGACATCCGGACATGAAAGCGCCGCCAGAACGGTATCTGCCCTACGCCGGAGATGAGTGCCAGCGGCGCCATCGCGCCGGCGGGCCGCATGGCTGGCGGGTCAGTCTGCTGCGCCAAAGCCGCAGTGCCGGAGGGTTCCATCAAGTTGTCTCCACGAGGACAGCCGGTCTGACAAGGCAGACGGCAGGAAAGGAAAAGCCCGGTGACGTCCCGCCCCTGTCGCGGATGGCGTTGTGGAGCGCGAGTGTATGGCTGGGCCGCGGCGGCGCCGCTCAATATTTCGCATGGATGGTTGTTCGCGGACCACGCGCAGGCTCAATGCGTCTCTGCATAGACGGTCAGGAACTCCCTGCCATGGCGGTCGGTGCCGCCAGACACGTGCCCCAGCAGGCAGGGGCCCAGGCGTTCCAGGTGTGGCTCCAAACGGCCCGGATCGACAGCGAGATGGACCGCGGCTTCGCGCAGCCGCTCGGCCACGTCCGAAACGGTCAGTCCGGTCTTGTAGAAATTGACGTCAAAGGAACGCCGCGGGTTGTTGTCCTCGCCGACCTCGACGTACAGGAAAGATGCACCCGGCGTCCGCCGGGCACCTTGTTGCACCATGCCCAACGCAGCTTCGCGCGCGCCAGGATGCGCGCCGGGCGGGTAGAGCGCAGCGATGCGGCGCAACACATCGCGCACTGGCAGCAGCGGGTGGCAGGTATAGCGCGCCAGCTCGTGGTGCCCGGGCCGCGCAGAGTGCCACTTCACGCCGAGGTGCAGCAGCTGCGGCGCCGTGCTGCCCGTGCGGCGAACCTCCCTGCGCACATGGTCCCAGAACTCCAGGTAAACCTTGCACACCACACCACCGTCGGGCTGGTTCTCGGTGCCGAAGAACACGGCGTTGGCCAGGGCTCCGTACGGCACCAGTTCGGCGCGCGCTGCCGGTGGCAGGCCCAGCCCGTCGGCCAGCAGCAACTGACGCTCCAGCGCAAGTTCTGCGGTGGCAACCCCGATCAGGACGCGGTCTTCCAGCAGCCGCCCACCAACCATCTTGAACGAATCCTCACGGCCATAGGCAACGCCAAGCTGGTCGATCTGGGCCATCAGCCGCGTGCGCAGTTCCTCCTGCGCATCGTCCGGGCGCATGGACACCCGCTGGATCGTTGACAGGCCATCTTGTGGGGTGTGCATATAAAACAGGTGCCCAGATCTGGAATCGGTGTTTACCCTGATTTTTGGAGCCGTCAGAGGCCGACGGCGCGCCAAATATTCTTCGTCTTCTGTCAAAAGGTAGACATTTAACCGGTTTCCAATTACAAGTGTTACACAGCTTAAGACTGTTGCATAGCAGACGCTCGTCGACCATTGGTATGCGGATCAGGCTATCCGTTCTCGCCGTGGTGGGTATCGGATCTGGTTCGTTTTCAAGAGGTCGTCATGAAATCCATTCGTTCGCTTCGCGGTGTCTTTGCCCGTTCCTCATTGGCAGGTCTGGTAGCGCAGGCATTCCAGCCGAAATCCACGCCCGCTGCAGCGCTGCCCAAGCCCCTGCGGCGACGTCCAGCGGACTACTCGATCGAGGCGATGGAGCCGCGGCTGTTGCTGTCGGCGGACGTCAGTTACCCGGACCTGCCAAACGTTCTGGATGTAGGGGTAACCAACCTGACCTTGAAGCTGGACAACACCAGCGGGCTCAAGATCAAGCTGCTGGAAACAGGCAACCTCTCCAACGAGGTCTTTTCGGCACCGATCAGCGAGACCGAGAACTCCATCAATATTTCCCGCCTGGTTGACGGGTCGATCTTCAAGGACACGGTCACCATCGACCTGTCCACGTTCGCCCTGCTCAGTCCGAGCGGCGATGCGCTGACGATCAACTTCGACGGTGGATTGCAGGATGTACTGAGCGACAAACTGATCCTGTCGGGAAGCGCCGTCTTGGATTTCAGCCTGAACGTCGCCGGCAATGCCGACATCCAGGTCACAGGCTCCGTTGTTTTGTCGGACGCTGACGACGACATCGCGCTCAGCGTGTCGATGACCGATACCGGGTTGCCGCCGGACATCATCTCGGGCAACAAGTTCTATGGCGACGCCGATGCGGACATTGACGTCAATGGTGTGCTGAGTGCGCATGACGTGACGCTCACGGCGGTATCCACCCTCACGCTCGACAACAGCAGCCTGTCGATCGGAAGCTTCCAGTTTGCCTTTATTTACGCCAACTCCGCCGCCAATGTGGACATCGGTCTGGGTGCCGATATCACGGCCAGCGGCGCACTGACGGTGTCGGCGTCCTCCAGCGTCTATGCCAATGCCTCGCTGAAGTCCGCGCCCGGCAAGATGGCGACGAACACCGACGCGGCGGTCGCCAGCGTGATCGTCGTCAGCAACGCCACTGCGCAGGTCTCAGGTGACGCGGTGCTCGATGTGACCGGTGCATTCACGCTGATGGCCAACAACGTCGTGGTGGCGGCAGCCCTGGCCGATGGCAGCCCCGGAGGCGCCGGCGCCACACTGGGCCTGGCGGTGGTCACCGGCGATACCGAAGCCTCGATCGGCGGCAGCGCGACCGTCGATGCGGCGTCAGTGGATGTGACTGCGTCGTCGCAGAATACGCTCACCGCGCTGGCCAAGTCGACCGCCGGTGGTGCGACGAACGGCGCCGGAAACAACTCCCAGTCGGCGCTTTCTGGCAATGGGGCCGCCACCAGCAGCGGCAGCGTCGACTTCGCCGGCGCGGTGGCGGTCGGGACGCTGACCAGCGACAGTGCGGCGTTTGTCGATACCTCTGGCCACGTGCACTCCACCGGCCTGCTCAACGTGGCATCGCAGGCGATCAACAAGGCGTCCACGGTTGCCGATGGCGGCAATACGGTGATCACCGGCGCCAACGGCACCGCCGTCGGCATCGCCGTGGCCATTGGGGTGGATGTGTTGGACAACCACGCCTACGTCGATGGCAGCGGCCTGGAGGCCGGCAGCATGAACGTGACGGCGCTCATGGCCGATCGCGGCATGGACTTCAAGAAGGCGGATGTGAGCGCCGGTACAGACAAGATCAACTTGCTGGGCGGCGGGCACGGGCTCAAGAGCGGCGACGAGGTCGTATACCACCATCAGGGCGGAGCGGCCGGTGTCATCACAAACCTGACGGATGGCGACAGCTACTTCGTGTCGGTGCAGGATGACGGATCGATCAAGCTGTACGACACCTCGGCTGAAGACGCCATTGCAGGGCTGCCCGCCGGTCGGGTGGACATCGGCAATCTCTTGATGGCAAGCCCGACCGGCCACAGTTTTACCGACGCCAGCAAGTTGAGCCGTTTCGATGTGACCGCTGTCGCCGGCGCCAGTGGCGGCGCGACCGGTTTTGCAGGCGCCCTGGCACTGGGCGTGGTGATCAGCGAAGCGTCGGCGATGGTCCGGGCCGATACCGTGGTCACCATCAACGGCGGTGGCAACGTCACGGTGAGCGCCGAGAACTTCATCGAGAGTACCGCCAAGTCCACCGGCAAGCAGGCCGGTGGCGGCGACCTCGGCGTCGGCGCAAGTTTCGCGCTCAATATCGGCGAAACCGATACCGATGCCTTGATCCAGAACGGCGCCAACCTGTCGGGCGCGACCGACGTCACGCTGTCGGCATCCTCCAGGAACACCATGGAAACCACCGCCGAAGGTGGCTCCGCGGGCGCCACGGCCGTCACACCGGTGATCGCGATCTCGGTGTCGAACAACGAAACCCTGGCCAATCTGGGGACCCTGGCGGCGAATGGCACTACGACTGTGGGAGATGACCTGCTGGTGAGCGTCAGCCACGGCGGTTCGACCAGGACCACGGCCGAGGGCTCGACCGAATCGGGCAGTACCGGTGTCGGCATCTCGCTGGCGCTGGGCATCGGATCGGACCTGGCGGTGGCCACCACGGCGCGCAACCTCAGCGCCGGCGGCCTGATAGCGCTCACTGCGCGCAACACTTCGGCCAACAGCAGCAAGGCCAAGGCCAGCGTCGCCGGTGGCGACGAGGCCGACAAGCCGGCCGACGGTTCTCCCGACGAGGACGAGGGCGGAGTCAACAAGAAGACCAAGCAGAACAAGGATTTCGCCACCGGCCGCGCCACGAGCAAGGGCGGTGATGCCAGCAACACCCCGAGCACGAACGGCGCCTCCGCCGAAGGTGGGGGTGGCAACAAAGTGCAGGTGGCGGGTGCGGTGGCGGTCACGGTGCAGGAAACGACCGCCCGGGCCGCGATACCCGCTGGGCTCACGATCGATGCCGGCACATCCACCAGCGACGGTACGCTGACCCTGAAGTCCGAGAACAACACGGATGCCGAGGCGGTGGCCGACGCCAGCACGGTGATGGCGCGCACCGTGGCATTTGACGCCACTGGCGGCAAGGTCAGCGCAGGGAACGACACCATCAACCTCGGGCCGGACCATGGCTTCGCCACTGGCGACAAGGTGATCTACCGCCAGGACCCAGGCGGTGCGATCGAGGGCCTGGAAGACGGTGCCGCCTACTTCCTGAACGTCAATGGCAACGTGGTCAAACTCTACGACACCAAAGAAAACGCTGATGCCGGCGGCAATGACGGGCGCGTCGACCTCACGGCCTCGCCGGCGCCGACAGGCACCGCCCACGGCTTCGAATCTGGCGGCGGCCCCACCGGCACCGGCGTGGGCATCGCGGTCGCCGTCAACGTCGCCATCGTCACCAACGATGCGATCCTCGGCGACAGCACCGTCACCGCCGATGGCGTGACGGTCGAAGCCCTGGTGGCCGATGTCGACGGCGACACGCTGCACACCTTCAACGCCGAGGCCACCTCCGGCTCCAGCGGCGCCGACACCGGTGTGGCCGGCGCCCTGGCCATCAACGTGGCGATCAGCCGTGCCCAGGCGAAGATCGCCGATGACGCGGACGTGACCTTGAATGCCGGCGGCGACGTGTCACTCACGGCCGAGAATTTTGTCGTCAACAGCGTCAAGTCCAGCGGCAAGCAGAGTGGCGGCGGTGCCATCGGAGTGGGCGCGTCGATCGCGCTCAACATCGGCGAGACCGACACCGACGCCGTCATTGGCGATACCGTCACCTTCACCGACGCCGACAACGTGACGTTGTCGGCGTCCTCCTCGAACGCCATGAGCACCAGTGCCGAAGGCGGCTCTGCCGGCGAGACGGCGATCACGCCCGTAGTGGCGATCTCCGTGTCGGACAACGACACCCGCGCCGAGTTGCTGGCCGGCACGCCCGCACTGGTGCTCGACGGAACCTTCGAGGCCAGCGCGGCCCATGAAGGCTCCGTGCTCACCGATGCCGCAGGCGACACGGAGTCCGGCGACACCGGCGTGGGCATCTCGATCGCGCTGACGATCAACAGCGACTCGGCGATCGCCACCACCCAGCGCGACATCACGGCCGGTGGCGCGGTGCGTTTCCTGGCCAGCACCGTGTCGGTCAACCGTGCGGCGGCGCGCGCCAGTGTGGCCGGCGGCGAGAGTGAGGAGGAAGACGGCAGCCCGACGGAGTCGCCGGACTCCAAGGTCGGCGAGCAGGAGGAGTTCGCTAACAAGAAGTCCACCGATAACGGCGGTGAAACCGAGGCCGATGGGGGCGGGACCAAGAAGACCGACGGCGCCAAATCCGACACCTCGGCGGGGTCGGTCAGCGTGGCGGGCGCCGTCGCGGTGTCGGTGGTCAGCTCCACCTCGCGCGCTTACCTGCCCGAGTTCCGGACGGTGACTGCCGGCGCCAACGGCGGCACCGGTGACCTGGTGCTGCACGCCAGCAACCTGACCGACAGCGTGACCAGCGCCGATGGCAGCGCTGCGACCAGCGATGGCGGGACCGGGGTGGGCGTGGGCATCGCGGTCAATGTGGTCAGCGTGCACAACGAGGCTTACGTCGGGGCTGGTGCTGTCGTCACCGCCGATGGTCTGACGGCAGAGGCCACCATGGCCGAGCGCGAAGTCAGCTTCGAGACCACCGAGGTGCCGGTGGTTGACCAGACGGCGGACTCGATCTTCATCGGCAAGGGCCACGGCATCCGCACCGGCGACAAGGTCACCTACCAAAAGGGTTCGGGTGACGAGATCGGCGGGCTGACCGACGGCGACGACTACTTCGCCAACGTTGGCGACGACGGAACGATCACCCTGTACACGGGCGCGGACGATGACGAGGGAGAAGCCAACGCCAAGGCCGGCGGGGACGTGGCGACCGGCGGCCGGGTCGACCTGAGCGGCTCCGCCGGCACCGGTACCGGCCACAAGTTCGAATATGGCGGCATCTACGGCCTGCTGGAAGACGAAATCGTGTTCGATACCGGCAACCACCGCGTCGTGGCCCTGGGCGAAGACCACAACCTGCGCACCGGCGACGCGGTGACCTACGTCGATGGTGGTGGTGCCGAGATGGGCGGCCTGGACGACGGCACGACTTACTACGTGATTGTCATCAACGACGAGCGGGCCGAGCTCGCCGCCAGCCGCGAAGATGCGCTGGCAGGCAAGGCGATCGTGTTGGGCGACGCCGGCAATCCGGCGCAGAAGCTGGTTGATGCCACCCACACCATGCGCGCCGAGGCCCTGTCTGGCGCCAGCGGTGGCGACATCGGCGTGGCCGGGTCGGTGGCCATCAGTGTGGTGAACATCGACGCGTTGGCCGTGGTCGGCTTGAACGAAGGCAGCGCAACGGCCGACGCGGCTGTGATCACGCTCACCGGCGGGGATGTCGACATCCACGCGGCCAGCGCCACCGAGAGCCTGCTCAATGCGGCGCCGTCCGGCGTGACCGGTGGCGCGCAGGGCGAAAGCGTGGGCGTGGGTGCGTCCTTTGCGCTCAACATCCTGCTGGTGGACACGATTGCCGAGATCGAGGACGGCGAAACCGTCACCGGCAGCACCGGGCACTTCCTGGTGTCGGCCGATACCACCAGTGACGCGATCACCACGACCGAGAACGGCGCCAGCGGCGGCGGCACCAGCATCGGCGCGGCGATTGCGATTGCGGTTGTCGAGAACACCACGCGTGCGCACATTGGCAGCGGTGCCGGTGGCACCATCACCCTCGGCGGGGCCACGGGCGACCTGGGTGCCGAGGCCAGCCTGTCGAGTTCGGCCATCACTACCGGCAGCGGCTCGGCCGCCGGCAAAAAGGCGGCAGTCGGTGTGGCCATCGGCCTGAACATCGTCACCAACACCACCACCGCCGAGCTGGAACGCAGCTTCGACAATGCCGGCGACGTGAACGTCACGGCGACCTCGCAGTCTGATGTGCGCGCGATCTCGCGGGCCAGCGCTTCGGGCGCATCCAAGGACGACAACGGGGATGAAGACGGCGGCAACGCATCGAAGAACTCCGAGGAGGAGACCAACTCGCAGTCGAACTTCGCCACAGGCAAGTCCGGCACTTCCAACAAGCCGGATAGCGATGCACAGTCCAAAGGCGTGTCCGATGCCGACGGCAGCTCGAACAAGCAGTCCAGCAACAGCGCTTCCAGTGGCGACGGCCCTGCTGTCGCGGCATCGATCGCAGTGAACTACCTCAAAGCCGTCAACACGGCGACTTTGGCCGACAGCGTGGTGATCGTCGCGAGCGGCGACCTCGCGGTGCGCGCCAGTGCGGCCGCCGATGTGATCGGCCAGGGCCTGTCGACCGCCACCAACACCGACGCCGACACCGGGGTGGCGGCCGCGGTCAGCGTCAACATTGCGCTGCTCACCAACAGCGCCACGGTGGGCAACTATGCCGACCTGACGGCCGGCAGCATCGATGTCGAAGCCGGCATGGTCACCGGCGAGACCAACACCTTCCAGTCCCGGGCGCTGGCGGGCGCCGCGTCTGGCAAGACAGCAATTGGTGGATCGATCTCGCTCAACTACATCGACCAGGACACCAGCGCCACCATCGGCCACCACGCGTCCCTGGACGCAACCGCTGGCGATGTGGATGTGCAGGCTGAAAGCCTCAACGAGATCCAGAACATTGCCGGTGGTGCGGCGCTCAGCACCAAGGGCGGCGGTGCCGGCATCGGTATTGCCGTGGCCGTCAACATTGTCAATGGGCAGGACACCAGGGCCAGTATCGGCCACACGGCAGAAGTCTCCGCCAGCGGTTCCGTGCATGTGACGGCCGACTCCTCGCTGCTGCCCATCAGCGAGACGCTGCCGATCATCGGCACCGTGGCTGTCACCAGTTTTGCCGCCGGTGTGGCCGCCAGCAGGGGATCGGCCATCGGTGGATCGTCCAGCGTGAACGTGTTCCTGATCGAGACCCATGCCAGCATCGAGCATGACGCCACCGTCACCGCGGGACAGGATGTCGAGGTGTCGGCCACCGACGCGCTGACGTTGACCAGCGGCGCGGGTGGCCTGGCCCTGTCCGTCGGCGGCAACGCCGGTGTGGGCATCGGCCTGGACGTGGGTGTGACCACCCGCAAGACCACCGCATGGGTCGGCAAGGACGCCGACATCGAAGCCACCAGTGGCGATATCGACATCACCGCGAGCTCGCATGACAACATCACGTCGATCGCCGGCACCTTCGGTCTGAGCACCAGTGGCGTGGGTGTGGCCGGCTCCATTGCGGTGCAGGTCCTGTTGACCGAAACCAAGGCCTACACGGTCGACAGCACGCAGGCCGACGACGGCGATATGGACGCCAATGACGGCGATGGCAGCACGCTGACGGCTGGCGGCAACTTCACTGTCAAAGCGCAGGGCGCCATGGACTCCCTGATGGTCGCCGGTGCGATTGGCGTGGGCAGCAGTGTCGGCGTGGGTGTGGCCAACACCACCTTTGTGCATACCGACACGGTGACGGCGCGTATCGGCGCGTTCAACACGGTCAATTCGGCCGGTGTGGACGGTGTGCTGGTTTCGGCCGTCTCCACTGAAGACATGATTGCCATCACCGCTGCCGGCGCCGCCGCTGGCAATGTGGCCGTGGCTGCGGCACCCACGATCAACGTACTGAACGAAACCACCAGCGCGACCGTCGGCCCCGGCGCCACGGTCAATGCCCAGAACGGCGCGGACCCGGGCGTGCCCGATGTTGCCGTGCTGGCGTCCGACGACACCACCATCATCTCGGTGGCGGGTTCTGTCGCGGCCGCCGGTTCGGTTGGTGTGGCGGTGGGCGCCGACGTGTTGTCGCTGATCAAGAGCACCACGGCTTCCATCGACTCGGGCGTCACCTCCCTGGTGGACGGCGACATCGACGTCAATGCGCGCTCCGATGAAGACATCACCTCCGTGGCTGCGGGTGTGGCCGTGGGTGGCAGTGTGGGTGTGGGCGTCAACGCCAGCGTGCACGTGCTGAACCTGACGACACGCGCCTTCATCGGTGACGACCAGGGCGCTCCGGATTCCCTGGGCGAGGGCAACGTGCACGCGCTCGGGACAGTCCGCATCACCGCAGACGACCGTACCGAGATGGACAAGATCGTCGCGACCATCGCGGTGGGCGGCAGCGTGGGCGTAGGTGCGGCGGCCACTGTGTCGGTGATCAACAAGACCACCGAAGCCTTCATCGGCAATGGCGCCAAAGTGACCGGCGACGGCCAGACTGCTGGTCTGTCGGTCGTGACGGGGGCCTACGACGTGAGTTTCGTCGCCGACGCCCCGCCGGTCCAGGTGAGCTTCGTTCCCGGCAACGTGGACATCGCTGCTAACACGGTCGCCGTCGGCGGATCGAGCGGCCTTGCCAACGGCGATCTGGTGACCTACCGCAAGGGTGTGGGGGAGAACAATACCGAAGTCGGCGGCCTCGATGACGGCGGCAAGTACTTCGTGCGCATCGATGCCGGCAAGGCAAGTTTCTACAACTCGCGCGACAACGCCCTGTTCGGCGACGTCACGGTGGATCCAACGGTGGTCGATGCGGTCGATGCCGTCAACGACACCCTGGCGCTGGGGCCGAACCATGGCCTGAGCACCGGGGACAAGGTGACCTACCGAAAAGATCCGGCAGGGCAGGCCATTGGTGGTCTCACCACCAATACCAGTTACTACGTGCGGGTCGACGGCGACACGGTCAGCTTCTTCGACACCAAGGAACATGCCAAGGCCAAGCCCGACGCCAAAGTAGGCGCTGTCAACCCCGACGCGACCGACGGCCGCGTCCAACTCTCCGCCGGAGCAACCGGCACCAACCACCAGTTGGTGACCCGCGTCGACCTCACCAGTGCCGGTGTGGCCGATGTTGACGCCGACCATGCGCTGGAGAAGATCGACATCCTGGAAGCACAGGACTCCCGCAGCAAGAACACCAGCCAGCTCAAGGACGCCGGTGAGGTGGACTCGCCCAATGTGTCCGACGTCGACTCCAACGGCAAGGAGGCCGGCGGCAGCAGCAGCCCGAAAGCGACCGGCGAGCGCACATTGAGCGCCGCCACCACCACGGTGTCCGGGGTGGCTGTTTCCGCGACCAACCGCGACGACATCGAAACCTACTCTGCAGCTGTGGGTGGCGGTGGCGCAGTGGGCGTGGCGGTGGCGGCGGCGGTCAATATCGTCAATGTCGACACCCGTGCCTTCATTGGCGGCACGGCCAAGGTCAACGTCGACCAGAGCGGCGCGGCTACCGGGCAGACCGTCTCGGTCAGCGCGGTGAGCGACTTCCACCATGTGGCGCTGGCGGCCGGTGCTGGACTCGGTGGCGCGGTGGGTGTGGCGCCCGGTGTGGACGTGACGGTGTTGTCGATCGACACCCTGGCCACGATTGGCGCCGGTGCCGACGTCTGGGCCAAGGACGATGTGCGCGTCGACGCACATGCCACCGAAGACGTGCTGATGATCGGCATGGGCCTGGCCGCTGGCGGTACGGTCGGTGTGGGTGGCGGCATCAGCGTGCTGACCATCAACAACACCACCAACGCATCAATCCTTGGCTCGGTGAATGCCGGTGGCGACGCGGTCGTCAGGGCATCGGACGACACCAAGATCATGATGATCAGCGGCGCGCTTGGCGCGGGCTT
>JANMZX010000098.1:0-5453 GCA_031383745.1 Rhodoferax sp. | reverse complement strand
TGCCAGTCGCCGGGCGGTCGCTCTTCTCGGCCAGCTGCAGGGCGCGCTCGCGCACCTTCTGCGCAAACACCTGCGGCTTCGCGATGTGGTCCACCAGGCGCCAGTCGAGCGCCTTCTGCCCGCGCACACCCTCGGCGCTGGTGCAGAAGATGTCGGCCAGGTCGTGCCGCACATGGCGCTTGTCGGTCACGCGCGTCAGGCCGCCGGTGCCGGGCAGCACGCCCAGCAGGGGCACCTCGGGCAGGCTCACCGCGGAGGACCGGTCGTCCACCAGGATGATCTCGTCGCAGGCCAGCGCCATCTCGTAGCCGCCGCCGGCGCAGGCGCCGTTCACGGCCGCCAGGAACTTGAGGCCGCTGTGGGCCGAGGAGTCCTCCAGGCCATTGCGCGTCTCGTTGGTGAACTTGCAGAAGTTGACTTTCCAGGCGTGGCTGCTCACGCCCAGCATGAAGATGTTGGCACCGGAGCAGAACACGCGGTCCTTGTTGCTGGTGACCACCACGGTGCGGACCTCGGGGTGCTCGAAGCGGATGCGGTTGATCGCGTCGTTGAGTTCGATGTCGACACCGAGGTCGTAGCTGTTGAGCTTGAGCTTGTAGCCCGGTCGCAGGCCGGCGTTTTCATCGAAATCGGCGGCCAGCGTGGCGATCGCGCCGTCGAAGTCGAGCTTCCAGTGGCGGTAGCGGGAAGGGTCGGTCTGGTAGTCGACGCGGGGGTCTGAACTCATGCAGTCACCTCGTGAAATATGCAACAAAATGCATTTTTGGATGCGGGATGCACGAATAATAATGCATATTGTTGGCGCAAGTCAAGTCACACATCCATCGCAGCAAGATATTTCATGCGGGCAACTGCAAGGCACCACGCACCAGGGTGCGCAGCGCCTGGAACGTGGCCCCAAGATCCTGCGCGCTGGTGTCCAGCCGGTACTGGGCCTTGGAATAGAACGCCGCACGGCCCAGCAGGATACCCTTGAGGTCCTGCATGGCTTCGCGGCTGGCAGCCATGGGCCGCAGGTCGCCCTGGGCGGTGACGCGGGCCATGTGGTCCTCCGGGTCAGCCTGCAGCCAGACCGTCGTGCAGTGCGACAGCAACTGGTTGAAGGTGGCGGCGTCCGACACCAGCCCGCCGGGGGTGGCGATCACGGCCTCGGGGTAGATCTGGATCGCCTCCTCCAGGGCGCGGCGCTCGTAGCGGCGGTAGGCGTTGACACCGTAGAGCGCCTGGATTTCGGCCACGCTGCAGCCGGCGAACTTCTCGATCTCGCGGCTCAGTTCCACAAACGGAAAACCCAGGTCCTCCGCCAGCATCAGGCCGAGTGTGGACTTGCCCGCGCCGCGCAGGCCGACCAGCGCGATGCGCGCATGCGCCGCGGCATGGGCGCCGCCGGTGCCGAGCATGTCCCCGATGGCGACCCGCACCCGCTGCAGCGTGGCTTCGTCGCGCTGTTCCAGCAGTTCGCGGATCAGCAGCCACTCGGGCGAGGATGTCGTCACGTCGCCGATCAGTTCACCCAGCGGGCACTGCAGGGCACCTGCCACCTGCAGCAGTACCAGAACCGAGGCGTTGCCGACCCCGTATTCCATGTTCGCCAGATGCCGCTCGGATACGTCGGCGGCGAGCGCCAGCGCTTTGCGGGTCATGCCGCGACGGGCGCGCAGGTTGCGCACGCGATCACCCAGGGCGAGCAAGAACGGGTGCTTGTCCTCCTGCGCTTCGGAACGGGCTGCAGGCGCCTCTTTATGCAATATAGTGCTTGACATGGGTCAGAAAACTTATTATGGTCCGGACACGCAGAATAGTTCATATTCGCCCGCCAAGCAAGCCAGCACCCACCAGGCCAGGAGACCATCGTGACCAAGCATCCATCGATAGAAGCCCCGGGCGAGGTTTTCAACTTTGCCCAGCACCTGATCACCCGCAACCTGGGACGCCAGGCCAAGACCGCCTATGTCGACGACAACGGAAGCCTCGGTTTTGGCCAGATGGCCGACGCCATCCGTCGCACCGCCGCTGCGCTGCTGGCCGATGGCATACGCCGCGAGGAGCGCGTGCTGCTGCTGATGCACGACTGCTGCGAGTGGCCGGTGGCCTTTCTCGGTGCGTTGTACGCCGGCATCGTGCCGGTGGCGGTCAACACGCTGCTGACAGCCGACGACTACGCCTACATGCTGCGGCACAGCCGCTCCCAGGCGGTGCTGGTGTCCGATGCGCTGCTGCCCGTGCTGCGCGCAGCGATGGCACAGGCCGACCACGAAGTGCGCCGGGTGGTGGTGGCCCGGCCGGCTGCCGCGCTGGCCGCCGACAGCGTTGCCATGGACAGCTGGCTGGCACAACACGCACCGCTTGACGCGCCAGCGGCCACCGGGCCGGACGACCCGGGGTTCTGGCTGTATTCGTCGGGCTCGACCGGGCGGCCCAAGGGCACTTTGCACAGCCATGCCAACCCCTACTGGACCGCTGAACTGTATGGCACGCCGGTGCTGGGCCTGCGCGAGTACGACGTGTGTTTCTCGGCTGCCAAGCTGTTCTTTGCCTACGGGCTGGGCAATGCGTTGACGTTTCCACTGAGTGTGGGCGCGACCACCATCCTCATGGCCGAGCGCCCCACGCCAGACGCCACCTTCCGGCGCTGGCGCGGCGAGGTCGGCGGCGTCAAGCCCACGGTGTTTTATGGCGCGCCCACCGGCTTCGCCGGCATGCTGGCATCGCCCCACCTGCCCGCACGCGCCGAGGTGAACCTGCGGCTGGCGTCCTCTGCCGGCGAGGCCCTGCCCAGTGAGCTCGGCGAGCGATTTTCCGCGCAGTACGGCATCGACATCCTGGACGGCATCGGCTCCACCGAGATGCTGCACGTCTACCTGTCCAACCGCCCCGGCCAGGTGCGTTACGGCACCACCGGCTGGCCGGTGCCGGGCTACGAGATCGAACTGCGTGGCGACGACGGCCGGCCGGTAGCCGACGGCGAGACCGGCGACCTGTTTATCCAGGGGCCCAGCGCCGCGCTGATGTACTGGGGCAACCGCGTCAAGTCGCGCGAGACCTTCCAGGGCGCGTGGACCCGCAGCGGCGACAAATACCTGCGCAATGCGGACGGCAGCTACACCTACAGCGGGCGCAGCGACGACATGCTCAAGGTCAGCGGCATCTATGTGTCGCCGTTCGAGGTCGAGGCCACGCTGGTGCGACACCCGGCGGTGCTGGAGGCCGCCGTGATCGGTGTACCCGATGCCGACGGGCTCACCCGGACCAAGGCCTTCGTCGTGCTCAAGACGGGCGCACATGCCAGCGAGGCCGACCTGCAGGCCTTCGTGAAGGAGCGGCTGGCGCCCTACAAATACCCGCGCCAGATCGAATTCGTCGACGATCTGCCCAAGACCGCCACCGGCAAGATCCAGCGCTTCAAGCTGCGCGAACGCGAGTCGGCGCGGCCATGAACCGGCTGGCCTGGGGCGACCCGAGGCCGCACGGATGCCTCATCCCTGCCGCGCGTCAGGCGCCAGGGCTGGCTCGGTGCGGCGGACCGCGTCGCGCCAGGCCGCATTGGTCCACACGGCGAGCCGCGCGCTGACCCGCGAGAACAGCACCAGCCCGAGAAAGACGGACAGCCACAGCACCACCAGCGCGACCAGCAGACCGCCACTGGTCCACGCGTCGACCATGCGGTCGGCGACGATGACCAGTGTCGACACCAGCGTGGCCAGCAGTGCCTGGGAAAACCGCCGGATGCGGCCGGCTGCGTGCGTGCGCGCCGGCGTGCTTGCCGCCACCGGCGCCACGCCGATGCGTGACCGGCCCAGCCGTGGTTGTGTGTACTCGTTGTCGATGTAGCCATGCATGATGCTGCCCTCCCGGATAGCTGCCCCACCGCGACATAGCGGCTTGGGGACCATGCTAGGGGGTACCCCTGACCGAGGCCACTTGATGTTGGTGATGGTGGCCATTCACCGCTCTGATGGGCCGAGAGGTATGTGGCGGGGCCGTCCGGTGTCGAATGGTCGCCCGGGAATGCCGGCGGGCGGGGGCGCCTGGCGCAATAATCCCGGCGATGGGATGCTGCTTTGCACCAAGGATCTTCGGATGCGCTCTGGCCCTTGCGTTGGCCGGCTGCTCGACCTTGCAGCCGGTGCCGGCGGACGGTTTGTATGCCGGTGAATTGTGCACGGCCGTGGTGGCCGGGCCGCTCCACTGCGGCGCCGCTGACGTGTTTCTGTCCAAGGGCCGCGCCAAGGTGGGCGTGAGCGACTTCATCTATGACCTCGCGCTGGAAGAGGGGCAGGTCGAGGTCATGCTGGTACACGGCCGCATGCTGGTCGATGTATGGAGCGCCAGCTATTCCTGGGACAACCCCTACCTGCGTTTCATCGACCAGGATCGGCGCACGTTCTACCGTGTGCGCTTCGCCAACCCGGCGCAGCGCCATGGTTCGGGGCGACAGGGGGAGTGACGCGCAAGGTGCATGCCACGGCGGACGTGGCGTGGGCATACTGCCTGGGCGGGAGTGGGTGCTTTGACGGCGGAGTTGTGGCGCAGCGCCTGGCGTACAGGGCGTCACCGGGCATTGCCCGCTTTAGACTGCCAAGCGACGTTCGACTTTCGCAACTACCGGCTCCTGACCGGTCGTTCACGTATGCCTTGGAAGTTCGGCAATGTGACGCACAAATCCATGGACGGCGCACCCACCACCGGCCGCCGTCAACCAGCCACCGAGGCTGCAGCCGCCGTCCAGTGCATGTTCTGAGCAGGACCCGACGAGCTCAGCCGCGCCGGCGGCGCGCCGCGCCGGCGACAGCTGCCAGGCCGGCCAGCATCACGGCCCAGGTGGCGGGTTCGGGAACAGCGCTGACGCGCCGGTTGTCGACCAGCCAGGTTCCGGAGTTGGCCGTTACGCCCGGGGTGAGCTCGAACGCATTGGAGTCCAAGGGTAAACCGAAGGTGTCGCCGAACTCGGTGTGGGCGAAGTTGCCCTGGCCGACCGAAAACGAGCGCGCCTTCAGCGTCATGCGCAGTTGCACCGGCACACCCAGCGGCACCACCACGGACGCAGTGCGCAGTCGCGCGTCGGTCTGCCCGGCCGGGGCGTTGAGGACGCCGCTGATGAAGCTCAGGCCGATCAGTGACGTCGGCGTGCTGCCCTGGCTGAGAACGAACTGGAACTGCGCGCTTCCGAACTGGCCGGCGCTTTCGAGCGTCCCGCCGGTGAAACCCGAGTTCGAGAACTGGCCGGTGAGGTGGAGGTTCAGCGCGACCGAGGTGCTGGTCTCGCCCGGGTTCGACGAGGTGAAGGTAACGGTGTCGTCCAACTCGGCCACGGTGAACTGAACAATGGCCTGCGACGCAGGAAGTGACGATGCTGCCCGTGCTGTCACCCCGAGCGTGCCGAAGTCCGCTCGGGCCTCGCCTGAAACAAAGCCCACGCCGTTGCTGCAGGCCGTCACCCGCTCGAAGCCTTG